>NZ_JAATOX010000090.1 GCF_011806385.1 Phaeobacter sp. HF9A | reverse complement strand
CACCGCCTCGGACATGGCAGAGGCAAATGTGTCGCCTCCCCCAATGCGGCGTGCGCTGGATCGGCCGACACGGCTCCCACTGTAGCGACGCGCGGCGTTAAACTCGCGCACCATGGGCTCTGCTGTCTCTTCGGCGCGGGTTTCGGCGGCTTCTGCCTCCGTGGCGGCCTTCTCGGCGCGGGCCTTGAGGATCTCATAGGCCGAATGTCGATCTACGGGCGTATCATATTTTCCCGACATATCAGACGCTTGAAGGATGTTCTTCCGCTCCGCGCCACTGATCGGGCCAAGCTGCGTCGAGGGCGGACGAATGAGCGTGCGCTCCACGATACCCGGTACCGCCTTTTTCTCCAGCAAGGAGGTTACCGCCTCGCCGACGCCGACATCGCGGATGGCATCCGCCGTGTTGAACCGCGGGTTTTCGCGATAGGTTTCTGCGGCCAGTGTCAGTTTTTTACGGTCGCGCGCAGTATAGGCGCGCAACGCGTGCTGGATGCGGTTGCCAAGCTGGCCGAGAATATCCTCGGGGATGTCATCCGGGGATTGGGTGACAAAATAGATCCCAACCCCTTTGGAGCGGATCAGCCGCGCGACCTGTTCTACCTTATCCACCAAGGCCTTGGGCGCGTCTTCAAACAGCAGATGCGCCTCGTCGAAAAAGAACGCCAGCTCCGGTTTATCCGGGTCGCCGACCTCCGGCAGGGTTTCAAACAATTCGCTCAATAGCCACAGCAGGAATGTGGCATAGAGCTTGGGCGAGGCCATCAGCTTGTCGGCGGCAAGAATATTGACCATGCCACGCCCCGTGGCGTCCCGCCGCATCAGATCCGCCAGCTCCAGCGCCGGCTCGCCGAACATCGCGGCGGCCCCCTGGTTTTCCAACACCAGCAACCGCCGTTGAATGGCGCCGATCGAGGCCGAGGACACATTGCCATAGCGCAACGACAGGCTGTCACGGTTTTCACCGACCCACACCAGCAGTGATTGCAGATCCTTGAGGTCCAACAATGGCAGCGCCTGCTCGTCCGCCAGCCGGAAGGCGATATTCAGGATGCCTTCTTGCGCCTCGCTCAGCTCCAGCAATCGCGACAACAGCAACGGGCCCATCTCCGCGACGGTGGTGCGCACCGGATGCCCCTGTTCGCCGAAGAGATCCCAAAAGGTGACCGGCACGTCATGGTAGTCAAACGCGGTAAATCCGATTTTTTGCGATCTTTTGACGAAGGCATCATGCAGATCTGCGGCGGCATTGCCAGCCTTGGCCAGACCAGACAGATCGCCTTTGACGTCGGCCAGAATAACCGGCACGCCCTGGCGTGAAAAACTCTCTGCAAGGATTTGAAGAGTAACGGTTTTTCCGGTTCCGGTTGCGCCTGCGATCAACCCGTGGCGATTGGCATATTTCAGGGTCAGCTGTTGAGGAGACTTATATCCCTCGCCACCACCGCCGATAAATACTTCCTCTGGCATTCGGACCTAACTCCTAACGACTCTTATGGAACGAAAATACAATGTTAACCTTTCTATGCCAGCGTGAACTTGCCCGTTGGTTCTCATGCGGTTGAACCGGCGGACATTTCCTCCCTGTCAGACTGGCCGTGCCTTAGTGCACGGCCTTTTTTTTATCTGCCTGTGGATTGGGCAGCTATCGCGGTGGATCATGCGCAAAATAAGCGCAAAATAGAACATTGAAAGAGAGTTTTGTTTTTTTTGTCATTGGATGTTGACCGAAGCGACATTCGCTCGTAACGTTCTGAATAATAACTAAGTCGGCCAGTCCGACGGGGAGACGAAACAGTCAAAAGGGGGCCGCGTGGTCCCCTTTTTTCGTCTCCGAACGCGCGCGTCTTGCATCGGCGGCCACCCGCGCTCGCCGCATCGGCGAAAATCAGGGAATTGCGCCTGTTCACGGTTTTATTCCCCTGACACATTCCGGTGGCCATGTTACATGCGAAGAATTGAACAGAACCAAAGGAAAGAGGCATTCATGTTGAAATCCCTCAGCACGGTTTCCCTGGCTCTCTTGCTGGCGAGCGCATTGCCGATCGCAGCGCAAGAGGCAAGTGATCAGGCCGCGACGGACGCTGCAACAGAGGAAACCCAGGCCCCGAGCGCAGATCAGCTGCTTGACCTTGGGACACCCGCCGACGCTGCGTTGCAGGTCGGTCAGCGCTATTCCAAAGAGAAATTCGGCGATTGGGATCTGGCTTGCGTGCGCAGCGAGTCGGAGAACGACCCCTGTTCGCTGCTGCAAGTCCTGCTGGACGAAGACGGTGGTCCGGTTGCCGAGGTCACCATGTTCCGCATCGACCAGGAGGGTGGCCAGGCCGTGGCGGGTGCAACCGTCATCGCGCCGCTGGAAACCCTGCTGCCCGCCGGTCTGACCATTTCGGTCGATGGCGCGCCGGGCAAGCGCTATAATTTCTCCTTCTGCAATGGTGCTGGATGTGTGGCGCAGATCGGCCTGACCGAGGCGGATATCAACGCCTTCAAACAAGGCACCAAAGCGATGTTCAGTCTGCGCCCGGCGACCTCGCCGGAAACGGTTGTCTCTGTGCCGATGTCGCTGAAAGGCTTCACCGCCGGCTATAACGCCGTGGATGTGGTGAAACAGTAGTCTGCGCCGCAGAGCTGAAAACAAAACACCCGCCGAAAATCATCGGCGGGTGTTTTTTTATAATGTCTCGCCGCAGTTAGATCCGCCGCAGCGCCAGGACCGCGTTTAAGCCGCCGAAGGCAAAGGCGTTGCTGAGCGCGACATCGACCTTGGCTTCGCGGGCCTCATTTGGCACCACATCCAGGGCGCATTCCGGGTCCGGTTCTTCATAGCCGATGGTTGGAGCGATAATTCCATCCTTCAGCGCCATGATACAGGCCAGCAGCTCCACCGCGCCGGTGCCGCCGATCAGATGGCCATGCATGGATTTCGTCGATGAAATCAACAGCTTGTCCGCATGGGTTCCAAAAACATCCGCAACCGCCGAGCATTCGGTCTTGTCATTCGCGGCAGTCCCGGTGCCATGAGCGTTGATATAGCCCACCTCCTGCGGGTTGATCTGCGCATCCCGCAATGCACCGGAAATCGCCCGCGCGGCGCCCTGTTTGCTGGGCATCACGATATCAGAGGCGTCAGAGCTCATCGCATAACCGGCAATCTCGCAAAGGATCTCGGCACCGCGGGCCTTGGCGTGCTCATATTCCTCGAACACAAAAATACCTGCGCCCTCACCCTGGACCATGCCGTTGCGATTGGCGCTGAAGGGACGGCAGGCATCCTTGGACATCACGCGCAGGCCTTCCCAGGCCTTGACGCCGCCAAAGCAGAGCATAGATTCGGACCCGCCAGCAACCATTACCGGGCTCATGCCGCTGCGCACCATTTGAAACGCCTGCGCCATCGCGTGGTTTGACGAGGCACAAGCGGTCGAGACGGTAAAGCTCGGCCCCTTGAGGTTATACTCCATCGACACATGGCTGGCGGCCGCGTTGTTCATCAGCTTGGGCACGACAAAGGGGTGCACCCGGTTCTTGCCGTCCTCATAGACCGAGCGATAGTTGTCATCCCAGGTCGAAACCCCGCCCCCGGCGGTGCCGAGCACCACGCCGGATCTGGCGGCGAGCTCGCCTGTGAACTCCAGCCCGGATTGGCGGATGGCTTCTTCGGCGGCGATCAATGTGAACTGGGTGAACCGATCATAGAGCGCCATTTGCTGGCGGTTGAACCTGGGTTCTGCTTCAAAGTCGCGAACTTGCCCGCCGATCTTGATCGACAACCGCTCCACATCGCGAAAGGCCAACTCACCGATTCCGCAGCGCCCCTCGCGCATGGACTCCAGGGTTGCGTCGACGGAATGCCCAAGCGCGTTGATGGTGCCAGCGCCGGTAATCACAACGCGTTTCATCGCATATCCTCTTGTGGTTGGCCTTTGTGCCGATCAGCCCTTGGCGGCGATCAGCTTGTCGATACCGGCGATGATTGCGGCGACATTTGAAATGTCGAAATCGCTCTGCTCGGGCTCATTGGCGTTGAAGGGGATCGAGATGTCGAATTCTTCCTCAATGGCGAAGATGCTTTCGACCAGGCCGAGGCTGTCAATGCCGAGATCTTCCAGCGTGCTGTCGAGGGTGACGTCCGAGGGGTCCAAGACCGCCTGTTCGGCGATGATTGCGATGACCTTGTCCTGCGTGCTCATAAAGCGGCTCCTGCGGGAGATAAGATTGCCAGAGGTTTACTGACTATGCGCCTATTTGAAAACAGCCTTTTTTAACGCATCCAAATCGCGCATCAAACGCGGCAGCCGGCGCTGTGCCTTGTAGATTTCGGTGTGGGTGTCCATCTTCACCGCCGGGTAGCCCATCATGACACGGCCTGCGGGGACGTTGGACAGGATCTTGGTGCCGCCCCCGGCGATAACCCCGGAGCCGATAAAGAGATTGTCGGCCACGCCACATTGACCGCCCAGCACCACATTGTCGCCGACATCGACCGATCCAGACAGGCCGGTTTGACCGCAGAGCAGGCAATCATTGCCGATGCGGCAGTTGTGGCCGATGTGAACCTGGTTGTCGAGCTTGGTGCCATTGCCGATCACCGTGTCGCGAATGGTGCCATTGTCGATGGTGCAGTTTGCGCCGATTTCGACATCATTTCCGATCCTTACAGAGCCTAGAGAATGTATGCGAACCCAGGATTGCGCCTTTGCCTCGCCCTGATTGCCCAGCGTCTTGCGGGCGTTCTCAACCCCGGAGGTTTCAGGCGTCACATAGGAAAACCCGTCGGCGGCAACGCGGGCGCCAGGCTGGGCGCGAAACCGGTCTCCGATAGTGACGCGCGCCCCGATCGAAACCATTTCGCGCAGGTTTGCATTGATGCCAATGGTGACATCGGCCCCAATAAAACAATGGGCGCCAATCAAGGAACCCGCGCCGATTTTGGCGTTGGCACCGATAACGACCAGGGGGCCGATCTGAACATCCGCGCCAATCTCGGCGGATGGATCAATCACCGCAGTGGGATGAATGCCGGGGGCTTCGCGCTGACCGGGATCAAGCATGGCCGTGACGCCGCTCATCGCAAGCCGGGGCCGGGTGACATAGATCGCGGCCGAAAGCCCCATCGCCTGCCAATCGGCGCCGTCCCAGACCATGGCGGCGCGGGCGGTTCCCGCGCTCAGCGCCTCGGCATATTTGGGCGACATCGCCATGGCGAGCGCATCTGGCCCGGCGTCCTGTGGCTCCGCCGCATGGGAGATTTTCAGCTCTGTGTCGCCCACCGCTTCGGCGCCAAGGGCATCGGCAATTTCACGAATGCTGAACATCTGGCCATTCCTCCTCAACCGGATCCTGGCCGGAGCCTTACCCTTGAACGCCAGGAAGTGCTACCCCTGCCCGCTCCAGTGCGGCCCAGATTTTGGCATCGCGACCATAGACATCGCGGCGGAATTCCGCATGGCCATCCTCGGAAATAAAGGCGGTACGATAGATAATATGTACCGGGACTTTGGTTTCCAGCTCGACCTTGGTTTCGCGACCAGTGCTGAGGATGCTCTGGAAATAGCCCTTGGGGTCGTCGCTTTGCCGCGCCAGCAGCGCATAGGCGAATTCAAAGGGCTTTTGCAGCCGGATGCAGCCGTGAGAATAGGCGCGCACTTCGCGACCAAACAGGCTCTTGGCCGGGGTGTCATGCAGGTAGATGTGGTATTTGTTCGGGAACATGAACTTCACCAGCCCCAGTGCGTTGCCCCGGCTCGGCGGCTGCCGCATGGAGAACGGAAAGCTACGGGCGGTGAACTGGCTGAAATCGACACTGTTGCGATCCACAACCCGGCCACGGCTGTCGGTGATTTCGATATGACTGTTGGAATTCGGATTGCTTTGCAGCTTGGGCAGATATTCCTTGGTGATGATCGAGCGCGGCACGTACCAGCTCGGGTTGACCACCATATGTTCCATCTCGTCCGAGAACTCCGGCGAGCGGCGGTCGTGGCTGTTGCGGCCGATGACCGAGCGGGTCACAAAGGTCACCTCGCCATTGTCCACGATCTTGGCGGGGAAATCGGTCTGGTTCACCAGGATATGGCGTGCACCAAGCTCCGGCGACAGCCAGCGCTCGCGTTCCATCGCCACAAGCACCGATTTGATCCGATCCGTCACCGGACGGTTGAGCTCTTTTAAAGTGCCCTCGCCCGCGACGCCATCCACGGTCAGCCCGTGATCGCTCTGGAAGCGGCGCACCGCATCTTCGATCGCCACATCATATGAACGGGCCGCCGTAGGTTCGAGATAGCTCATTGCAATCAGGCGGTTCCGCAATGCGATAACAGCGGCGCCAGTGTCGCCGGGTTCGATCTTGCTCTCCGGCACGGTTGCGCCCCAGCCGCCGGCAGCTTGCAGCTGTTCCAGGCGCAGCTTCTCGCGCAGCAATTCGCGGTATTGCGGCGAGGCCGGCACCAGCGATTGTAGGAAGGCATAGGGGCGATTACTCTCCATACCGCGCAGGAAGGCGGTGGCGTCCACCTTGTGTTTCTCGCGCACGATGCCCTCGTCAACGCGGGAGGGATCGTCGATCAGCCCGGTTTGCAGATCGGTGCCGTAGTCCACCAGCGCCCGGCTCAGGGCGACTTCGACCGCGCCGAGATCCCGGGTTGAGCGGATGTTGCTCATTTGGGCAAGCAGATCCGCCGCGCGCGCCGACATATCCGGCAGCCCGTGCTGAGACGCCTCTTGCAGCGCCAGCATCAGCGCACTGCGGCGCGCGGTGGCCGCAGGCGTATCGGCGGTCCAGAGGGGCTCGTAATTGTTCTGACGGTAATAAGCGGCGACCGCGTCATCCTCCCAGGCCATCTCTGCGACGGCCTGGCGGAAACCCGTGGTCGAGGCCTCGGCCATGTTGAACGAGAACGACGAACAGCCAATCACCGCAGCCAGAAGGCTGCCAGTCAGAAGGGACGTAAACTTTGGTGCAAAGGCCAGCGACATCGTGCAAGTAACTCCAAGGGGTAACGCAAGGTTCCAGTAAACCGTAGTCCAGTGTAGGTAAACGGTCCCCTTGCGCGTCCATTCACATTTATATCAGGCAGAGGATTTGGGCCCCAAATGGTGCCTCAACACCTCATTATCAGCTGGTACCGACCTTGCATGAGGGGGAAATTGGATGCTTGCCTCCCCTTTTGCGCAAGAAATTGCCGAAAATGCACCACATTCCGGGGCTCTTCCAATCTCATCTTGGCAGGCGAATCCCCCTATGGCATATAGCGATTGCGCAACATGCGTAAAAAAAATACCCGAAATACTCGGGACAAGCGATCACCAAAGCGTATGGGACAACGCTCTCACAATGGCAGATAAAAACACCGGGTTCACCCGTCGAGCACTCTTGAAGGCATTTGCAGCAACAACAGTCGCAGCAGCCCCAACCTACTCCCACGCCGCTGGTTTCTTGCGGGGTGGTGGTGATATCCGTCGGATCAAAATGTATTCCGGTCGCACAGGCGAACGCCTCGACATGGTATATTGGATCGACGGCAAATACATTCAAGACGCAGTTAAAGAGATCAATCACTTCATGCGCGATTGGCGGACGGACCAAGTTAAGTCCATTGATACCCGCACGATCGACATCATGACAGCCTCGCATAACCTGCTGGAAGTGAACGAACCTTACCTCCTGCTGTCTGGCTATCGCAGCCCCCAGACCAACGCGATGTTGCGGAGCCGCTCACGCGGTGTGGCCAAGAACTCCCTTCACATGCGCGGTCAAGCCGCCGATCTTCGCCTTGCTTCGCGGTCTGTGAGCCAAATGGCCGATGCGGCACTGGCCTGCAAGGCTGGCGGCGTCGGGCGCTATTATGGCTCCAACTTCGTGCATATGGATTGCGGTCAAGTTCGCACCTGGCGCGGTTGATCTGACAGCTCCCCTCCTGTTTGCGCAGCTTTGGCGCGGCAGGGAATAGATATGGCAATCTGCGGTGTGGTGCTCCACCCCGCAGCCATTGTGTTTTTCGCAAGGGTGTCCCGCCCTTTGCTAGCCTGCGTCGCCCAGTGGTTCTATGCCTCGGCTAAGTCCAAGGAAATGCATGAAACTGGCGATTTTCCCATTGCAGTGGTTTCGACGGACGCGTATATCCGCGCAAAGACGCACCTGTAGCTCAGCTGGATAGAGCGCTGCCCTCCGAAGGCAGAGGCCAGAGGTTCGAATCCTCTCAGGTGCGCCATTTCCCTACCCTCCCGGAACAGATCTTCACCGATTGGCCTTTGGTTCGAATTCCTGCCAGCCGCGGGGAGCAGACGCGGCTTTCCAAGGTCAATCGACGCTTAACTTGCGAGACGGGATTGGTCGCGGTGCAGGGTCAGCCCCGCGTCCAGGCGGGCCTCGATGCGGGCGATGGTATCTCTGCGCAAGGCGTGTTTGATGCCGGTATAAACCTCGGGCGCGAGCGTGGCGAGTTTGCGCACTTCCTTCAGTGCATAGCCGTGCAGGTCCTCAAGATCATCAGCAATGATTTCGATGAACTGCGCATTGCGCGCGGCAATCGGGCCAAGGCGCTGTCCGGTCAGCATCAGGCGGCGCTGGGTATTGCTGTCCAGGGTGGCCTTGGCAATTTCCATCAGCGCGTCGGAATAGCCCTGTCCGCTCTGGATGTTGACCATTTCAAAACCGGCGCGGGCATGGGCGACACGAATGTCGCTGGCCAGCACAAAGAACATGCCCAGACCAGAGCAGAGGCCGAGCGTGGCGCAGACCACCGGCTTTGGGCAGGTATAGAGCGCCAGAAAGGCCGCATCGAGTTGGGCATATGGGTCTGCGTCTTCCTCCAGCTCGGTGGGGAGACCTGCGCAAAAATCCCTGAACGGGCTGGTCAGCAGGATGCCCCGAATGCTGTCGTCTTCGGACATCTGTATGATTTCCTGCTCGAAATCATGCAGGAATTCCGCCGTCAGTCGATTATCTGGTGCGTGACCCAATTGTAGCTCGACCACGCCGTCGCCATGCAATCGGCGGTTCAGCCATTCGTCCCGTTCCATAATACCCCCAAGTATCCCGTTCCACGACGCTAAGATCCCGCAGCGCCCTCATCTCACCCGACTCTGAAGGCTGAGGTTTGCCAATGTGTTACCGCGCAGGAGCATAACGTTTTCAATTGTATGCGTCCCGGCAGCGCCCTCCGTGCGATGAGAAGGATATTTACATTCCCGGTGATCTCAACAAGGATGGGACCCGCAAGGCGGTAGCAGCCATCGTCTTGTTTTATTGACAACTTTCATGCTGCTCAGCCCGCTTTGCCGAAGCTCGGTATTGCTTTTGCGGCGATCTTGATCACATGAGGGAAGGCATCCGCTGCGGCTGAAGCACCTGTTGCACAACGGCGGGCATCGGAATGAGGGCTGGCACAGGCGCCAGGAAGGGACTTTGAATGACGAGCATATTGATCCTGAACGGGCCAAATCTAAACTTGCTGGGCACCCGGCAGCCCGAGGTCTATGGCGCGGAAACCCTCGCGATGATCGAGGAGCGCTGCCGCCAGCATGGTGACAAGGTCGGGGTCGCGGTGTCCTGTTTGCAATCCAATCACGAAGGCGTGCTGTTGGATCAGATCCATGCGGCCAAGGGCGTGCATGACGGAATCATCCTGAACGCCGGCGCTTATACCCATAGTTCCGTGGCGCTGATGGATGCGATCTACTCGGTGGAAATTCCCACGGTTGAGGTGCATCTTTCCAATATCCACGCCCGCGAGAGCTTCCGGCAAACCTCCTATATTTCCAAGGCGGTGATTGGGCAGATCTGCGGATTTGGGTCCTTTGGTTACCTGATGGCCATTGACGCGTTGACGCATCGGATCTCTGGGCCTGCACCGCAATGAATTTGGCCGATTACCTGCATGAGGTGACACAGTTCAAATCCATGGAGGAGCTTTGGCATGCCCATGTGGCACAGATGGGCCTGTTCGGGTTTGACCGGCTGATCTACGGCTATACGCTGTTCAAGACCGATACCTCCTTGGGCGACCCAGATGATTTTGTGATCCTGAGCAATCACGGCCGGGAGTATCTGCACGGTTTTCTGTCCGAGGGGCTTTATAGCCATGCGCCGATGCTGCAATGGGTGTTGCAGAACGAAGGCGGTGCCAGCTGGCGTCTGGCCCATGAGATGGCGGCGCAGGATAAGCTCTCACCACGGGCCCGCGCGGTCTATGACTTCAATCAGCGGATGGGCGTGACAGCAGGTTATACCATCAGCTTCAACTCCGCGACGGAACGTTTCAAAGGCGCCATTTCACTGGCCGCGCGGCGAGACCTGAGTCAGGATCAGGTCGATGAGATCTGGGCCGAGCATGGCACGGATATCCTGTTGATGAACAATGTCGCGCATCTGAAGATCTTGACCCTGCCCTATCACGCGCCGAACAGATCCTTGACCAAACGCCAGCGCGAGGTGCTGCAATGGGTCGGGGATGGCAAGACAACCCAGGACATCGCGTTGCTGATGGGGCTGACAACGGCGACAATAGAAAAACACCTCCGCCTGGCTCGGGAAAACCTCGCGGTGGAGACAACTGCCCAGGCCGTGCTCAAGGCGGCGCTTCACAATCAGATGTATGCAGTGGAAAGCTAAGGTTTTTTTCGGCGCGACGTCGCATTCCATGGTGAATCGCCTGCGTTGCGACATGGTTTGTCAGTGAAGTAAAACTTTATTCCGAATAGGTAGGGAAAACTTTACTACCACTGCTCCCGCAAAAGTGTCAGAAAGTCACCGTTCCGTGAGTGGTGGCGTTAGGCCTTTGGAACCTTGGGAAATGATCCTTGCAATTACAAGGCTCTCAGACCTTGCCGGTTGCTGTCGTGTATTCTTCAATGACGGCGACCGGCGCTCCCGTCCCTCTCTTTGATCTTACATGAAACCTTGGCCGCAGGCCCGCCCGTCGGCCGAGCAACTCCGCTGCGCCGGTTGGTGCGGTGATCGCGGCTGATGTCTCAAAAGAAAAAAGCCCGACGAGATCGCTCTCGCCGGGCTCTTAAATATGTTTGCAGTACAGCCTTAGCCCTGTGCGGCCTTGGCGACCTCAGCTGCGAAGTCTTCTTTTTCGACTTCGATGCCTTCGCCAACCTCAACGCGGACAAAACCGGTGATGGTCGCGCCAGCTTCTTTTGCAGCGGCTTCCACGGTCAGGTCGGGGTTCACCACGAACTGCTGGTTCAGAAGGGTCGATTCCGCGACGAATTTCTTCATGCGGCCAACGATCATTTTTTCGATCACGGCTTCCGGCTTGCCGGATTCGCGAGCGATGTCCATCTGGACCTGCTTTTCCTTCTCGACGAGGGCGGGGTCCATGTCGGCTTCGGAGAGGGCTGCCGGGTTGGCCGCTGCAATGTGCATTGCAACCTGTTTGCCGATGGCGTCGTCGCCGCCGGTCATGGCAACCAGAACGCCGATTTTACCCATGCCGGGGGCCGCAGCGTTGTGCACGTAGGACACAACGGTCTCGCCTTCCAGCTTCGCCATCCGGCGCAGGGTCATGTTTTCACCAATGGTGGCGATCTTGTCGGTCAGGGTGGTGGCAACGGTCTTGCCGCCCAGATCGGCTTCGGCCAGCGCTTCGACGCTATCCACGGTCAGGGCTGCTTTGGCGATGCCGGCAACCATGTCTTGGAATTCGCCATTTTTCGCAACGAAGTCGGTTTCGGAGTTCACCTCAACGGCGACACCGGTGCCACCGTCAACGATAACGGCAACCAGGCCCTCAGCGGCGGTACGGCCGGATTTCTTGGCGGCCTTGGCCAGACCTTTGGTGCGCAGCCAGTCAACCGCGGCTTCCATGTCGCCATCGGTTTCGACCAGTGCTTTTTTTGCGTCCATCATGCCTGCGCCGGTAGATTCGCGCAGTTCTTTCACCATTGCTGCTGTGATTGCCATTTTAGGCTCTCCTCAAGTCAAATACGGTTTGGGGCAGGTCATACCCTGCCCCATGTGTCAAATCCATGACAGGCTGTCGGATCAGGCGTCAGCGGCTGTTTCTGCGACGGCTTCTTCAACCGGTGCGTCTTCCAGCGCGCCGAGATCAACGCCAGCGGCGCCGAGCTGAGCGGACATGCCGTCCAGTGCCGCGCGGGACACCAGATCACAGTAGAGCGAGATCGCGCGGGCCGCGTCGTCGTTGCCCGGGATGATGTAGTCTACACCATCGGGGGAGCAGTTGGTATCGACGATTGCCACAACCGGGATGCCCAGTTTGTTGGCTTCGGCGATGGCCAGCGCTTCTTTTTTCACGTCGATGACGAAGAGCAGGTCAGGAACGCCGCCCATGTCGCGGATACCACCGAGGGAGGCTTGCAGCTTCTCCTGGTCACGCTCCATGTGCAGGCGCTCTTTCTTGGTGAGGCCTTCAGCACCGGTTGCCATGCGCTCGTCGATCTCTTTCAGACGGTTGATCGACTGGGACACGGTTTTCCAGTTGGTCAGCGTGCCGCCGAGCCAGCGGTGGTTCATGTAATACTGTGCGGATTTCTCTGCGGCTTCGGCGATCGGGCCTGCGGCCTGACGCTTGGTGCCGACGAAGAGAACGCGGCCGCCTTTGGCAACGGTGTCACGGATCGCAGTCAGAGCCTGGTCCAGCATCGGAACAGTCTGGGTGAGGTCCATGATGTGGATGCCGTTGCGCGCGCCGTAGATGAACGGGCCCATGCGCGGGTTCCAGCGCTGAGTCTGGTGACCAAAGTGTACGCCAGCTTCCAGCAGCTGACGCATGGAGAACTCGGGAAGAGCCATGCTATTCTATCCTTTTCCGGTTTTATCCTCAGCGGGGGTTCAGAAGCAGATGCTTCCAACCGGCGGTCCGTCAGGGATGTCTCCCCTGAACAGGCCAAACCCCGCCTGTGGGTTCGATGGCGCGCGTATAAGTCAGCTTTGATGCCGGCGCAAGCGCAAAAGCGCTATTTCGGCTGCGCTAGCACATCGCGGCGCAAGTGGCTGTGTCCCTCGCGAACGCGGGCCTCGCAAAAGGCCGCCAACGCCTTGCGATCAGCAAAGTCACGCACCGCGACCGGGGCATGATAGATCAGCTCCACCCGTCCCTGTTTGGCAGCGGCAAGCACCTTGATCAGATGGCCGCCAAAATCCATATCGCCCCACCAGCCATAGAACCGCGGCTCGGCCCCTTTGGGGGCGTGAAACGCCACAGAGACCGGCTGCACCGACAGGATGGGGCGCAGATCTGGCGCGAAGAGCGAGGCGAAAAGCGTTGTTTTAAAAGGCAAAACCCTCAACCCATCGGTCGAGGTCCCTTCGGGGAAAAACAACAGCTTATGCCCGGCCTTGAGACGATTTTCGAACAGGGTCTTTTGCTCGGTGGCCTTCTTGCGGTCGCGCTCGATGAACAGGGTGCCGGTGGCGCGGGCCAGCCAGCCGATGCCGGGCCAGGCGGCAACCTCGGATTTGGACACGAAGTAGATGCGCTTCTTTGCGTTCAGCGCAAAGATATCCAGCCAGCTCGAATGATTGGCCACGACGATGCCCGGGTCCTGCATGCGGCTGCCCGTAACCTGAAAGCAAATCCCCAGAATGCGAAAGGCATTGCGGCAGACAAACATGGTGATGAAGGGCGTCAGCGGACGGTGCAGCCCAAAGAGCGGCCGCTCGACCAGCCGCAGAAGCAGCAACACGAGCAGGCCGCCAAACACCAGGAGCGCCAGCGCCAGCCCGCGCAGGGCAGCACGCAGCCAGCCCATGGCGGTGATGGTGACGGGGTCCGGCGGTGTGTCGCTGCTCCAACTGACGCTCATCTAGCGCGCGGTCCCTTGCGTGTAGATGCGGCGTTGCCGGTCGTTCATGCGCGCGGTGTCCAGGATCAGGCAGACATCGGTGGTGTTGAAGGCATGATCGACATAGGCCCCCTCGCCCACAAAACCGCCCAACCGCAGATAGGCCTTGATCAGCGCCGGGGTCTCCAGCATCGCCCGCCGTCGCTCCAGCTGGTCGGGGGCAAGCAGATCCATCGGCTGGTAGACCTTTGAGCGCACGCGCAGCTCTTCGGGGGCGAGATGGTTTTGATGCAGCATCGTCAAAGGATGCGCCAGCGCCTCCGGGTCGGTGCCGTGAAAAGACGCAACGCCAAACAGCACCTCGATCTGATGCTCCGCCACATAGGCGGCGAGCCCGTTCCAAAGGTGAAACATCGCCATGCCGCCGCGATAATCGCGATGCAGGCACGACCGCCCCAATTCCAGCAGCCGCCGGCCACTGCGCCGAAGCGGCTCCAGATCATATTCATCTTCGGAATAAAACTGCCCGAGCTGCTCGGCCTGATCGCCGCGCAGCAGACGATAGACGCCGACCACCTCGCCCAATGTATCGTCGCGCACCAGCATATGGTCAAAATAGGGGTCGAACTTGTCCTGCTCCAGCCCGGCGTCATGATCCACCATCGCGCCGCCACCGCCGAGCTCGCGGACAAAGACCTCATAGCGCAGCGCCTGCGCGGCCTTCAGGTCTTCGTCGCTCTCGGCGATCTTTACGGAGAATTGCGGCGCGCCGTCATGCATGGCTTTGCTTACCCTCTGGTCTTTTTGGCGCAAATAGCCCATCGGCATATTTGCGCGCAAGGAATATGCACACTTGTATGCATTTGGTTAACCTTTCATAAACCGTTTTTACGCATCAAAGACAGGAACAAGGGCAATCCGCGCGCCGTCAAAGACGACTTTGCCCTGGTCGGGAAAATTGACCGTAATCTTGCCGCCCACGTTGGACTGTACCTGCCCCACACCCCAATCGGGTTGGTCGGGGTGGCGCACCAGCATACCGGGTGCAAAAATCGCATTGAGGTCGTTCATACGCTGGAGGGCCTGTATTGGAGGAAAGTCATGGCTGTAGATAACGCCAATCTCGCCGAATTGGTAGGGTCACGCATCTGTCACGATCTGATCAGCCCTGTCGGCGCGATCAATAATGGGCTGGAGCTGTTGGGCATGTCCAATTCCCTGGATGGCCCGGAGCTGGAGCTGATTGCCGACAGTGTCAACAACGCCAACGCGCGCATCCGGTTCTTCCGTATCGCCTTTGGTGCTGCGGGCGAGCAGGAGCTGGGCCGCGCCGAGGTGGTCAGCGTGCTGGAGGATGTCAGTAAGGGCGGCCGTATCAAATACAATTGGTCGCCGCAGGAGCCCGCGGCGCGGCGTGATGTACGGATGGCGTTTCTGGCCGGGCTCTGCCTGGAAAATGCCCTGCCCTATGGCGGATCGGTGCAGATCCTGCGCAGCGGTGCCAGCTGGACCGTGGTTGGCGAGGGGCGCAAGATCGCGGCGGATCCAACCCTCTGGTCCAGCCTTTCGCCAGAGGGCGGCGCGGTCGATTTCACCCCGGCACAGGTGCAATTTGCCCTACTGTCCAGCGCGGCGCAAAACGCGGGCTGTGCGCTAAAAGTCGAAGAGACGCTGGAGAAAATCTCCATCTCGTTCTGAGACCCCGAGCTAAGACATAAAAAACGCCGCTGATTGTCAGCGGCGTTTTGTGTTTTGCGGTGCGTTAGCGCCTCACGGTGCCGTTGCCGCGCACCAGATATTTGAAACTGGTAAGCTGATTGGCCCCTACCGGCCCGCGCGCATGCATCTTGCCGGTGGCGATACCGATCTCCGCGCCCATGCCAAATTCACCGCCATCGGCGAATTGGGTGGAGGCATTGTGCATCAGGATCGCGCTGTCCAGCTCGGCAAAGAACTGCGCCACGGCGGCCTCGTCTTCGGTGATGATACAATCGGTATGGGCCGAATGGTAGCTGCGGATATGCGCAATCGCGGCGTCGATATCGGCGACCGTCTTGGCGGCGATGATCGCGTCGAGATACTCCTTGCCCCAGTCCTCTTGCGTGGCGGCGATCATGCCCTCGGGGCCCGCGAGCCCCTCTTCGGCGTGGATCTCCACCCCTTTGGCGGCGAGCGCCTCAAGGATCGCCTTGCCCAGCGTGTCGGCGATGTCCTGATGGATCAGCAGGCATTCCGCCGCGCCACAGATGCCGGTGCGGCGGGGCTTGGCGGTG
>NZ_JAATOX010000089.1 GCF_011806385.1 Phaeobacter sp. HF9A | reverse complement strand
GCCAGGGCGCCTTTGTGAAACGTCCCGCCGCCGGGCTGACGCCGCCGGACTTCGAGGAGCTCTGCCGCAGCGCCGAGGGAGGCTCGCTGTTCCTCGACGAGCTTTCTGCCATGTCTGATGCGACACAATTCGCGGTGCTGGAACAGCTGGAGCAGGGTCCGCTGGTGCGTATCATCGCGGGGTCCTCGGTGGATCTGGCGGATCTTGTCGCGGCGGGCAAGTTCAACGCCGATCTGTTTTACCGGCTGGATGTGATGCGGGTGCGGATTCCATCGCTGGCGGAGCGGCGGCAGGATATTCCGGTGCTGTTTCGTCACTACGTGTCGCAGGCGGCCGAGCAGGCGGGCATCGAGGCACCGGAAATCAGCCCGGATGCGCTGGCCAATCTGATGGCGCAGGACTGGCCCGGCAACGCGCGCTCGCTGATGTCGGCGGCGATGCGCTTCGTGCTTGGCATGCCGGAAGAGGTCAGCGAGGCGGCCAACCTCGGTTTGGCGGAACAAATGGCACAAGTGGAGCGTTCGCTGTTAATTGCGGCACTGGGGCGGCAGAACGGCAAGGCGGCGGCAGCGGCCGAGGCCCTGAAGTTGCCGCGCAAGACCTTTTACGACAAGCTGGCCCGCTATGGGATTCGCCCCGAGGACTATCGGCGCTAACACTGTGCGGTTTTTCGCACAACCCGCCGCTGGCGCTGTGCGGGTTTTCGCACAGATGGTCAGGGACGCCAGCCAGGGGGCGGGGTATGCGCCCTTTAAAATATTAAAATAACATAGAAAAACAGATTTATCGCACGAATCGCGAATCGCTGCTTGAGCCAGGCCCTCGCATTCCCAATGCTTGTATCCACGCCTGAAACAGATGTTTTGGGCAGGAGGATACCATTGAATTTCTGAGGGAGGACCACCATGAAATTCCTGACTGCTGCTGCCACCGCGATGGCGCTGAGTGTAACTGCTGGTATGGCGCAGGCCGATGCCTGTGATGATGGCGAGATCGTCGTCAAGTTCAGCCATGTCACCAATACCGACAAACACCCCAAGGGCATCGCTGCATCGCTGTTGGAAAAGCGCGTGAACGAGGAAATGAACGGCACCATGTGTATGGTCGTTTATCCGAACTCCACGCTTTATGACGACAACAAGGTGCTGGAAGCGATGCTGCAAGGCGACGTGCAACTGGCCGCGCCGTCGCTCTCCAAGTTTGAGAAATTCACCAAGCAGTTCCGCCTGTTCGACCTGCCGTTCATGTTCAAGAACATCGACGCGGTGGATGCGTTCCAGGGCTCCGAAAACGGTCAGACCATGCTCGACAGCATGCAGCGCCGGGGCCTGCAAGGCCTGGCCTATTGGCACAATGGCATGAAACAGATGTCGGCCAACAAGCCGCTGCTGGAACCCAGCGATGCCGAAGGGCTGAAGTTCCGCGTGCAATCCTCTGACGTGCTGGTTGCGCAGATGGAAGCGATTGGTGGCAGCCCGCAGAAAATGGCCTTCTCCGAGGTTTACGGCGCGCTGCAACAGGGTGTTGTGGACGGTCAGGAAAACACCTGGTCGAACATCTACGGCAAGAAGTTCTTTGAGGTGCAGGACGGCGTGACCGAGACAAACCACGGTGCGCTCGACTACCTGCTGGTGACCTCGGTTGACTGGCTCGACAGCCTCGACCCCGCGGTGCGCGACCAGTTCATGACCATCGTCGATGAGGTCACCGCCACCCGGAACGCGGAATCCACCAAGGTCAACAACGAGGCCAAGGCGGCGATCATCGCTGCGGGCGGCGTGGTGCGCGAACTGACCCCGGAACAGCGCCAGGACTGGGTCGATGCGATGAAGCCGGTCTGGGAGCAATTCTCCGGCGATGTTGGTCAGAACATGATCGACGCCGCACAGTCGATCAACGCGGGCCTGTAACCCGTTCCGGGACCTGACAGAGACCAAGATCGGAGCGCGCTCGCTGCGGCGCGTTCCACCTGACGGGCGGTAGGCAGTGATCAGCCGCCGCCCTTTTTTCCAGAACAAGCGGGGAGACTACCATGTCGGAGGCCAGAACCGGTCCGTCCGGTGTCATTCACAGACTCGAAGAAACGCTGATCGCCCTATTGCTCGGGGGCATGACGATCCTGACATTTGCCAATGTCATCGCGCGATATGTCTTCAATTCCAATATCCTCTGGGGGCTGGAGCTGACGGTGTTCCTGTTCGCCTGGCTGGTGCTGTTGGGCGCGTCCTATGCGGTCAAGGTGCATGCGCATCTGGGCGTCGATGCGGTCGTCAATATGCTGCCGCCGGCGGGGCGCCGGGTGGTGGCGCTGATTTCGGTCGCGGCCTGCCTGGCCTTTTCGTTGCTGATGCTGAAGGGCGCCTATGATTATTGGGCGGTCTTTGCCGATCTGCCGCCGACCTCGGGGCGCTGGTTTCCCACCGGGTTTGACATGAGCGCGCGCAGTCAGAGCTTTTACGAGGTGCAGGATGTGCCCATGGTCGGTGTGCTGCGGTTCCTGGAAGATCTGATCAACTACGGCGATTCCTACGAAAAACTGCCCAAGGTGGTGCCGTATTTCGTGTTGCCGCTGTCGATGCTGCTGCTGGTATTGCGCTTTGCGCAGGCGGCGGTGCAAATCCTGCGCGGGCAGGTGGATCGTCTGGTCGCCAGCCATGAAGTCGAAGATGAGTTGGAAGCGGTGCGCGCCCAACAGGGGGAGCATGACTGATGGAAGTTGTTCTGCTATTTGTAATGGTCATTGGCCTGTTGCTGATCGGCGTGCCGATCGCCGTGGCGCTGGGCCTGTCGTCCACCTTGTTCCTGCTGTTCTTTTCCGACAGTTCGCTGGCCTCGGTTGCGGGCACGTTGTTTCAGGCCTTTGAAGGCCATTTCACCCTGCTGGCCATTCCGTTCTTTATCCTGGCCTCCAGCTTTATGACCACGGGCGGCGTGGCGCGGCGGATCATCCGCTTTTCCATCGCCTGTGTCGGGCACCTGCCCGGGGGCCTTGCGATTGCCGGCGTCTTTGCCTGCATGATGTTCGCGGCGCTTTCCGGGTCTTCGCCGGCGACGGTTGTGGCGATCGGCTCGATCGTGATCGCGGGCATGCGTCAGGTGGGCTATTCCAAGGAGTTCGCCGCCGGGGTGATCTGTAACGCCGGTACGCTCGGCATCCTGATCCCGCCCTCCATCGTGATGGTGGTCTACGCGGCGGCGGTCGAGGTGTCGGTGGGGCGGATGTTCCTGGCCGGGGTGATCCCGGGCCTGCTGGCGGGCGTCATGCTGATGGTCACCATCTTTGTGATGGCCAAGGTCAAGAACCTGCCCAAGGGCGAATGGCACGGCTGGAGCGAGGTCCTTGCCTCTGCGCGTGATGCGGGCTGGGGTCTGTTCCTGATCGTGATCATCCTGGGCGGTATCTATGGTGGTATCTTCACCCCCACCGAGGCGGCAGCGGTCGCGGCGGTCTATGCCTTCCTGATCGCCTGTTTCATCTACAAGGACATGGGGCCGCTCTCCAATGGTGAGGGTCAGCCCAAGATTTCGCTGCTGAAAAAGCCGCAGGCGCTGATCACGGCGTGGTTCCATGCCGATACCAAACACACGCTGTTTGAGGCTGGCAAGCTCACCGTGACGCTCTTGTTCGTGATCGCCAATGCGCTGATCCTGAAGCATGTTCTGACCGATGAGCAGGTGCCGCAGCATATCGCCAATGCGATGCTGTCTGCGGGCTTTGGTCCGGTGATGTTCCTGATTGTGGTGAACGTGATCCTGCTGATCGGTGGTCAGTTCATGGAGCCCTCGGGCCTTCTGGTGATCGTCGCGCCGCTGGTGTTCCCGATCGCCATCGAGCTGGGCATCGACCCGATCCACCTGGGCATCATCATGGTGGTGAACATGGAAATCGGTATGATCACGCCGCCGGTGGGTCTGAACCTCTTTGTCACCTCCGGCGTGGCCGGAATGCCGATGATGTCGGTGGTGCGGGCGGCGCTGCCCTTCCTTGCGGTGCTCTTCGTCTTCCTGATCATGATCACCTATATCCCCTGGCTGTCCACGGTGCTGCCCAACGCCATCATGGGGCCAGAGATCATAACCAAGTGATCAGAGTCGCGATCCAGGATCGCTGAGTCATCAGAACGCCCCCGGGATGCTCCGTCCCGGGGGCGTTTTGTTTGGCGCGTCGGGGCAGGGGGCCTCGTGCCGGTGTGGCGCTGATGTTGCGCCGGGGCAGGGCCTGAAACAGAAAACGCCCCGCAACAGCCTGCGGGGCGTCTTTCAAATCTGAACAATCAGCTTGGATTATTTGGTTGGGAGCGGGCCGATCATCATGATCATCTGACGACCTTCCATCTTTGGCATGTTTTCGATCTTGCCAACTTCCTTCACGTCCGCAGCAACCCGTTCCAGCAATTCGCGGCCCAGGTTCTGGTGCGCCATCTCGCGGCCCCGGAAACGCAGGGTGATCTTCACCTTGTCGCCGTTTTCCAGGAATTTGAAGACGTTACGCATCTTGACGTCGTAGTCATTGGTATCCGTGTTGGGACGGAACTTGACCTCTTTGACCTCGATGATCTTCTGCTTCTTGCGCGCTTCGCTTTCGCGTTTTTGCTGTTCATACTTGAACTTGCCGTAGTCCATGATCTTACAGACCGGCGGCGCAGCGTTGGGCGAAATCTCCACCAGGTCCAGACCTGCCTCTTCAGCCATCTGCATGGCCTTGGCGGGGTGGACGACGCCCACGTTTTCGCCTTCGGCGCCGATCAAGCGGATTTCTGGAGCGCGGATTTTGTCGTTGATGCGCGGGCCGGTATCACGTTGCGGCGGCGCGTTATGAGGTCTGCGAGCTATGGGTTCTATCCTTTGATAATTGCGGAAATTTGAGCCGGGAATTTAATCGGTGCACCTCGGTCTTGCAAGCCGTAAACGCGGGCGTCGTGCCAAGATCTGGCGTTTTAACGCAGCCTGCGAAAAGGATGGCAAAACAATGCCGAGGGGAGGGGCTGGCGCCACTTCCCCCTTGTTGTCGCATGCATAGAAGCAGATGAACAGACGCAATCCGTCCCGCTTCGGGACATTGGTATGGAGGGAATAGCCATGAAGATCGCAGGAGTCGCCGCGGTTGGTGTTGTCGTTGTTGCTGGGGCCGTTTGGTATATGAACCAGGCCGAGATCGGCACCGAGGAAGCAACCCCGGCCCAGATCGCAAATGAGGTCACCCCAAGCGCCGAGCCGGCAGAGGGTGCACCGCAAGCCGAGAGCACAGAGTCGCAGGTCGCGCAAGAGGTCGCCACCGCCGCTGATGCCGCTGCCGACAGCGCGTCGCAAACCGCCGAAGAGGCCGCAGCCGCCGCTGAAGACAGCGCGCAGTCGGTGGCCGAGCAGGCTGGCGAGGTCGCGGACAACGTCGCGGATGCGATTGATGGTGCAGCAAATGACCTGAGCGAAGGTGCTGGCAATCTCGCAGAGGCCGCTGGCGAGCAGGCCTCCGCCGCCGTCGAGGCTGCGCAGGACGGTGCGGCCAGCGCTGTTGAAACCGCGCAGGACGGCGCTGCCAGCGCGGTTGAGGGCGCCGCCAGCGCGCTTGAAGCGGCACAGGACGGTGCCGCCAGCGCTGTCGAGGCGGCTCAGGACACGGCTGCAAACGCAATGGGCGCCGTGGAAGAGGGGGCATCAGACGCGATGAATGCGGCCAGCGAGGGGCTTTCCAACCTGACCGAGGGCGCGCAGACCGCAGCCGAGGACACCGCGGAAACCGCTGCCGAGGCCGCGCAGGAGGTGATGCCAGAGGCGGAGACCTCCACCGAGGCCACCGCCAGCCTGGACAGCGCCGCCGCCACGCCAGAGGCCGCGCCCGAGCTGCTGACACCGGAGGGTTTCAACTACGATAAGGTTGTGGAGATGATCGAGGGCTCCAACCTGGACCCGCTGAAGAAAACCACTCTGAAAGCGGCCGTGACCCAGGCAAAGGACAGCCCGGAGCTCCTGCAAGCGGCGCTGAAACAGGTCAAGACCGCGCTGGGTCTCTGATCCCGACGCATCCCGCATTTCCAGAGGGGCGACGCGTTGAGGCGTCGCCCTTTTTTTGTTTTCCGCCGCGCCCTTTGGCCTGGCCGGCGAGTGAAAGCCCGAGCCGCAAGATATGCGCATCCCCGCCACAGCCCGCCATGAGATGCCCCTCCTGCCAGTCCCTTTGATGCGCAGCCGCGCTGTCGCAAGCCAGGACCGTGCGAATTCGGATAAACAGCAGGCAAACTCTGCCGCAGAGCCACTTGCGCTCTGCGCCGGAATCACCTAGTACGACGCAACCACAGCGTCCGAGGCGAGTTGGCGGAGTGGTGACGCAGCGGATTGCAAATCCGTGTACACCGGTTCGATTCCGGTACTCGCCTCCATTTCATTCTAAATCATAGGGTTACCGGCTGAACGGTCGGGTGTGACACAAAGTGGGACACACGCCCTATGATGCTGTCATCCTATCTAAGCCCTTCAAGACACGGGATTTACTACTTCCGCTGGCCTATCCCTCCATCCATTGAGGGGAAGCGGACCACGGTTCGCATCTCCCTGCGGACCCGTTGCCCGGATCGGGCTGGTGATTTGGCCCGCCATCTTGCATCCTGCGGACGAATACTGCGCGAGAACAATGCATTGGCGGGACTGAGACAAACCGAGATACGCGAGAAGGTGCAAGCCTTCTTCAAGGCGCAACTAGACCAGTACCTTGACTGGCTGGACCGGCGCGGCTTGTCAAAGAATGCCTTGGAAGACGTGCGGTGCGAGATGCTGGACCATGAAAGCTATCTCGACATGGAGATGGAGAGCGACCAGTACCTTCCTGTCAAACCGTTCCTGAGAACGTCGGGCCTGACGGCGCAGGACTGGCAAGCCAGCCAGCCCATGATGAAACGCGAACTTCGCAAGGGCCGCCGGGACTTGCTCAGAGCCGTTTTAGAAGCCGCTGAGCGCCTTGAGCATTATTCCTATGGTGACCCCGGCCATCGCTCCTGCCGCTCCTGCGCCCGCTCTGCCAGCCTCATCGCCCTTGTGCGCGGCGGTCGATGATTTTATCGCTGAGCATTCCCGCCAATGGGCAGGCAAGACCATCGGCCAGAACCGGGCTTACCTGAACATCCTTGTCGAATACTTTGGCCCGGATCGACTGCTTGCCACGATCACCAAGCAGGATGCGAGCGAGGTCAAGAAGGTGTTGCAAGCACTACCAGCCAGCCGGAACACCAAGCCAAAGTTGAAGGCTATGCCGTTGATGCAGGTCATCAAGGAACCGGGGCACAATAAGATCGCGGCCAAGACGATCAACAGCCATATCCAGATGTTCAAGATGTTCTTCGACTGGGCGGAACGGCACGGGCACTCACCACACACGCTCTTTGAAGGCATGAAAGTACGTAAGGACAAGGCCAGCGAGAACGAGCGCAGGCCCTTCACACCGGACCAAGCGCGTCTGATCTACACCGAGTTGACGGAAAACCTGTCCGGGCTGGTGCGCAAAGACAGCCACAAGTGGGGAATGCTCTTGGGCATGTTCACCGGGGCGCGACTGAACGAGATTTGCCAGCTCGACATTGCCGATGTTAAGCAGGACGGCGATACTTGGTACCTGAACATCACCGACGAAGGCGACGACACCAAAAGCGGCACGTCGAAAGCAGGACGGCGCAAGGTGCCGCTGCATTCCGAGCTGATCCGCCTTGGCTTTCTCTACTTCGTGGACTGCCGCCGGAACGGCACACGCCTGTTCCCAGACTACAGCTACAGCGCCAATGGCGGCTACGGTCGCAACTTGGGCCGCTGGTGCAATGAGAGTTTCTTGCCCAAGCTGGGGATCAAGCAGCCGGGGCTTGTCTTCCACAGCCTGCGGCACACGGTGGTAACGCGACTTGGGCCTCCTCGGCCAGTTCATCGCCGTCGCTGCGCCAGCCGGTTCCGAGTATGGTGTTCACAAACGTCTGTAGAGTCGACGGATCGTTTTTCGCGGCGACGAATTCGGCCGCCAGCTTTCCCCATGCGGCATTCGCGTGAAGGCTCACAAGCGCGTTGAGCCGGAAACCCGCGTGGCCCTGCACCTCGGGCCGTGTGGCGCGCCACTGGAAGTCTCGGACGCTGATTGGGACGCAAGCCTGCCCCGCATCGCCATTGAAGTACGCAAGGGTCGCCGGGACATGCTCATGCCAAAGAGCACCTTCATCGTCAGGCAGGCCTGGATCGCGGCATCGCTGAAGCTCTGTTGGCGACCGCGCTTCCCGGTCGGCGGAGGGACCCACTCCATCTCGGGATCGAACCAGATCGTCAGCGATCCGCGCTGACACAGTGCTTCATTGTAAGCCGACCAGTTCGTGGTCTTGTACTTCGTAGGGGGCCAGCTGCTCATGCCTCCCAGCTATCATGCTGGATTCATGCAGTGAATCCCCCAACCGATTGGTGCAACATGGCCATGGTGACCGGCTCAATCTTGAGGACATAGGAATTTCCAACGAAGCTGACGCGCTGGCACATATGTCGAACCAGGGAAATGGCGTCATGTTGCAGGCATCCGGTAGCAACATTCTCTTTCTTGGTGCCACGATCACCGATTTTTTAGGAGAGAGCGGGTGGTTGGCCTAGCCATGTCACATGGTGCCAGCCAGTGAAGGACGGCGGTCATGAGGGCGGCGGCGACCAGCCGCCCTCGCCGCTGTTGATGTGAGCCTAGCGCCAGACGATGGCCAGCTGTTCAAAGAGGGCGGTGATGGTGGGGGCGGATCGGCGGGCCTTGAGGGTGAGCATGACCAGGCAGGCGGGCACGCTTTGGGTTTCGCAGAGGCTGAGGCCATAGGAATGCTGCTGATCGAGCGCGATGTTTTCGCGACACAGGCATAGGCCGACACCGGCGCGCACCATCTCCAGCATCGAGGCTTCGTGGTCGGCGACAGCGACGCAGTTCTGAGTGCAATCGTGATCCGCAAAGATCCTGCTCAGCAGGCGATTGTGCACGGAAACCGCGCTGGTGCCGATCCAGGGCAGCCGTGCCAGGTCGCTCCAACTGGCGTTGGTGACGCGGGATTCCCAGCCAACGGGGGCGATGATGCGGTAGTTGAACGTGGCGAGCCGCTGCACCTGCAAGGGGTCCTCTGTCGCAATGTCCTCGGTCGTGCCCGTGTCTGTCAGGTAGAACCCGGCGTCGATCTGGCGGCGGCGGAGCTTTTCGAGGATGTCGCCACTGATGCCATGCACCAGTTCGGTCGTGATGCCGGGGTGCGCCTCTCCCAGGTGGCTGAGCAGGCGGCCCAGGCGGATGAACTCCGGGTCGATAATGGTGCCGATCCGCAGCTTTCCCGAAACCTGGCCGACCTGATTGCTGGCGCTTTGCCGAAACTCCGACATGGCGCTCAGAACCGCCTCTGCCTTTGGCAGCAGCGCCTTGCCGTCCGGCGTCAGGTTCAGCCCGTGCGGGGCACGTTTGAAGAAGGTCACCCCGGTCTCTTCGCTCAGCCGCCGGATCTGATGGCTGAGCGCCGGTTGCGTCAGGTTCAGGACCTCGGCGGCACGGGATACGCTGCCCTCGCGGGCGACGGTAACAAAGGCAAGAAGACTGTTGGGATTTGAGAATCTTTCCATATTACGGATTTTAATATCAGTCAGAGATATATGTCATTGGGATTGTTTCGTCGGCCTCTCTACACCGGGATGAGTTGTTGGGCAGGGAGGTGCCTTTGAGCCGAGCGCCACCGCATGAGACGGGGGCAGGGCGACCTCCGCTGCTCGCCTGACAGGAGGAAAAGACATGGCCGACACCCAAACAGCGTTTGATTACATCGTCATTGGTGGCGGCTCCGCGGGATGTCTTTTGGCCAATCGGCTCAGCGCTGACCCGGCCAATCGGGTCTTGTTGCTGGAAGCGGGCAAGGCGGACAATTACCCGTGGATCCACGTGCCGGTGGGCTATCTCTATTGCATCGGCAATCCGCGCACTGACTGGATGTACAACACCGAGGCCGACACGGGGCTCAATGGGCGCAGCCTGCGCTATCCGCGCGGCAAGACGCTGGGCGGCTGTTCGTCGATCAACGGCATGATCTACATGCGCGGCCAGGCCCGCGACTACGACAACTGGGCTGCGCTGACGGGCGAGGGCGATTGGTCCTGGGAGGGCGCGCTGCGGGATTTCAAGGCGCATGAGGATCACTATAAGCTGGACGGCGGCGCGGACCCGAAGACGGGCGACAACGAGCGCTTCTCTGATATGCATGGACACGGCGGCGAATGGCGGGTGGAAAAGCAGCGCCTGCGTTGGGACGTTCTGGACAGTTTTGCCGATGCCGCGGTGGAATCCGGGATCGAGAAGACCGATGATTTCAACAGTGGCGACAATGCCGGTGTGGGTTATTTCGACGTGAACCAGCGGTCGGGTTGGCGGTGGAACACCTCCAAGGCGTTTCTGAGACCCGCCAAGGCGCGGCGTAACCTGACGGTCTGGACCGAGGCGCAGGTCGAGAAACTGACCTTTGAGACCGACGCAAATGGCGCGCTGCGCTGTTCTGGCGCGCGGGTCAATCGCAAGGGGCAGACCGTCACTGTGACAGCCCGGCGCGAGACGGTGCTGTCGGCGGGGGCGATCAACTCGCCGCAGATCCTGCAACTTTCGGGGATCGGCCCGGCGGCGCTGCTGCGCGAACATGGCATCGAGGTGGTGAAAGACGCGCCCGTTGGCGAAAACCTGCAAGACCATCTGCAAATTCGTGCGGTGTTCAAGGTGAACGGCACCCGCACGCTCAACACGCTGGCCAATAACCTCTTTGGCAAGGCGATGATCGGCGCTGAATATGCGCTGAAACGGTCCGGCCCGATGAGCATGGCGCCCAGCCAGCTCGGCGCCTTTACCCGCTCCGACCCTGATCGGCCCCATGCCAACCTGGAATATCACGTGCAGCCGCTCAGCCTGGATGCATTTGGCGAACCGCTCCACAGCTTTCCGGCGATGACGGTCAGCGTCTGCAACCTGAACCCCTCCAGCCGGGGCCATGTCCGCATCCGTTCGACCAATTTCCGCGATGCGCCGATGATTTCACCCAACTACCTGGCGACCGAGGATGACCGGAAGGTCGCGGCCGACAGCCTGCGGCAGGTCCGCCGGATCATGTCGCAACCGGCGATGAAAGCCTATGAGCCCGAGGAGTTCAAACCGGGTGTCCAGTACCAGAGCGACGCCGATCTCGCCAAGCTGGCCGGCGATATCGCCAATACGATCTTTCACCCGGTGGGGACTGTGAAGATGGGGCGCGTCGATGACGACAGCGCCGTTCTGGACCCGCATCTGCGGCTGAAGGGGGTGTCCGGGTTGCGGGTTGTGGATGCGAGCATCATGCCCGAAATCACCAGCGGTAACACCAATTCCCCGACGCTGATGATCGCCGAAAAAGCGGCCCGCTGGATTCTGGCCAATCAATGACACGCGCGTCCGAAATGGGAGGAACCATGCGCAAATCATTCTCGAACCTGCCCCTGACCGGGGTCAAAGTTGTTGATTTCGGGCAATATATCGCGGGGCCTGCCGTCGCGATGTTGCTTGGCGATCTGGGCGCCACGGTTGTGCATATCGACCCGCCCGAGGGCCCGATGTGGGACAGCCCTGCCAATGCGACGCTGATGCGCAACAAGCTCATCGTGAACCTGGACCTGAAGTCCGAAGAGGGGCTGGCCAAGGCCCGCGCGCTCTGCGCCGAAGCGGACATTATCGTCGAGAATTTCCGCCCCGGTAAACTCGCCGCGCTGGGGATTGATTTTGCTGCGATGCGCGAAGACCGCCCGGAGCTGATCACCCTGTCCATTCCCGGCTTTGCGTCCAACGATCTGGAGCGGCGCGAACAGCGCGCCTTTGAAAGCGTGGTTGCGGCCAGCTCCGGCGTCTTCACCGATATGGGGCTGAACCGGGTGCTGATGGGGCTGAGCCCGTCGTTCTCGCCGCTGCCGCTTGCCTCGGCCTATGCCTCGCAGATCGCGGCCTCGGCCACCGTCCTTGCGCTGCAATCGCGGCAGGTGACCGGGCTTGGCGATCAGATCGAGGTGCCGCTGGCGGCGGCAGTGATGGAGGGGCTGTGCTACAACTCCATCAAAGTGTCGGATATGCCGGAACGCTACCTGACCCAGCGCGAGGTCGAGATCGAGCGGCGCCGGATCGAGGGCCTGCCGATGAATGTCTCCTATGAGGATCTGCAAGAGCTGCTTGATCCGTTTTTCCGCAGCTACATGTGCAAGGACGGGCGCGGTTTCTATGTGGTCTGCCCCAGCCACAAGCACCACGCGCGCCGCTGCCTCAAGGTGCTGGGCCTCTACGACGAGATGGTCGAGGAGGGCTTGCAGGAAGAGGATGACACCTACAAGCCGCAGTCGGAATGGGAAACGGATACCTCGCTGGGGGTGTATCCGATGCCGAAATTCTGGGCCGACAAGATCGCTGCGCGGATGAAAGAGGTCTTTATGACCCGGACCTCGCACGAGTGGAAGCGCATGTTTGGCCGCGCCGGCATCCCCGGTGCGCCGCAGCGCTGGCTGCAAGAGTGGATCAACGACGAATACGCCGAGGCCTCCGGTCTGATGATCGACGTCTGGGATCCGGTCTATGGCGAGATGACCCAACCCGGCCCGGTGGTCTGGATGGAGGAAAGCGGCGAAGAGGCGCTGAACCCGTCGCCGCGCCGCTGGGTCGAATTCGACGAGGCGCTGAAGGTGCTGCGCAAGCTGCGTACCGATATTCCCGACCCGGAGGACGCGGTCGAGCAGGAGGGCTGGCTGTCGGGCGTGCGCGTGCTGGACATGTGCAATGTTATCGCCGGGCCGCATTCCGCCAGCTATCTTGCGCGGTTCGGGGCCGAGGTCATCAAGATCGACCCGGCCCAGCCGCTCTATGACAGTTGGAACACCGTGATCTATGGTCTCAGCCAGGGGCGCGGGAAGCGGTCGATCCTGGCCGATGTGAAGTCCGAACATGGTCGCAAGGTGTTCGAGGATCTGGTGAAATCCGTCGATGTGATCTTCTGGAACGCGCCGGACAGCCAGATCAAGCGTATGGGGCTGGATGCCGACAGCCTGCGCAAGCTCAATCCCGAGGCGATCTTTTGCAAGCTGGACTGCTTCAGCGGTGTGCGGCGCGGCGTGCGGACCGACTACATCGGCTATGACGATCTGGTGCAGGCCACCACGGGGATCATGCTGCGCTTTGGCGGCGCGATGGACCACCCCGAAGAACACGCCCATGTCGGCACCATCGACGTGATGTGCGGCTTTGGCGGCGCGCTGGCAGTCGCATCGGCGCTGTATCAGAAGCACCGTTTTGGCCGGATCGGGCGGGGGCGGACCTCGCTCTCGGCCAACAGCGGCTTGTTGCAGGTGCCCTTTGCCTATGATTTCCAGGGGCGCGGGCTGTTTGACGAGCCCTCGGGCCCGGAGGTCAACGGCTATGACTCGCTCAGCCGTTTCTACAGCACGGCGTCTGGTGTCTATATCCTGCTCAGCGCCTATGAGGCCGACCTGCCGCGGTTCCGCAATGTCGAGGACCTGTCAGAGCTGCCCGATCTTGCCGAGGAGGACCGCGCGGCCTATCTGGCGGGGGCGTTCCAGATGCATCCGGCGACCGAATGGATTGACCGGCTGCACGCGGCGGATATCGGTTGCGCGATCTGTCACAACATCGACGCGCTGCGCTCTGAAAACATGCGCGAGCCCGATGGCACGCCCGGCACCGACCGGGGCAGCTATTCCTTCTCGCATTATGCCGACCATCCCAGCGGCCATGAAGTGATCCAGCTCGACCCCTATGCGGTGCGCCCCACGCGCGGCAAGGTCTTTGCCCTGTCGCCGACCGAGAAGTTCGGCGCCTCGACACGGGAAATTCTCACCGAGCTTGGGTATTCCGATGCGGCGATCACGCGGATGCTGAAATCTGGCCAGGTCACCGAAAGCTGGAGCGCCGAATACCTGCCCAGCTAAGGGCGCAGGACAACATGCAAAACAGGCTGCGCCCCCGCGATCATTCCGTGTCGGGGCGCAGAGGGGGCTCGGGTCAGGGTCTTGCGTCGCCGAGGCGGCACAGATCAATTTCTGGATGGGCCAGCTGGTGGATGCGCGTGTATTTCGCTGGCATCGGGTGGAGGACGCGCAGGTCCTCCCGCCCGAGTTTGTGCGCCTCAGTGGTTGTGCCGGGGCAGGGTGCGCGCAATGCGATGAAAGCCCTTGGCTGACCGCAAGCCAGCCCCATCGCTGAGCTGCGTGGCCTCTTGCCGGTAGATCTTCTGCCAGGGGGTCTGCGTGGCGGGAACCTGCGGCGGCGTTTGCTGCCGGCGCCTGTCGATTTCCTCCTCATCGACCAGCATGTCGCAGCGCCCCGCATTGAGGTCGATGCGGATCCTGTCACCGCTTTTCAGCCAGGCCAGCCCGCCGCCTTCGGCGCTTTCTGGTGAGGCATGCACGATCGAGGGGCTGTCGGCGGTTCCCGATTGCCGCCCGTCGCCGATGGTTGGCAGACTTGAAATCCCGGCGCGGATCAACCGGTCCGGCGGCTGCATGTTTACCACCTCCGCCGCCCCCGGCCAGCCGAGCGGGCCGGAGCCGCGAATGACCAGGATCGACCGTTCGTCGATGTCCAGCGCCGGGTCATTGATGCGGGTGTGATAATCCTCAGAGCCGTCAAAGACCACCGCGCGCCCCTCAAAACAGTTCTCGTTGCCGGGATCCGACAGGAACCGGCGGCGGAAGTCTTCGGAGATCACGCAGGTTTTCATGATGGCAAAATCAAAGAGATTGCCCGAGAGCACGCGAAAGCCTGCGCGTTCCATCAGCGGCGCGCTGTAGGGGCGGATGACCTCGCGGTCCCTTGCTTCGCGCCCCTTGAGGTTTTCGCCCATGGTCTGGCCGGTGACGGTGGTGCAGCTGGTGTCCAGCACGCCTGCCTCGGCCAGTTCCCACATGATCGCGGGGACGCCGCCGGCGCGGTGAAAGCGTTCGGACAGAAAGCGCCCGGCGGGCTGCACATCGGCGATGAGCGGGATGTCGTAGCCGTGGATCTGCCAGTCGTCATGGCTGAGTTCCACATCTGCGGCCTCGGCGATCGCGGCCAGATGCGGCTGCGCATTGGTGGATCCGCCGATGGCGGCATTCACCCGCACGGCATTCAACAGGGCGTCGCGGGTCAGGATCTTGGAGGGGCGCAGGTCTTCGTGCACCAGCTCGACCGCGCGCTTGCCGGTGCGATAGGCCATCTGCCCGCGTTCGCGGTAGGCGGCGGGAATGGCGGCGCAGCCGGTCAGCGAAAGCCCCATGGCCTCGGCCAGGGCGTTCATCGTCGAGGCGGTGCCCATGGTGTTGCAATGGCCGATCGAGGGGGCGGACTCCAGCGCCGCCTCCAGGAATTCTGCGCGGTCAATCTCGCCCGCGGCATAGCGGCGGCGGGACTGCCAGATCACCGTGCCGGAGCCCGAAAGCCGCCCCTCGTGCACCGAGTCGAGCATGGCGCCGCCAGAGAGCACAATGGCCGGGATATCAACCGTGGCCGCCGCCATGATCGCGGCGGGCGTGGTCTTGTCGCAGCCGGTGGTCAGCACGACCCCATCCAGGGGATAGCCATGCAGCAGTTCCACCAGCCCAAGATAGGCCAGGTTGCGGTCCAGCGCCGCTGTCGGGCGGCGGCAGTTCTCGAAAATCGGATGGGTCGGAAACTCGATCGGAATGCCGCCCGCATCGCGGATGCCGTCCTTGACGCGCTTGGCCAGGTCGATGTGATGGCGGTTGCAGGGCGACAGATCGCTGCCGGATTGCGCGATGCCGATGATCGGGCGCCCCTCGGTGAGCTCCTCCGGCGTCAGCCCGTAGTTCATGAATCGCTCTAGATAGAGCGCGGTCATGTCGGCGTGATCCGGGTTGTCGAACCAATCCTGGCTTCTGAGACGGCGCTTGGTCATTTCAACTCTCCCCTTGCCGCGAGATTGCGCATCAATGCCCCGGTGCCAAAGGTCCAGGGCGTTACCTCATTGCAGGGTCGCACCTGGTTCACAAGGCGTCCCAGCTCGGCGGCGTATACGGTGACGATATCGCCGCTCTTGTGGGTGAAGCCCATGCCCGCGCCATCGCGGTCCTTGGTGGGGGCAAACATCGTCCCGAGATAGAGCATCGCGCCATCCGGGTATTGGTGGGTCTCATTCAGAAGCTGCCCGGCAAGGTCGGCGGGCTGGCGCGAAATCTGTCCCATGTCGGAATGGTCTGACAGCTCAAAGCCATCTTCGCCGGTGATCTCCAGCCCGACCC
>NZ_JAATOX010000088.1 GCF_011806385.1 Phaeobacter sp. HF9A | reverse complement strand
CCAGATCACGTCAAATGGGCGGGAGCCGCCCCCTCCTCTCTCGCCGCGCTGGCAGCAGCGCCGCCGAGCTAGAGTGGCGCTCCGTCAAAGCGGCGCAGAGAGATCCCGTTTGCCTCCAACGCGCGGCGCACGCTGCGGGCGATATCCAGGGCTTCCGGCGTGTCGCCATGCAGGCAGATCGTGTCGATGCGCGTGGGGATGCGGCTGCCATCCTCGGCGAGGATCGCGCCCTCCGCAACCATCTTTGCCACCCGCTGCCCAGCCAGATCCGCATCATGGATCACCGCGCCGGGCAGCGACCGATCCCGCAAGGAGGCATCGGCGTTATAGGCGCGGTCGGCAAAGATCTCGCAGGCCACCGGGCAGCCGATCTCCGCTGCGGCGGCCTGTTGCTGGGTGCCGGCCATCACCATGATGATCAGCTCCGGCGCCACCGCCAGCGCCGCCTCATAGCAGGTGCGGGCCATCTCGCGGTCTGCCGCCGCCATATTGGCCATCGCCCCGTGCAGCTTCAGATGCCGCACCTCTGTCCCTGCGGCGCGGGCCAGCGCCTGCGCCGCGCCGATCTGATATTGCACCAGATGCGCCAGGCTCTGATGGGGCAGATGCATGTTGCGCCGGCCAAATCCCTGAAGATCGGCAAAGCCCGGATGCGCGCCGATCCCAACCCCGCGCGCCGCGGCTGTCGCCATGGTCTGCGCCATCACGTCCCAATCCCCGGCATGAAAACCGCAGGCCACATTGGCCGAGGTCACCACCTCCAGAATGTCCGCATCGCGCCCCATGACCCAGGGGCCGAAGCTCTCTCCCATATCGGCGTTCAGATCAACGCTGCCTGTCATATGCTTTGCCCCTCCGCGGGCCTGTTCAGTTCTCGAAATCCAGATCATCCCCGGCGGTAACGCCGCTGACCAGCTGGTAAGACAACAGATCGCGCAGCGTGGCCGGGTCGCGCAACAGCGGTCGCAGCTGGCCCGGCAGGCGCGCACGCGCCTCGGCGACGCGGCGTTCGATCTCGACCGCCTCGGGGAGCGAGACCAGCGCAAAGCGGAAGGTCGTGCCCGCCTGCGCCTGCGCCACGCGCGGCAGATCCGACGGCAGCACCGAGCCGATGCGGGGATAGCCGCCGGTGGTCTGGCATTCGCTCATCAACACATAGGGCGTTCCGTCGCCGGTGACCTGGATATCCCCCGGCGCGATCACCTCGGACAGGACGCTGAGCCCGCCATCCAGCGCAAAGCCCGCGCCCTCGGGCAGAAGGCGCACGCCCATGCGGTTGGCGCGGCTGTCGCGGGTAAAGACCGTGTCCTGAAAGCGCGCAAGCTCGGCTGCGCCAAAAAGCCCGGTCTGAAGGCTGGGCAGCATCCTGAGCGTGCCGCCATCCAGACGCGGCTCGGGTTCCAGCGCCATATTGACGGCCCCTCCCCGATCCGTGCCGATGGGCAGCACGTCCCCTGCCTGCACCCGCGCGCCGAGGCCGGAGACCAGATGCGCACTGCGCGCGCCCAAGAGCGGCGGCGTGGCGATACCGCCGCCAAGATGCAGATAGCCATAGGAGCCCGCCCGCACCGCGCCAATGGTCAGAACCGCCCCTTTGGGCAGCAGATGGCTGGCGTTCCAGCGCAGGGCGGTCCCATCATCGAGCGCGGCGGACATGGGCGCGCCGGTCAGCGCGATGCGCATGTCCTCGGATGCCTGAAACCTGCCGCCCAGCCCGGCCAGCTCCAGCGCAGCCAGCTCCGGGTCCTGCCCCAGAAGCGCCGCGCCTTCGGCCAGGGCCAGCTTGTCGGCGGCCCCGCCAGCCGACAGCCCATAGACCAGATAGCCGCTGCGCCCCATGTCCTGCACCGTGAGGCCCGGCCCGGCCTGCAAGACCGTCAGCGCGCGGCTCATGGCAGAGCCTCCCAACGCGCGCCACCATCTGGCCCTGCCGCCGCAAGGGCCGCGTAGTGCTCGGGTGGGATCGGGTCGAACAAAACCTCGTCACCCGGGCGCAACACGAAGGGGTCCGGCGCATCGGGGCGGAACAGGCGAAAGCGGGTCTGGCCGATGTGGCGCCAGCCGGTGGGGGTGCTCACCGAGAACAGAACGATCTGGCGGATCGCCACCACCACCGCGCCTTCGGGCACTTGCGGGGTCAGATCGGTTTGGCGCGGGATGTCAAAGGCCGGGGGCAGCTCGCCCAGATAGGGCTGCCCCGGGGCAAAGCCGATGGTCTGCACCCGCAGGCGGGTCTCGGCGATCTGGCGCACGGCCTCGTCAGCGCTGAGCCCGGCGCGGGCGGCGGCCTCGGGCAGTTGCGGCGCCAGATCCCCGCCAAAAACCGTCGGCACCCGCCAGAGCTTGCGCCCCTCGGGCAAGGGCTGCGCGTACCAGTCGTGCTCGGCCAGCAGGGTCTCGACCTGCGCCTGCATCCGCGCATGATCACAGCCCAGCGGATCAAACCGCAGATAGGTGGAGACCAGCGAGGTGGAAGTTTCCAACACCGCCGACCAGCCGGCACGCTCCAAAGCCGCACGAAAGGCCAGGGCGGCCCGGTTTGCGGGCTCGCTCAGGCTGTCGGCAAAGCGCACAACGATGCCGTCAAAGCCGGTGAGGGCCACACGCGGCCAGCGCCCGGCACCATCCTGCTGCGGCGAAACAAGCGAAGTCTCTGTCATGGCGTATGACTGCCAGCGGCCAGCGCGAAACGCCAGCCCCAAATGCACAGGCGGGCTGCTGTTTCTGGGCAAGCCCCTGCCCGCTTCGTGGACCCGCCGCGTGGTCCGCCTTGATGCGGCACGACATCCTGTCCATGCTGGCGCCGGGTCAGGTGCCGCAGCGCGCGGAGGCTGCCATATCGCGAGGGAGAGAGTGAGAATGTTTGACCTGATCATCAAAGGCGGCACCCTGCCGGAGGGCCGCCGCGCCGATATCGCCATCACCGGGGAGCGCATCGCAGCTATTGCCCCCGACATCAATGCCGAGGCGCGCGAGGTCATTGACGCCAGCGGCGATCTGGTCGCGCCGCCCTTTGTCGATCCGCATTTCCACATGGATGCGACGCTGTCCTATGGCACGCCGCGGGTGAATGCCTCTGGCACCTTGCTGGAGGGCATCGACCTCTGGGGCGAGCTGCGCGATCTGGCCACGATTGACGAGATGGTGGAACGCGCGCTGACCTATTGCGACTGGGCGGCGTCCATGGGCCTCCTGGCGATCCGCAGCCATGTGGACACCACGCCCGACCACCTCAACACCGTCACCGCGATGCTGGAGCTGCGCGACAAGGTCAAAGGGTATATCGACCTGCAACTGGTGGCCTTCCCGCAGGATGGGCTCTATCGCAGTGTAACCGGCCGCGAGAACCTGATCCGCGCGCTCGATATGGGTGTCGATGTGGTGGGCGGCATTCCGCATTTTGAACGCAGCATGGCGGCGGGGGCGGAGTCGGTGAAAGACCTCTGCGAGATCGCCGCCGCGCGCGGGCTGATGGTCGATATCCATTGTGACGAGACCGACGATCCGCTGTCGCGCCATGTGGAAACCCTGGCCTATGAGACCCAGCGCCTTGGCCTGCAAGGGCGGGTCGCGGGCAGTCATCTGACCTCGATGCATTCGATGGACAATTACTATGTCTCCAAACTGCTGCCCCTGATGGCGGAGGCCGGGCTCTCGGCGATCCCCAATCCGCTGATCAATATCGTGCTGCAAGGGCGGCATGACACATTCCCCAAACGGCGCGGGCTGACCCGGGTGAAGGAGATGCAGGCGATGGGCATTCCCGTCGGCTGGGGACAGGATTGCGTGCTGGACCCGTGGTACTCGTTGGGCACCGCCGACATGCTGGACGTGGCCTTCATGGGGCTGCATGTGGCGCAGATGACCCACCCCGAGGAGATGACCCGCTGTTTCACCATGGTCACCGAGACCAACGCGCAGATTATGGGGTTGCAGGAGTATGGCCTACACAAAGGCGCGCTGGCCTCGCTGGTGGTGCTGGATGCCGCCACCCCGACCGAGGCAATCCGCCTGCGCCCGGCGCGGCTGGCGGTGGTGGCCAAGGGCAAGGTCATCGCGCGAAGCAGCCGGGGCGATGCGCGCCTCTCCCTGCCCGGCCGCCCGGAGATGATCCGCCGGCGTCGCCTGGACTAGGCTCAGGACCCATTAATCCTGCGCCACTGGTTTGTCAGTTTTTTGTCCTGACAACGAGCAATGCTGAAGGAATAGTGGTTCTATTTCAAGGAATTGAGAGGCGGTCAGGACAAAAAACCGTCAAATCCGAAGGACGCGAAATCCACTTCATCTCAGCACTTTGGCCTGCTTGGAAATAGAACCACTATTCCCGGCGCAGACCAAAGCACTGATCTTTCGTGGATTTCGCGCCAGTGATGCAGGATTAATGGGTCCTGAGCCTAGGCCGCAAGGTCGCAACACTGCGATCATCGGACGATATGCGACGGGGTGCGACAGGCATGCGGCAAGACGCTTGCCAGAACGCAGAGCGGCACCTAGCATTTCATATATGATTAAAATTCACTCATATCGGTAATTCGTGCCGCGCGATTATACAAAGCCCCCAGTCCAGCCCCTTGCGCATATCGCTTGCGATGTATCATCGCAAAGCGCCCCTCTTAGCTTGGACTGCCAGCGAGGAGAGAAGGCATGACCGCATCAAATTATTTTGACGAAATGTGGGGCACCGAGGAGCAGCTGCGCGCGCCTTATCGCTCCGTGCATGATTGGATCACCAGCGAGGACCCGGCGCGATTGCGGGCCAAGCAGCGCGAGGCCGAGGAGCTGTTTCGCCTGACCGGGATCACCTTCAACGTCTATGGCAAGGCGGAGGCCGAAGAGCGGCTGATCCCCTTTGACATCATTCCGCGCGTCATTTCCGGCACCGAATGGAGCCGCCTGTCACGCGGCATCGAACAGCGGGTGCGCGCCATCAACGCCTTTTTGCACGACATCTATCACAAGCAGGAAATCGTAAAGGCCGGGCGCATCCCGCAGGAGATGATCAGCAAGAACGCCGCCTATCTGCCGCATATGATCGGCGTCACGCCCCCCGGCGGTGTCTATACCCATATCGTCGGGATCGACCTGGTGCGCACCGGCCCGGGCGAGTTTTACGTGCTGGAAGACAATGCCCGCACCCCCTCCGGCGTCAGCTATATGCTGGAAAACCGCGAGACCATGTTGCAGATGTTCCCGGACCTGTTTTCGCAAAACCGGGTGCTGCCGGTGCAGAACTACCCTGTGGACCTGCGCCGCTCGCTGGCGGCCTGCTGCCCGGATCGCACCTCTGACAAGCCGGTGGTGGCGGTGCTGACGCCCGGCATCTACAACTCCGCCTATTTCGAACATGCCTTCCTCGCCGACCAGATGGGGGTCGAGCTGGTCGAGGGTCATGACCTGCGGGTGATGGACGGGCGCGTGGCGATGCGCACCACCAAGGGATACAAGCCCATTGATGTGCTCTATCGCCGGGTGGATGATGACTTCCTCGACCCGCTGAATTTCAACCCAGAAAGCGCCCTCGGCGTGCCGGGGATCATGGATGTCTACCGCGCCGGCGGCATCACGATTGCCAATGCCCCCGGCACCGGCATCGCCGACGACAAGGCGATCTATAGCTATATGCCCGAGATCGTTGAATTTTACACCGGCGAGCGCCCCATCCTCCAAAATGTGCAGACCTGGCGCTGTTCCGAACCGGAGGCGCTGTCCTATGTGCTCGACAACCTGGAGGAACTGGTGGTCAAGGAGGTGCATGGCTCTGGCGGCTATGGCATGCTGATCGGCCCTGCCGCCTCCAAGAAAGAGCTCGCCGCCTTCCGCCGCAAGCTGAAGGCCCGCCCCGGCAATTACATCGCGCAGCCAACGCTGAGCCTGTCGACGGTGCCGATTTTCTCGCGCGCGGGGCTCAGCCCGCGGCATGTGGATCTGCGGCCCTTTGTGCTGGTCAGCCCGGGCAAGGTGCAGGTCACCCCCGGCGGATTGACCCGCGTGGCGCTGAAAAAAGGCTCTCTGGTGGTGAATTCCTCTCAGGGCGGCGGCACCAAAGACACCTGGGTTCTGGAGGACTGACGACCATGCTGGGAAAAACCGCCAATGGGCTGTTCTGGATGTCCCGCTACCTGGAACGCGCCGAAAACACCGCCCGGCTGATCGAGACCGGCCAGAGGATCGCCCTCACCCGTCTGGGCACCGACGACGAGGAATGGGCCTCGGTGCTGCGCTCCGCCGGGGTGCTGAAGGGGTTTGAAGCCTCCGGTCAGGCGCTGACCAAGGACGCGGCGCTGAACTGGATGCTGAGGGCGCGGGAGAACAGCTCCTCCATCCTCACCTGTATCGAGAGCGCGCGGCAAAACGCGCGCCTGGTGCGCACCGCCATCACCGGCGAGGTCTGGGAGGCGATCAACGCCACCTATATGACCAACCAGCAGCTGCTGTCCCGCAAGGTGTCAGAGCGCGACCTGCCCGCCGTGCTGCGCCAGATCCGCCAGAACACCGCGCTGGTGCGGGGCATGATACATGGCACCATGATGCGCAACGAAATGTATGACTTCCTGCGCATCGGCACCTTTCTGGAACGGGCCGACAACACCGCGCGGATTCTGGATGTGAAATACTATGTGCTGCTGCCCTCGGTCGATGCGGTCGGCAGCTCCATCGACAATGTGCAATGGGAGAGCATCCTGCGGTCCGTCTCTGCCCGGGGCGGGTTTCGGATGGAATATGGTGCTGGCGCCGGGCCGCAGGAGATCGCGCATTTCCTGATCCTCGACAAGCGCATGCCGCGCAGCCTCGCCTTTTGTGTCAGCAAACTGAAAGACAACCTGCGCTATCTCAACGCCACCGCGCCCCGCCCGTCCGAGGCCCAGAAGAAGATCGACCAGCTGGAGCGCCGCTATCTGCTGCATGATGTCTCGGCGATCTTTGACTTCGGCTTGCACGAATACATTCAGGATGTACTGCGGGGCCTCTCCGGCATCTCGCGGCAGATCGAAATTGACAACCGGTTTTATGAGTGATGCCATGCGCCTGAAAATACACCACGTGACACGGTATCGCTTTGAAACCCCTGTCACTTTCGCCCTGCAACAGATCCGTAAAACCCCCAAGGGCACAGCGGCGCAGACCGTGCGCGACTGGAGCACCCGGGTGGTGGGCGGCCGCAAGGAGCTGTCGTTTGAGGATCACCACAACAATGTGCTGGAGCTGATCAGCTACGAGCGCAACGCCACCGAGGTCGAGATCATCTCGGAGGGCACCGTGGATCTGATCGAGACCCATGGCGTGATCGGTCGCCACCGCGGGCCCGCGCCGCTCTGGCTCTATGAGACCACGACACCGCGCACCGAGGCGCGCAGCGGCGTGCGCAAATTGCTGCGCGGCATTGACGAGAGCCAGCCGCTGGAGGCGCTGCATGCGCTGTCGGAGCGCATCCGCAACGAGATCGCCTATGAGATCGGCGCCTCTGATGCAGGCTGGAGCGCCGAAGACGCCATCGAGGCCGGGCGCGGCGTCTGTCAGGACCACGCGCATGTGTTTATCGCCTGCGCCCGCAAACTGGGCATCCCTGCCCGCTATGTCTCCGGCTATCTGATGCTGGATATGCAGACCGCGCAGGACGCCATGCATGCCTGGGCAGAGGCCCATGTGGAGGGGCTTGGCTGGGTCGGTTTTGACATTTCAAACGGCATTTCCCCCGATACGCGCTATGTTCGGGTCGCAACAGGGCTGGACTATTCCGACGCGGCACCGGTATCTGGCACACGGATCGGCGGCGGTGACGAACGGCTGGAGGTCCAGATAGACGTAGCGCAGCAGTGAGGCCCTGATGACCTATTGCGTGGGAATGATCCTGAACGAGGGGTTGGCCTTCATGTCCGACACCCGCACCAATGCCGGTTTGGACAATATCTCGACCTTCAAGAAAATGTCGGTCTGGCAGCAGGACGGCGACCGGGTCATCACGTTGCTGTCCTCGGGCAACCTCGCGACCACCCAGGCGGTGATCAGCCTGCTGGACGAGCGCACCAAATCGCCCGCGGATCGGGTGCCCTCGCTTTATGGGGTGCCGTCGATGTTTCAGGCCGCGACCATGGTGGCCGATACCCTGCGCGAGGTGATCGACCAGCACCGCGAAGCCGGGCAGCAGGCCGACAATGCCTTTCGCGCAACCTTGATCCTCGGCGGGCAGATCGCCGGGGGACCGCCGCGGCTGTTTCTGATCTACCCCGAGGGCAATTTCATCGAGGCCAGCGCCGACACGCCGTTTTTCCAGATCGGCGAAACCAAATACGGCCGCCCCATTCTGGTGCGCGCCTATCACCCGGAAATGAGCTTTGAGGCGGCAATGAAGCTGATGCTGGTCAGTTTTGATTCCACGGTGAAGGCCAATCTCTCGGTTGGGGCGCCGTTTGATTTCCATCTGTATCGCACCGATAGTTTTGAGATCGGCCATCAAGGGCGGATCGAGCCGGACGATACCTATTTCCAACAGATCGCCCTGGGCTGGAGTGATGCGCTGAAAAACGCGCTCGACAGCCTGCCGGATTTTGAGATCGGCCAAAGCTGACGGCGCGTGCCCGGCCCTAGAGGGCGCCCCATTCCAGATCGAATCTTGCAAGGTATTTGCGCAGCCGGTCCGCGTCGTTCTGCGTCTTGCGCTTGCCGCGCGACACCGAAAACAAGGCGCGTCCGGCGGCGCTGAGGCTGGGCGCCGCGCGGCAGGCCCGGATGACTTCGGCCAATTGCACCAGATCAAACGGATCCACCTCAGAGGCCGCCTCCCCCATCACCTCCGCCACCAAGGTGATGTCACCCTTGCTCTGGGCCGAGTTCCAATCCGCGCGCAGCCCCTCGATTTCGGCTGCGACCATCGCCTTGGTGATGCGACCCCGAGGCGCCAGCGTGCAGAGACGGCGGATGGAGCCCGAGAAATCGCGAAAGTTCCCCGGCCAAGCGGTGCCCGGATCGGTGGCAAAGGCCAGATACTGCTGGCGTGCATCGGCGTTGAACCCCACATGCCGGCCCAGGTTGCGCTCGCACCGTTCCAGCTCGTGCAGCAAATTGGGCTCGATGTCCTCGATACGCTGACGCAGCGGCGGCAGGGTGAAACGCCATGTGGTCAGGCGCGCCAAGAGATCCGGGCGAAACTGCCCGGTGGCGGTCAGGCTGCGCAGATCCCTGTTGGCACCGGCGATCAGGTGAAACCGGCTGGAAATTTCGTGATCAGAGCCAAGCGGATAAAAGCGCCCGGTCTCAATGGCATGCAGCACGACCGACTGCATATTGAGGCTGAGTTCATCGACATCATCGAGAAACAAGACACCGCCATCGGCCTCGCGCAGCAGCCCGCTGCGCTCGCTCCCCGCCGCGCCCATATAGGAGCGGCGCTGACCAAACAGCGTCGCCATCGCATCCGGGCCGTTCAGGGTGGCGCAGTTCACATGCACCAGCCGCCCCTTGATGCGGCGACGATCCAGTTTGAGGCTGTGAATGCGCTCGGCCAGCTCGGTCTTGCCGGTGCCGGTTTCGCCAAGCAGCAGGATCGGTTCATCGGATTGGCTGGCGACCAGCTCCACCCGGTCAATAAGCGCGTTATAGGCCGCGTTGCGCGTCTCGATCCCGCCCCTCAACTGGTCGCTGTATTCGCGCGACATCTGGTCAAAGCGCTGCTGAAGCGCGTTGTACCGGCTTAGGTCCAGGTCGATGACATCCAGTGTCGGCTGGTCCTGATCGGATCGGGGCGGGCCGGTCTGGATCAGCCGCGCCGGCAGGTGGCGGCTTTCGGTCAGCAGGAACCAGCAGATTTGCGCCACATGGGTGCCAGTGGTCAGATGCACATGGTAGCGCTCGCGCGCGTCATCAAACCCATAGGCGCGCGCAAAATCGAAAAGCTTGCCGTAGACCTCCTGGAAATCCCAGGGGTCGTTCAGGTCCAGCTGGTGAAGCAGCACCTCCGTGGCGGGCGCGCGCTCCTCGATCTCGCGCTGGACCTGCTTCGCAAGGCGATTGAACCGCATGTCATAGAGAATTTCGAGCCGGTCCACCTTGAAATGATCATGGCTGACAAGGCTGAGGGTCGGCCGCCAGCGACGTTTCCTGCCCATGTCGAGCTGGGTTCCGAGAAAACCAATAACCACATTCTTCATGAAACTATCCAATGATATAAAATACGATACTTATGGATAAGATACAGGGGAGGAGGAGGAATCAAAACGGAATTTAAAACATATAAATCAGATACTTAGTTATATTTTCGATTTTCTTTCTTCCCGCCGGATCGCTATGCCAAAACATCCTCACAAACCAATGAGGATCAAAGACATGGCGAACAAATCCGTGTTTGCATCGATGAAAGGCCCGTTGCTGCCGAAAGCGACCGCAAGGAATGCCCACCGCGCACCAGCCTACGCCTATTCCGATGCCCATGCCCTGGCGCAGGTCGCGGTGACCGGCACATTTGGCGGCATGGCTTATCAGTCGCCGCAACAAGAGCTAAACCGCGTTCTGACGCTGGCAGAGGCCGTTGAGCCGCGCTACCTGGCGCAGGCCGCGATCTATGCCCGCCAGGCCGGCCATATGAAGGACATGCCGGCCGTCTTGCTGGCGGTTCTGGCGCGGCGTGATCCGGTGCTGTTTCGTGCGGCCTTTGGCCGTGTGGTCGATAGCGGCAAGATGCTGCGCAGCTTTGTGCAGGTCATGCGCTCTGGCCAGACCGGCCGGAAATCCCTGGGCACCGCGCCCAAGGCCATGGTGCAGGGCTGGCTGAATGCTGCCTCTGACTGGGCACTCCTGAATGCCAATATCGGCAATGATCCGTCTTTGGCGGATGTGATCAAGATGGTGCATCCGAAACCGGCGTCGCCGGAGCGCGACGCATTGTTTGCCTGGATCGTCGGGCGCCCCTGCGATCTGGCGCTGTTGCCGCAGGCGGTGCAGGACTGGATGGTGTTCAAGGAAACCGGCAAGGGAGCGTTGCCCGAGGTGCCGTTCCAGATGCTGACGCAGCTGGAGCTGTCCCCCACCCATTGGGCGCAGATCGCGCGCAATGGCTCCTGGCAGATGGTGCGTCAGAACCTGAACACCTTTCACCGCCATGGCGTGTTCGAGGTGCAGCGCAACGTGCATCAGGTGGCCGCACGGCTGCGGGACCAAAAGCAGATCAGGGCGGCCAAGGCCTTTCCCTATCAGCTGATGGTGGCCGCGCGGACCGTGACCCGCGAGATGCCGCGTCAGATCGTGGATGCGCTGCATGACGCGATGGAAATCGCGGTGCGGAACGTGCCGCAGATCAAGGGGCAGGTTGTTGTGTGCCCGGACGTATCCGGCTCCATGACCATGGCCGCGACCGGCTATCGCAAGGGGGCGACCTCGACCGTGCGTCACGTGGATATCGCTGCCCTCGTGGCGGCGTCCTTCCAGCGGGCCAACCGGGCGTGCGAGGTTCTGCCGTTCGACTTTGACGTGCGCGAGATAGGTCTGGAGCCGCGCGACACGATCCTGACCAATGCCGAGCGTCTGGCTGCTCTGGCGGGGGGTGGAACAAACTGTTCTGCGCCGCTGGCCTGGCTGAACCATCACAAGCACAGCCCGGATCTGGTGGTGTTTGTGTCTGACAACCAGTCCTGGGTGGATGCCCGGGCCGGCGGTCAGGGAACGGCGATGCTGAAGGAATGGGGGGCGATCAAGCGTCGCAATCCGAGCGCCAAGCTGGTCTGCATCGACATCGCGCCCTACGGCACCACGCAGGCGCAGACGCGCGAGGACGTGTTGAATGTCGGCGGCTTCTCGGATGCGGTCTTTGACCAGATCGCGGCCTTTGCCTCCGGTCAGACCGGCCCGGACCATTGGGTTGGCGAGATCGAGCGGATCGAGCTGTAACCAGACCTCCGGGCGGGCAACTGCCCGGGGGCGCCAGACAAGAAACACTCAGGCGGAATGCCTGTGGGACTACATTAAATAACATGCTTCGTCTCACAATCCGACTTGTCCGCCTGACCCGAATTGAAAGGAAACGCTCGGCGAATGCCGGTGGAACTACAGACTCCAATCTCCGTGTCGCGGGTTCGAATCCCGCCATCGCAGCGCGATGTAGCTCAGTCAGGTAGAGCAGGTGTTTCACCAACCTTTGTCGCCGAGACCCTATCAAAAACAACACCCCTGGCGAATGCCGAAGGAACTACATGGCACAAACCGGGATAGGTCGAGCGGGTTCAACTCCCCTCCGTGCCGGCGCCCACATGGCAAACGCAGTTGCCCATTCAACTGCGGGGCGGGCCTCCCGACTGTTTCTTCACTTTTGTCGCCAGGGCCTGAAAAGGCCGCAAGGGCAAGGCCCAGACCAGCGCCTTGCCCGCCGCGGATCGCTCAAGGTCACGCCCTGAGCGCAGGACTTAATTGAAACGACCGGGGTTCGGGAACGAACCGGAGGACGAATATCATGGAAGGCAACACAATCGCCCCGGTCACGGGGGAAGATCTGAAAGACTGGGGCCATCGCCCTGGCACGCAGTTCCCGGCCCTTCTGGCACGCGCCAATGACATGCGCGCCGAGGGCTTTGGATTGGTGCGCATCCGCCAAGAGCTGGAGCGCGAGAAACCCCCGGCACCGGTGACGATGGACCTGCACGCCCCCGGCGCGGTGGCGTTTCACGAGAACATCGACGCCGATCACCCGGATGAAGCGGACAATATCATCAAGGTTCGCGAGACGATGACCGAGGTAATGCAGACGCCAACGATTGTCGCGGGAGCCATCATGCCCGACGCCTGTCCGGCGGGGCCGGTCGGCACGATCCCGGTTGGCGGCGTGGTTGCGGCGCGCAATGCGATCCATCCGGGGATGCATTCGGCTGACATTTGCTGTTCCGTCATGATCACCGATCTGGGTGATGCCGATCCCGGGGCGGTGCTGGATGCGGCGCAATCGGTCACGCATTTTGGACCCGGTGGTCGGGCGCAGGGCAAGCGTTTCACCACCTCGCTGAAGCTGCTGGATGCGTTTCGCAAAAACGCGTTTCTGAATTCCCCGAAATCCCTGCGCATGGCGCAGGAGCATATGGGCACGCAGGGCGACGGGAACCATTTCCTGTTTGTCGGGCGTTCGCGCAAGACGGGGCGCACGGCGATGGTCACCCACCATGGCTCGCGCGGGCCGGGGGCGGTGCTCTATAAGCATGGCATGCATGTGGCTGAGAAATTCCGCAAGAAGCTGTCGCCCAAGACCGCCAAGCAGAACGCCTGGATCCCGGCAGACACCGAAGAGGGGCGCGCCTATTGGGAGGCCTTGCAGCTGATCCGCAAATGGACCAAGGCCAACCACAATGCCATCCATCAGGCCACGGTCGAGGCGGCAGGGGTCAGCGATGTGGGCGCGCGGCTCTGGAACGAGCATAACTTCGTCTTTAAACGCGGCGATCTCTATTATCACGGCAAGGGGGCGACCCCGGCCTGGGAGGGATATGCGGCGGATGCGACGGGGCTGACGCTCATTCCGCTGAACATGTCCGAACCGGTGCTGGTGGTGCGCGGCAAGGATGCGACGCATGGGCTTGGCTTCAGCCCGCATGGCGCCGGGCGCAACTTCTCGCGTTCCGAACACCGGCGCCGGATGGGATCGGTCACGCCCGAGCAGATGATGCGGGCCGAGACCAAGGGTCTGGACGTGCGCTTTCATGCCGGAGCCGTGGATCCCTCGGAGCTGCCGTCGGGCTACAAGAACGCCGACAATGTGGTTGCCCAGATCAAATCCTACGATCTGGCCGAGATCGAGGACTACATCGACCCCTATGGCTGTATCATGGCGGGGGATGTGCCCCCGGTCTGGAAGACCAGGAAAACGGGCCGCCGGTAAGCCCCGGCGCGCCCCGTTCTGACCATGGATGCTGCGGGTTAGCCCACGGCCTGGCGCGGGAACCGAAGGCAGAACTTCGTTCCTGTCTCGCCCGGCGCGACATCCACGCGCCCTTGGTGCCGCAGCATCACCTTTTCGACAATGGCCAGCCCCAGGCCCGAGCCCTCGCCGCTTTGCAATTGCGAGAACCGACGAAAGGCGGTGCTGATCTTGTCGGGCGGGATGCCGACGCCATCATCCTCGATCACGACCACCGCGTCGCCCGCCTCGGCGCGGGTCTGCACGACGATGCCGGTCATCTCTGTGCCGCCGTGTTTCAGAGCGTTTTCAAGCAGGTTGATCATGGCCTCGCCCACAAGGATGGGATTGCCGAGCACAAGCAGCGGCTCCGCCGCCGGGGTGAGGGAGAAATCCAGATCCCGCGCAAGCGCCCGGGCGGCAAAATCGCGGCAGACCTCCTCCACAACCGTGTTCAGGTCAAAGGATGTCATCGCCGTGCTCTCATTATACCGAAGCCGCTCCAGCGACAGCAGCTGCTCCGAGAGCCGCGCGGATTTGCGGGCGGCGTGGATCAATTGATCCTCGCAGTTTGCGCGCTCTGCCCCGTCCTGCATCTGCGGCAGCGTTTCCGCCAGGGTCAGGATCGCCGCTGCGGGATTGCGCAGCTGATGCGCCGCGTCCGAGATAAAGGCCTGATGCGCCTCAAAACTGTCCTGCACCTGGCCCAGCAGCCGGTTCAGGGTGGCGACAACGCCAGAGACTTCATGCGGCACCGCGCGGCGGATCGGGCCCAGCTCGTCAGGGGAGCGCTGCTGGATTGCCGCCTGCAAGTCGTTCAGCGGGCGCAGGCCGATCTGCACCCCGAACCAGACGACCAGCGCGAGCGCCGCCATCAGACCCGCCATCAAGGCCGCCGCCCGCAGCGCCAGCTCCTGGGCAAAGGCGCGCCGGTCGCTGACGCGTTGCCAGACCGTCACAATGGTATCGCCGGTCAAGATGCCGATGGTGCGGTTTTCGATCATGCGCAGCACGCGCATGTCCTCGCCGCGATAGGTCGCGAAATAATAGGACGGAAGATCCCGCGCCACCGGCGTCTCGGGGCGCGGCGGATAGGCATAGCCGGTCACATAGACCCCGCCCGGCCCGGTCACGTGATAAAAGAGCTCACCGCCGCCCGCATCGGAGATAACCCGCCGGGTGCTTGGCGACAGCGCATCCCCCTCGGAGATCGCCACATCGCGCGAAATCGCCAGGGCGGCGGAGAGGAGCGCACGGTCGAAGAGCTCCTCGGAGGTGTGCTGCGCCACCTCGAACCGCCACCAGCCCAACAAGCCCGACACCACAAAGAGCGGCGGCAGAATGACGAGGAACAGCCGCAGACGCAGCGACATCGCCCTCATGAGCCGTTGAGCTCCAGCATATAGCCGAGCCCGCGCGCGGTCTTGATCTTGATGCCGAAAGGTTCGAGCCGCTTGCGCAGCCGCGAGACATGCGGCTCGATCGCGCTGTCTTCGGCGTCGGAGCCGGTGCCATAGACATGGGTGATCAGCTGCGCCTTGGACACGATCCGTCCGCGCCGTTCCAGCAGGCATTCCAGGGTGGAGATTTCCTTGCGCGGAATGTCGAGCGCCTGATCGTCCTTCAGGAGCTGGCGCGAGGTGCGGTCAAAGACCAAGGGCCCCAGCATGTCCCGCGCGGCAAATTCCAGGTTCTTGCGCCGAGCCATGGCGCGCAGCCGCGCTTCGAGCTCGTCCATCTCGAAGGGTTTGGTCAGATAGTCATCCGCGCCCGCATCCAGCCCCGCGACACGTTCGGCGGTCTCGGAGCGGGCCGTCAGCAAGATCACCGGCGTGCCGTCACCACGCCGCCGCAGCGCCCGCAACACGTCAAGGCCATCCATGCCCGGCAAATTCAGGTCGAGCACCACCAGATCGGCGCCCTCCTGGGCCAGGAATTCATTCGCAGCATTGCCATCATGCAGCAGGTCCACCGCATGCCCGCGGTCCCGCAGCCGAAAAGCGATTCCTCCGGCCAATGCTTCATTATCTTCGATTACAGCGATGCGCATGGTTACTTCTTTGTCATGATGCGCAAGTTTCACGCAAGGTTGGAACCGCATTGTAGCGAGGTTGGAGGAGGGAATCATTCCCTTGAAGTGAAAGTACATGGAACATCGGGGCTTTGTCCCGGTGCGACCGGTCGACGGGAGGACACCAATGACCATCAAAAAATTCGCAACCACTGTTGCAGCCGCCGCAATGCTGGCAACGCCGGCACTCGCCGAAGTCGATTTTTCCGGCCAGACCATCGAGTGGGTTATCCCCTTCTCGGAAACCGGTGGCTCGGCCAAATGGGCCAACTTCTTTGCGCCGCTGCTGGCGCAGGAGCTGCCCGGCAATCCCACCGTTGTGGTGAAGTTCATGCCCGGTGCCGGCTCCACCAAAGGGGCAAACTGGTTCCAGGAACAGACCTATGACAACGGCACGCTGTTGTTTGGCACCTCCGGTTCCACCCAGTTCCCCTATCTGCTGGGCGATCCGCGCGTGCGCTATGAGTATTCCGACTGGGTGCCGGTGATGGCCTCCGGCACCGGTGGCGTCGCCTATCTGAACGCCGAGGACGGCAAGAAATTCGACGGCTCCGCGAACAACCTCAAGGATATCGACTTCATCTATGGCAGCCAGGGCGCAACCCGCCTTGACCTGGTGCCGCTTCTGGCCTGGGAAATGCTGGGCATGAACGTCGAGCCGGTCTTTGGCATCAAGGGGCGCGGTGACGGCCGCCTGATGTTCGAGCGCGGCGAAGCCACCATCGACTACCAGACCTCCTCGGGCTATCTCGGCGCCTCTGCCGATCTGGTCGCGCAGGGCAAGGCCGTGCCGATGATGACCTGGGGCGCGCTGGACAACGACGGCAACATCGTCCGCGATCCGACCTTCCCCGACATCCCGAC
>NZ_JAATOX010000087.1 GCF_011806385.1 Phaeobacter sp. HF9A | reverse complement strand
TAAGGAAGCGAGGGGCTCTGCCCCTCGCGCTCCCCGGGATATTTCGGAAAAGGCGAAGCTCAGGCGCCTTTCCAGATCCAGCCGCCGCCAAAGATCCGGCTGCCGTTGGGATCATAGAACACGCAGGCCTGGCCCGGGGAGATCCCTTCCTCGGCGGAGAAGAGCTCCACCTCTGCCTCAGTGTCCGAAATCGGACGGATGATCGCGTCACGCGGCGGGCGGGTGGAGCGGACCTTGACGCTGAGGTGCCATTCCTCGCGGCTGGTGAAGGGCTCATCGCCCAGCCAGTTGATTTCGCGCACGGGGACACGGCGGGTGGCCAGCATCTCCTTGGGGCCGACGATCACCTGTTTGCTGTCCACATCGAGTTTCACCACATAGAGCGGCTCGCTCAGCCCTCCGATGCCAAGGCCGCGGCGCTGGCCGATGGGATAGTGAATGACGCCATTGTGTTCACCGAGGATACGGCCATCCGCATGGATGATCTGGCCCGGCTCCACCGCCCCGGGGCGCAGTTTCTCTATCACCGCCGCGTAGTTGCCATCGGGCACAAAGCAGATGTCCTGGCTGTCGGGCTTATCCGCCACCGAGAGCCCATATTGCGCCGCCATCTCGCGGGTGGCGTCCTTGGAGGGCAGGTGACCAAGCGGAAAGCGCAGGAAGTCCAGCTGTTCCGGTGTTGTTGAAAACAGGAAATAGCTCTGATCGCGGTTGGCATCCTCGGCGCTGTGCAGCTCGGGGCCATTGGCGCCCATTTTGCGCTGTATATAGTGACCGGTGGCCATGCAATCGGCCTCCAGATCCTTGGCGGTTTCCAACAGATCCTTGAATTTCACCCGCTCGTTGCAGCGGATACAGGGCACCGGCGTGGCGCCCGCAAGATAGCTGTCGGCAAATTCGTCGATCACCGCGTCCTTGAAGATATTCTCGTAATCCAAAACATAATGCGGAAAGCCACGCTCTTCGGCGACGCGGCGGGCGTCATGGATGTCGATGCCAGCGCAGCAGGCGCCTTTTTTGGCAAGCGCGGCGCCATGGTCATAAAGCTGAAGCGTCACCCCGACCACATCATAGCCCTGTTCCGCCAGATGCGCCGCCACAACAGAGCTGTCGACGCCGCCGGACATGGCAACGACCACGCGCGTCTCGGCGGGGGGCTTGGCAAAACCAAGGGAATTCAGGGGCGAGTCCACGGGGGACTCTCTGTCCAGGGCCATGGTGTTCTCCTTAAGGATCCAGGCGGTGCGGGAAAGCATCGAAGAATATAGGAAAATGCTAAGTATTCTCAAGGGGGCGATTTCACTTAGCGTTAAGCCCTCCGCGCCAATCATCCTCCCAGTAAGTCAGAAGACGCATCCTAGTAAGGGCATAGCGATGTTTTTAAAGAAAGTTGATGGCCCCCGCGCGGTCACATTGCCGGACGGAACGGTCATGACTCGGGCGGATTTGCCGCCACAGACCACAAAACGCTGGGTCGCGTCCCGCAAAGCTGCGGTTGTACGCGGTGTTTTGTATGGGTTGATTCCTCAAAGCGAGGCTCTACGTCTCTATAATCTCAGCGAGGAAGAGTTCCGAAGCTGGGTTGGCGCGGTGGCGGACTACGGCGAAGAAGCGTTAAAAACCACGAGATTAAAGGATTTTCGCAATCCTTAGGATAAAAACCGCCGCGTTAACTTGTGCGATTCGTATAAATTAACCAACATGGTAACGGGACATTAACCTTTTCCAAGCAAGGTTAACGCAACCTGAGGACAACAGAGTACAGGCGGAGACCCAATATGCGCATTCTTCTCGTCGAGGATGATCCCACGACAGCGAAAAGCATCGAGCTGATGCTGACTCACGCAAACCTAAACGTTTACACGACGGACCTCGGCGAAGAGGGCATCGATCTGGCGAAACTTTATGATTATGACCTGATCCTGCTGGATCTGGGTCTGCCGGATATGAACGGGCATGAGGTTCTGCGTCAGCTGCGGATGTCGCGTATTGAGACGCCGATCCTGATCCTCTCTGGTGCCGATGATACCGAGAATAAAATCAAGGGCTTCGGCTTTGGTGCGGATGATTATCTGACCAAGCCGTTCCACCGCGAGGAACTGGTGGCGCGCATCCATGCGATTATCCGCCGCTCCAAAGGGCATTCGCAGTCGATCATCAAGACCGGCAAGATCTCGGTGAACCTGGATGCCAAGACCGTCGATGTGGAAGGTAAATCCGTGCATCTGACCGGTAAGGAATACCAGATGCTGGAGCTTCTGTCGCTGCGCAAGGGCACGACCCTGACCAAAGAGATGTTCCTGAACCATCTTTATGGCGGCATGGACGAGCCGGAACTGAAAATCATCGACGTGTTTATCTGCAAGCTGCGCAAGAAGCTCAGCACTGCGACGGATGGTGAAAACTATATCGAAACCGTCTGGGGCCGTGGCTATGTGCTGCGCGATCCGCAAGAGGATCTCTCCACCGGTGGTCCGCGCATGGCCATCGGCGCTTAAGACCGATCCCTGCTGAAGACAATAATTTAAGACCCCCGTCAGGCTGAGCATCCTGGCGGGGTTTTGCTTTGGTGCGCGGAGGCTGGACCTCCTTGGGATCGAATACTATCACCTAGGCAGACGATTACCCCAAGGGGCGGAGCCAGGGATGACAGAGCAGGATCCAAACGCGATGAGCGAGGCCGAGGCGCGCGCGGAGTTTCACCAACTCGACGCGCAGATCGCCAAGGCTGATCTCGACTATCACCAGAAAGATGCGCCGACGCTGTCGGATGCCGAGTATGATCGGCTGAAACGGCGCTATCTGGCGCTGGCTGAGGCCTTTCCCGATCTGGCGTCAGAAGGCGCGCGCGTGGAAACGGTCGGCGCGCCTGTGGCCTCCGGCTTTGGCAAGGTGACACATGCGGTGCGCATGATGTCGCTTGGAAATGCTTTTGAAGATCAGGATGTTGAGGATTTTGTCGCCGGCCTGCGTCGCTACCTTGGCTTCCCCCCTGACGCGCCGCTCGCCCTTACGGCGGAACCCAAGATCGACGGGCTGTCCCTGTCGCTGCGATATGAGAACGGGACATTGGTGCAGGCGGCCACGCGCGGCGATGGCAGTGTCGGTGAAAACGTCACCGCGAACGCCCGTACCATTGCCGATATCCCGCAAGAGATTGCCGGCGCGCCTGAGGTGCTGGAGGTGCGCGGCGAGGTCTATATGAGCCACGCCGATTTCGAGGCGCTAAACGCCCGGCACGCGGAAACCGGCGGCAAGATCTTTGCCAATCCGCGCAACGCCGCGGCTGGATCGCTGCGGCAATTGGATGCGGAGATCACCCGTGCGCGCCCCCTGCGTTTCTTTGCTTACAGCTGGGGGGAGCTGACTGCTCCTCTTGCAGAAACGCAATTTGAGGCGATTGAGAGATTTCGGTCCTTCGGCTTTCAGACCAACCCGCTGACCTGGCGTTGCGAGACCATCGCCGAGCTGCTGGCCCATTACCACAGCATCGAGGAACAGCGTGCGGATCTTGGCTATGACATCGACGGGGTTGTTTACAAGGTGGATGACCTGAGCCTGCAAGAGCGGCTCGGCTTTCGCTCCACCACGCCGCGGTGGGCGATTGCGCATAAGTTCCCGGCAGAGCTGGCCTGGACCCGGCTTGATGGCATCGACATTCAGGTCGGCCGCACTGGCGCGCTGAGTCCGGTCGCGCGCTTGCAGCCGGTGACGGTGGGCGGTGTCGTGGTCTCCAACGCCACGCTGCACAATGAGGATTACATTCGCGGTCTCGATTCCAAGGGGGCGCAGATCCGCGAGGGCAAAGACATTCGGATCGGCGATTGGGTGCAGATTTACCGCGCTGGCGACGTGATCCCGAAGGTGGCCGATGTGGACCTCAAGCGCAGGCCAGAGGGGGCGTCTCCCTATGTCTTCCCGACCACATGTCCGCGCTGCAACAGCGCCGCGGTGCGCGAGGAAGGGGACGCGGTGCGGCGATGCAGTGGCGGCCTGATCTGTCCGGCGCAGGCGGTGGAGAAGCTCAAGCATTTCGTCTCGCGCGCGGCCTTTGACATCGAGGGGCTGGGCGCCAAGCAGGTGGAACAGTTCCATGCCGATGATTGGGTGAAAGAACCCGCAGATATCTTTGAACTAAAAGAAAAATACGGCAGCGGCATGCAGCAGCTCAAGAACCGCGAGGGCTGGGGCGACAAATCCGCGACCGCGCTGTTTGCGGCAATTGACGACAAGCGCCGGATCGCGCTGGCGCGGCTGATCTTTGGTCTTGGGATCCGCCATGTGGGCGAGGTCGCGGCGAAGGATGTGGCGCTGCATTTCCGCACCTGGACAGCATTGGCCGAGGCGGCGGATCTGGCGCGCCCCGCAGCCCTGGCGCATCGTGCCGCCGACGAAGCGGAGCTGTTGGAGCGCCAGCGCGCCCAGGCTGAGGATCGCCGGGCCAAGATTTCCGAGGCGCGCAAGGCGGCCATTGCCACCTGCGAGGTCGCCGCCGAGGCGCAGGCCGCCTGGGATGATCTGGTCAGCATTGACGGGCTGGGCCCCACGGTGGCGCTCTCGCTGTCGGATGCCTTCGCCAACCCGGAGGAACGCGCCGCCTTTGATCGGCTGGTTCGGCACCTGAAGATCATCGCGCCCGACGCGCCAGCAGCCGATAGTCCGGTCGCGGGCAAGACCGTGGTCTTTACCGGCACGCTGGAGAAAATGACCCGCGCCGAGGCCAAGGCGCGGGCGGAGGCTTTGGGCGCGAAGGTCTCTGGCTCGGTGTCCAAGAAGACGGATATCCTCATTGCTGGTCCCGGCGCGGGATCAAAGGCAACAAAGGCGGCGGATCTTGGTATTCAGACATTGGACGAGGACCAATGGCTGGAATTGATTGGACAGGCATAAAACACCATGCGCGGGCGCCCAGAACAGCTGTTCCCCCTATTCGCCGAATTGGAGACTTTGCAAGGTGTCGGTCCTAAGACGGCTGAGCATTTTGCACAGTTGCAAATCTCCGCGCCGCGGGATCTGTTGTTCTCGTTGCCCTATAGCGTGGTGGACCGGCGGCGGCGCGACAGTATTCGCGGATTGGAACTGCCTGCGGTGGCGACCGTCGAGGTGCTCATCGGCCCGCACCGCCCCGCGCGCAACAAGGGCGGGGCCTATCGGATCGAGGTCACGGATCAGGACACAGAGTTTCAGCTGGTATTTTTCCATGGTCGGAGCCGCTATCTGACGGCGCAATTGCCCGAAGGGACGCGCCGGGTGGTTTCCGGCAAGATCGAGCTTTTTGATGGCATCGCGCAAATGGTGCACCCGGATCATATGCTGCCGGTAGAAGAGGCACATGAGATCCCGGAGTTTGAGCCGGTCTATCGTCTGACCCATGGGATCAGCCAGAAAACCATGTTCAAGGCGGTGCAGAGCGCCTTGGCGCGTGTGCCGATCTTGTCGGAATGGATGGATGCTGCCTACAAGGCGCAACAGGGCTGGGCCGATTGGCATGACGCAATGGCCGAAGCGCATGCGCCCGCGGGATTGGACGACCTCGCCCCCGAGGCCCCGGCGCGGGCGCGGCTGGCCTATGACGAGCTGTTTGCGCATCAATTGACCCTCGCGATTGCGCGCTCGGTGGAGCGAGAGCAGCCCGGCCGCGCCTCGGTTGGCACCGAAAAACTGCAAAGCCAGGTGCGCGCTGCGCTGCCCTATCGCCCCACCGGCGCACAGGAACGCGCGATCCAGGAGATCACCCAGGACATGGCCGCCCCTCGGCGGATGAACCGGCTGTTGCAGGGTGATGTGGGGGCCGGCAAGACGCTGGTCGCCTTTATGGCGCTGCTTGTGGCGGTGGAGGCCGGGGGCCAGGGCGTCATGATGGCGCCGACAGAAATCCTTGCGCGTCAACATCTTGAGGCGTTGCAGCCGCTGGCAAATGACGCCGGCGTGGTGCTGGAAATCCTGACCGGGCGCGACAAAGGCAAGGAGCGCCGCGCCAAGGTCGAGGCGCTCCAGCGCGGTGATATTCACATTCTGGTCGGCACCCATGCGGTGTTCCAGCAGGATGTGGCGTTTCATGACCTGCGGCTGGTGATCGTGGACGAGCAGCATCGCTTTGGGGTGCGGCAACGGATGGAACTGGCGGAGAAGGGCAAACGCGCCGATGTCCTGGTGATGACCGCAACGCCGATCCCGCGCTCGCTGGCGCTGACCCAATACGGCGATATGGAGGTCTCGGTGCTGGATGAGAAACCGCCGGGGCGCAAACCGATCAAGACTGCGATCCTCAGCACCGAACGCATGTCGGAGGTGGTGGACCATCTGCGCCGCGCCATCGCCGAGGGGCGGCAGTGCTACTGGGTGTGCCCGCTGGTCGAGGAATCCGAGGTCATGGATCTGACCGCGGCCGATGAGCGCTTCAAGCACCTGCGTGCGGTGTTGGGCGATGAGGTGGTCGGGCTGATCCACGGGCAAATGCCGCCAGCGGAAAAAGACGCCGCCATGGCCGCCTTTCAGGAGGGGCGCAGCCGGGTTCTGGTCGCCACTACGGTGATCGAGGTGGGGGTGAACGTGCCCAATGCCTCCATCATGGTGATCGAACGGGCGGAGATCTTTGGCCTTGCCCAGCTGCACCAGCTGCGCGGGCGGGTTGGGCGTGGCACGGCGGATTCCACCTGTCTGCTGATGTATCAACCACCGCTAACCGAGGGCGGGCGCAAGCGGCTGGAGATTTTGCGTCAAAGCGAGGATGGGTTCGTCATTGCCGAAACCGATTTGCAGATGCGCGGGGCGGGCGATGTGATCGGCACCGCACAATCCGGCCTGCCGCGATTCCATATTGCCGATCTGGAGCGGCAGGCAGATCTGATGGCGATTGCCCAGAGCGATGCCCGCGCGCTGATGACCACCGACCCCGGCCTAACCTCCGAGCGGGGGCGTGCGGCGCGAACGCTCTTGTGGTTGCTGCGGCAGGACGAGGCTATCCGTCTGATTTCGGTGGGATAATCCGTTCTGTTCTCAGATTTGTTCTACGTTGTTCGCAAATGTTCTCAAAAAGTTCTTTACACGACTCACGTGAAATGAGAACAAAGGGACAACAAAAGCGTCGCGAACGCAGGACAGAGATCGAGGAGGTTTTCCAATGGCCACGCAGCTTAAATCCGTATTGCGCAATTCCCAGTCCACACTGCTGCAAGATGCAGCGGGCGCGGCCTCGCTGGTGGTGATGCTGGTTGTTGCGCTGCACTTGCCGGGCCTGATCTGAGCCACGCTTTTACTGTTTTTACTGTTGTAACCCGTTTTCGAGTTTTGCCTGTGCTTTTATGCCGGGGACACCTGCCTTTTGTCCCGTAAGGATCGACTGCCTGTTCGATCCGCACCCGAGAGAGATCTTGCCGGTGTTTGGTGTGCCCCGGGTCCCGCATAAAAGCGCTTTAACTTGCCGCCGCCATCTGCCCGGATGTGCGGCGGTTTTTTCGTTTGATCCGTTCGCCTTATGGGCGATGCGCAGGCGGCCGAGATCGCGGGCTTTCCGGTGAAGTCCCGCGATTGATGCATCGCCGTGCTTTTCCCCGACCTCGCAAAATATAGATCAGAGTTTAGCAGAATACCGATTGGAATATGGTTAAGCGCAGTTGGCTTTCTTTGCGGTCTGCATGGCCTCCAGCGTGGCCTCCAGCGCCAACATGATCGAGGCATGGCGGTTCTTGAACTCTCGCGCGGGGATCAGCACCTCCAGCCCGTCAAAGGGCGCATCGGGGGCGGCGCCGCCCTCGGTCAGCATGGATTTGAGCTGGTCGCGCGCGGTTTCCACCTCGGCCAGGCTGCGCCCGATGATTGCCTGTCCCACCACGGCGGCAGAGGCCTGTCCCAGCGCGCAGGCTTTGACGTCCTGAGCAAACTGCGTGATCTTGCCATCCTCCAGCGCCAGATCCACCGTCACCGTGGAGCCACAGAGCGGCGAGCGCCGCTTGACCGTGGCGTCGGGATTGTCGAGCCGCCCAAGATGGGGGATATCCGCCGCCAGCGCGAGGATCCTGGTGGAGTAGAGCTTGATCAGATCGGTTTCGCTGGACATGTGTCGTTCCTGGGTTTCCCTGAGGCCGTGTTCCCCATACATAGGGGCGCACCCCAGAGATGCAAAAGGTTTTTGACATGCAAGATCCGGTGAGTTTCGCCCCCGAGACATTGACCTATAACGAGGCCGGGCTGATCCCCTGCATCGCGCAGGATGTGGAGAGCCACGAGATCCTGATGATGGCCTGGATGAACGCGGAAAGCGTCGCCAAGACGCTGGAAACGGGCCGGGTTACCTATTGGTCGCGCTCGCGTCAGGCGTTTTGGATCAAGGGCGAAAGCTCCGGTCATGTGCAGGAGCTGGTCGAGCTGCGCGTGGACTGTGATCGTGACGCGTTGCTGGCGCTGGTGCGTCAAACCGGGCCCGCCTGTCACACCAACCGACGCAGCTGTTTCTATACCGCCGTGCGCGATGGCGAAGAGGTTGAGATTCTCTCGCCAATGGGCTGATACCGCTGATTTTTCAGGCGAGTTCCACCATCCGCCGGATGTCTTCCGGGCTGGCGCCATCGGCGCGGTATTTGGCAATGGCGCGGGCATCGTCGCGCTTGGCCAGACGCTTGCCCTCATCGTCGCGGATCAGGCGATGATGATGATAGATGGGCACGGGCAGCTCAAGCAGTGTCAGCAACAGCACCTGGAGCTGGGTAAATTCGAACAGATCCTCGCCCCGCACCACATGGGTGATCTTCTGGTGCACGTCATCCAGCGCCGAGGCGAGGAAATAGGCGATGATCTCTTCGCCTTTGCGCGACAGGACAACATCGCCGATCTCACGCAGGGCACGGGCAGGGTTCAGCTGATGGGTGCCGCTGTGGGTCTGGCCGGTCTCGTGAAACACCACGTCTTGATCGCCAAGGCGGGCGAGCGCGCGGTCAAGGTGCAGCCGCAGCGCGTCCCCCGGTTGGCGATACGACATCGGCCGGTTTTTGCAGGTGCCGGGATAAAGATCGTGCGACACCCCTTCCTGCGGCGCGGAGACGGCGGCGCGGATGTCCGCACGGCTGCACGAGCAAGGGTACAAGAGCCCCATATCGTCGAAACGGTCGAGGTATCGGTCATACTCGCGCAAATGCGCGGATTGGCGCAGGATCAACCCGTCCCAGCGCAGACCGAGCCAGGTCAGATCCTCGACAACAGCCGCATCCCATTCCGGTTTGGCGCGTTGCAGGTCTGTGTCTTCCATCCGCAGCAGGAAAGCGCCATTGGCGGCACGGGCCATGTCATGGGCGAGAATGGCCGAATAGGCATGCCCCAGATGCAGAGGTCCGGTGGGGGATGGTGCAAATCTTGTGGTGAAAGTCACGATTTTTCAATCACATATACGTCGGCGTTCAGGTTCAGCCCGGGCAGATGCTCCCCGTATTCCTTGAATAGCAGCCGCGCCGCGCCGCAATCAAGCCACTCATTCATCGCAAACGCGTAATTTTGATCTGCAAGTGCATGATCATTCAGGGAAAATGCCAATAGTCCGCCGCGCTTCAGGCTATTCATCAGATGGCTGAACACCTCTGGCGGTGCGGCGCCGGTGCCCAGCACGCCACAGGCGACGATCCCCCTGTAGGTCCCGCGCTTGACGGGCTTTTTCTGCTTTGTCGAGAGCAGCGAGAGCTTGCGATGCGCGCCTTTTTTCGCGGCCTCGGCAAGCATTTCTTCGGAGGGGTCCATGCCATCCACCAGCTCATAGCCGACCCGCCGCAGAGCAAGACCAGAGAGGCCGGTGCCACAGCCGAAATCGAGGATCGGCGCCTGAGGGTCCGGCAGGATGGACCAGAGCGCCTCCGCGATCCGGCCGGGGGTGGCGTAGTTGTTCTCCGCGATCTCCGCGTCATAGCTCGCGGCCCAGCGGTTGTAATGTTCAACGGTCTCTTCGACAGAGCCGAGGCGATAGGTCTTTTCCAGAAATTTTTCCGTCATGACGCCAGTCTAGCGTCACGAGCGGGAAAGCGTCTATCAAAAGTTGGCGAGCCAGTCCTGCCAGGCCGCTTTGGCGCGGTCGGTATAGGCCTTGTAGCGATCCTTGCGACCCCGGCGCCCGCCCTTGAGCCCATCGACCGGACGAAACAGGCCAAAGTTCACATTCATCGGCTGAAAGGTCTTGGCCTCTGCGCCGCCGGTGATGTGGTGAATAAGCGCGCCCATGGCGCTGTCCTGCGGCACCTGTGGCAGCTCCTGACCGAGGATCTCTGCCGCGGCCAGCCGACCGGCGAGCAGCCCCATGGCGGCGCTTTCCACATAGCCTTCGACCCCGGTGACCTGACCGGCAAAGCGGATATTGGGTTTGGATTTTAGCCGCATCTGGTTGTCGAGCAGGGTTGGCGAGTTCAGGAACGTATTGCGGTGGATGCCGCCAAGACGCGCAAAACTGGCGTTCTCGAGCCCGGGAATCATACGGAAAACATCGGCTTGCGCGCCGTATTTCATCTTAGTCTGAAAACCGACGATATTGAAAAGCGTCCCCAGCGCATTGTCGCGGCGCAGCTGCACCACGGCCCAGGCCTTTTCCTCGGGCTTATGCGGATTGGTAAGGCCCACGGGCTTCATCGGTCCGTGGCGCAGGGTTTCGCGCCCGCGTTCGGCCATGACCTCGATCGGCAGGCAGCCGTCGAAATATCCGGCGGTCTCGCCCTCGTGGAATTCGGCCTTGTCGGCGGCCAGCAGCGCGTCGATGAAGGCCTCGTATTGGTCCTTGTCCATCGGGCAGTTGAGGTAGGCAGTGCGCTCTTCCTCGGTTTCGCCCTTGTCATAGCGCGACTGCATCCAGGCCTGCGACATGTCGATGCTCTCGGCGTAGACAATCGGCGCGATGGCATCAAAAAACGCCAGACGCTCGGCGCCGGTCTCGCGCTGGATCGCTTCGCCCAAGGTCGGCGAGGTCAACGGCCCGGTGGCAAAGATCCAATGGCCCTCGTCAGGCAGCTCTGTCACTTCCTCGTAGGACACACGCACATTCGGCAGCGCCTTGAGCGTGGCAGTCACGGTTTCCGCAAAAGGATCGCGATCCACCGCCAGCGCCCCGCCAGCGGGCAGGCGATGCTTGTCCGCCGTGGCCATGATCAGCCCATTGGCCGCACGCATTTCCCAATGCAACAGGCCAACGGCGTTCTGTTCGTCATCATCCGACCGGAAGGAATTGGAACAGACCATCTCGCCCAGGTTGCCGGTCTGATGGGCAAAGGTTTCGACCTTGGGACGCATCTCGTGGATTACCACGTTGATGCCCATGTTGGCTGCCTGCCAGGCGGCCTCGGATCCGGCCATTCCGCCGCCGACGATGTGAAGCTCTTGTGTCATGGCACGGCACATAGGGCAGGGGCGCGGCGGGCGCAATATCAGCGGTGGGTCTGGCAGTTCGGGAGGGGGAAATAATTTGGGCCGCAGCTTCGTTCACGTCAAACCCGGGTGAGAGATCCGGTAGGAGGGACGATCCGAAGCAGCGGCCCGAATTGCGGCAAGCCGGTTGGCTTGCCCAACTCTTGCCATGTTCTTGCCTTGATTAGAAGCCTCAACATGGAAACAATAGCGCGCCATTCGTAAACAAAGGCTGAATTTTCCGAAAATTTTAGGAAAAATAATCGAAAAATTCTTACCGACCCACCTGTGCCGTAGCGTTTTTTCAGGCCGAACTTGAGCTGCCGCCGCCGCTGTCTCAGTCTGCGCCACATGCAATAAGAGAGGCGCGGGAATGAAACTGGTTTTTGATGCTCCGGGTCTGATGACCTATCTGGACGAGGTCTTCCCCCAAATTATCGGGGAGTTTGCGGTTGATGCGCTGCATCCCGGGGCGCTTACCATGCGGTTGAAGGTGGGGGAGCGGCACCTGCGCCCGGGCGGCACGGTCTCTGGCCCGTCCATGTTCGCGCTGGCGGATGTTGCGGTTTATGCGCTGGTTCTGGCGCATTGCGGTGCCGAGGCGCTGGCCGTGACCACCAATGCCTCGCTTGATTTTATGCGCAAACCCGAAAACGGGCGCGATCTGCTGGCAGAGGCCCGGCTTCTGAAACTGGGGCGCAGGCTCGCGGTGGGGGATGTGCTGCTTTTTTCCGAGGGTATGACGGAGCCGGTGGCGCGGGCGACGCTGACCTATGCAATCCCGCCCAAGAGCTCGGATCTCTGACCGCCGGTGCTTTTTCACGTAGGTTGGACATAAAAAAAGGCCGGAGACGCGCTCCGGCCTGCCAGTTGGTTCTGTGCCCCGGGGATCAGGGTCTCCAGAACGGAAGAGTTCCTTCGCGAAGCGCCGTCACGCGGTCGATGCCGATATCGCGGAGCTGCGCGGCCTCAAGCCGGGTCAATTGGCGACGGGTGCGTTTTCGGACCGACCATTTTGTAACGAGAACCGCAAAATGGACTGCCGCAGCTGCCGCCATGGGGAGGGTCTGGCGGCTGGTCAAATAGGCAAGATGCGATGTGTGTTCTGTTACATGTGTCATGGTCTGTCTCACATTTTGTATTGATGCAATTCAAATGTACTGGCATGTATGACGTACAAAGTGTGATCCCGCCTGTCTAACTGGAGATTGTAATGGGTACAATTTGGCCGTCTAACTTGACTGGAACCCTCGCGGGAAAGCCGGGCCCGAAGTATAAGCGGGTTGCGGATACGATACGATTGGCGGTGCAAAATGGTACATTGCAGATTGGTGCAAAGCTGCCACCGGTGCGCGAGCTGGCCTATCAGTTGAGCATTACCCCCGGCACGGTTGCGCGGGCCTATACCATCCTGACCGACGAAGGAGTCCTGAAGGCCGAGGTTGGGCGTGGGACATTTGTCGCCGAGCGAAGAACCAAGGTGCTGGACGATGTCTGGTCGCGCCAGCTGCATCTGCTGGAGCAGGCCAATCCAGATCATGTCAGCCTGTTCAGCCCGCGCCTGGTGGATGTCGGGCAGGTCGCGCTGATTCGAGAAGCTTTAAGAAAATCAGCAGATTGTGACCGCTTGGCCTTGCTGAATTACCCCACGCGTGATGCCTATAGAGACGTGCGGCAGGCGGTGGTGGACTGGCTTTCTGATACCGCGCTGGGGCCTTTGGACGAAAGCGATATTGTCTTGACCCATGGTGGTCAGAATGCGGTGATGACGGTCTTGCAAACCATTCTGCAAGACAGCGAGCCGACGATCCTGGTCGAGGATCTCTCTTATGCGGGATTTCGGCGCGCGGCGGAGGTTCTGCGCGCAAAGGTTGTGGGCGTCGCCATTGATGAGCATGGCGTCATTCCCGAAGCGCTGGAAGTTGCCATTCGCAACTCCGGGGCATCGGTGCTTTGTACCAGTCCAGAAGTGCACAATCCCACGGGAACCTTCACGCCGCTGGAGCGGCGCCAGGCGATTCTGGCGGTGTTGAAGCGGCATGGGGTACAAGTGATGGAGGATGATTGTTACCGCATGGGCGAGGCGCGCGCGCCGACCTATCGGGCGCTGGCACCGGAACTCGGCTGGCATGTGACCTCGATTTCCAAATCCCTGACCCCGGCGCTGCGGGTGGGGTTCGCCATCGCGCCGGTCGGAAAGACATCAGCGCTGCGGCGGATGGCGGAATATGGCTATTTTGGCCTGGCGCAGCCCCTGGCGGAGGTCACGCGCATTCTGTTGACGGATCCGCGCAGCAAACCGCTGGTGCAGAAGGTGCGCGCCGAGATGGCGGAATATGTCCGGGTTGCGGTCAATGTGCTGGGCGCCTTTGAGCTGACCTGGGACTCGCAGGTGCCCTTTGTCTGGCTGCGGCTGCCCTCGGGCTGGCGTGCCGGCGCCTTCACCCGCGCGGCGGAGGCGCAGGGCGTGCAGCTGCGCTCAGCGGATGAGTTTGCATTGCGGGACGGACGGGCGCCAAATGCGGTGAGGATTGCGATCAATGGGCATGTGACCCTGGCCCGTTTTGAGAGCGCCATGCTGCGCTTGCGCTCGCTTCTGGATAACCCGCCGGAGCAAATCAGCGTTTAGAGGGGTGTTTTGTGGGGTATAATAATACCTATTTTGTAAGTTATTGATATTGTTAGTTTAATATTGGGTTGTCTGTGTTGACTGTTCTGCGGTGGGGCCGTAAACCCCGTCCATCGAATTCAGATGGAGTCGCTCGCGGCACCAGCTTCACGACAAACAGGATTGACCTGACATGAAAACCTTCTCTGCTACCCCGGCAGACATCGACAAGAAGTGGATCATCATCGACGCCGAAGGCGTGGTGCTGGGCCGTCTTGCTGCGATTGTTGCCACCCGCCTGCGCGGCAAGCACAAAGCCACCTTCACCCCGCATATGGACATGGGCGACAACGTCATCGTGATCAATGCGGACAAGATCCAGATGACCGGTAAGAAGCGCGAAGAGAACTTCTACTGGCACACGGGTCACCCGGGCGGTATCAAATCCCGCACCAAGCAACAGATCCTAGACGGCGCACATCCCGAGCGCGTGGTCTATCAGGCTGTAAAGCGCATGCTGCCGGGCAACCGCCTGTCCCGCCAGCAAATGACCAACCTGCGCATCTATGCAAGTGCCGAGCACCCGCATGAAGCCCAGAGCCCCGAAGTTCTGGATGTCAAATCCATGAACAAGAAAAACACCCGGAGCTAATGACGATGGCTGATCAGATCACTACTCTCGAAGAGCTGGGCGCTGTCGCAGGCGTCGAAACCGCAGCAGAAGAGCTGGCACCGCGCGAACCCGTTCGTGACGAGCTGGGCCGCTCCTATGCAACTGGTAAACGGAAAGACGCGGTTGCCCGCGTCTGGATCAAACCGGGTTCCGGCAAGGTCGAAGTCAACGGCAAAGAGATGAAGGCTTATTTTGCGCGCCCCGTGCTGCAAATGATCCTGCGTCAACCTTTCACCGTTGCCGGCGTTGAAGATCAATTCGACGTTTATGCAACCGTCAAAGGCGGTGGCCTCTCCGGTCAGGCCGGTGCGGTCAAGCACGGCATCTCCAAGGCGCTGCAACTTTACGATCCCTCCCTGCGGGGCGCGCTGAAAGCTGCTGGCTTCCTGACACGCGACAGCCGCGTTGTGGAACGGAAAAAGTTCGGTCGTCGCAAAGCACGGCGTTCGTTCCAGTTCTCCAAGCGTTAAGCTGCTGGACTGCATATATATTCAGCATATATATTCAGAAGGTCGCCCTCGCGGGCGGCCTTTTTTGTTTGGACGAGATGAAAAGCGAGGGGCGCTGCCCCTCGCGCTCCCCGGGATATTTTTCGTTAGAAGAAGATCAGGCGTCGGGGTCGATCAGGCCGAGGCCGCGCAGGTAGATACCGATGCCGGTTTCCAGCAGGTCTTCGGGCGCGTAGGGGGAGGCCGCGCCGGGGGCATTGCGGGCGAAGAGTTCGACCACGCCGTGGCTCATGGCCATGATATGGGCCGAGAACATCGAGGCGGGGGGGCGTTTTTCCGCGGGGATATGCTGGCTCAACCCGGCGGCGGCTTGCTCCAGCACGCTGCGGGCGCGATTGGCGGCCTCGGCGAGCTCTGGCGTGCGGTTGGCGGCAATGCCGCTTTCAAACATCGCGATATAGTGGCCCGGATGTTTGCGCGCAAAAGCGAGATAGGCGCGGCCTGTGGCCTCGAACGCGGCCAGGGCCGAGGGCTGATATTTGTCATAGGCATGCTGCATGAGGTCGGCGAACATCAGAAAGCCCTGACGCGCGGCCTCGGCGATGAGATCCTCGCGGCCCTCAAAATGGCGGTAGACGGCGGCCGGGGTGACGCCGGCCTGTTTTGCCGCCTCCGAAAGGGTGAAGCCGGTCGGGCCCTTGAGCTCGATCAGGCTCAGGGCTGCTTCAACCAGGGCCTGGCGCAGGTTGCCGTGATGGTAGCCACGTTTCTTAGGCATCCCAGATATCCGGGCCTCCGCATATGAGAGGGTCTGGATCGCCAAGGGCTTGCGGGTCTTTGTTGTCGTAGTCGATGCGCAGCAGCACATGCCGGATCGCTTCCAGCCGGGCGCGTTTCTTGTCGTCCGAGCGCACCACCGTCCAGGGGGCATGGGTGCTTTGGCCACGATAGAGGGTCTCGCGGATGGCGCGGGAGTAGCTGTTCCAGCGTTTCAGCCCCTCGACGTCGATCCAGCTGAGCTTCCAGTGTTTGAGCGGATCCCGCTCGCGCGCGATAAAACGGCGCAGTTGCTCGGCGCGGCCGACGTTCAGCCAGAACTTGAACAGATGGATGCCCTCGTCGACCAGCATTTTTTCAAAATCAATGACCTGAGAGAAGAAATGCTCGCGCTGATCGTCGGTGCAGAAGTCAAAGACCTTTTCGACGACGCCGCGATTGTACCAGCTGCGATCAAAAAAGACGATTTCGCCCCCGGCAGGGAGCTGCGAAATATAGCGCTGGAAATACCACTGGGTGGCTTCGGTCTCGGTGGGTTTGTTGAGCGCCACCACGCGGGCGCCGCGTGGATTAAGGTTCTCGACGAAGCGTTTGATTGTCCCGCCTTTTCCGGCAGCGTCGCGCCCCTCGAACACGATGGCGACGCGCTGGCCGGAGGATTTCACCCAGGCCTGGAGCTTGACCAGCTCGATCTGGAGCGCCTCATATTGGTCGCGATAGGCCTGTTTGCCGATCTCGGTGTCATAGGGGTAGCTGGGGTTCAGGATGTCGTCCTTATGAGCCATTTGGACCGCCTTGCGGATGTCCTTTGGGGCGTCCTCCTCATAGTAGTGGCTGATCGCCCCATCAAACGGCAAGGTCATGTCGCGTCCATCCTTCTGCAACGGCTCGGCTGTTGCTCTACTCTTCTATGTTCGGGGCCTAGGCTCAGGACCCATTAATCCTGCGCCACTGGTTTGTCAGTTTTTTGTCCTGACAACGAGCAATACTGAAGGAATAGTGGTTCTATTTCAAGGAATTGAGAGGCGGTCAGGACAAAAAACCGTCAAATCCGAAGGACGCGAA
>NZ_JAATOX010000086.1 GCF_011806385.1 Phaeobacter sp. HF9A | reverse complement strand
CGTGATCAGACCGACCTCCACCACGATCAGAACCAGAATGCCGAACCACAGGCCAAAATCACTGGCGCTCATGCCGAAATCCAGCACCGACATGATCGGATAGATGATCGGCACCGTCAGCAGCACCATCGACAGGCTGTCCATCACGCAGCCAAAGATCAGATACATGATCAGCACCAGCGTCAGGATCAGCCAGGGCGAGAAGCCCTGATCGCCAACCCAGATCGACGCGCTTTGCGGCAGCTGGGTGAGCGACAGGAAGTTGTTGTAGATGCCCGCGCCCAGAACGATCAAGAAGATCATCCCGGTGGCCGAGGCGGTCGACAGGATCGCCTGTTTCAGACGCGCAAGGTTCATCTCGCCCGAGGCCAGCGCCGCCAGACCGGTGCCGGTGGCCCCGACCGCAGCCGCCTCGGTGGGGGTAAAGATGCCGGTATAGATGCCGCCAACCACCACGACAAAGATCGTCACCACCGGCCAGACGCTGCCAAGCGCCCGCAGCCGCTCGCTCCAGGGCATCCGCTCCTTGACCGCGGCGCTGTTGGGCGACCAATGCACCCAGACGGAAATGGCGATCATATAGCCGATCGCCGCCAGAATGCCGGGGATCAGCGCGGCGATGAACAGCTTTTCGATGTTCTGCTCGGCCAGGATCGCATAGATCACCAGGATCACCGAAGGCGGGATCAAAATGCCAAGGGTGCCGCCCGCCGCCAGCGCGCCGGTCGCCAGGGATCCCGGATAGCCAAAGCGGCGCAGCTCGGGCAGGGCGACCTGGCCCATGGTGGCCGCCGTCGCCAGCGAGGAGCCGCAAATCGCGCCAAACCCGGCGCAGGCCCCCACCGCCGACATCGCCACACCGCCCTTGCGATGGCCCAGAAAACTCTCGGCCGCGCGAAACAGCGCCGCCGACATGCCCGAGAGGGTGGCAAACTGCCCCATCAAAAGGAACAGCGGAATGATCGAGAAGGAATAGTTGGAAAACGTCCCATAAGTCAGCGTCTTGAGCTGGTTTAGCGTCATCATCGGGCTGCCGATCACCAGCCAGGTGCCACCCACGCCGACGCCAATCATCGCCAGCGCGATGGGCATGCGCAGGAACACCAGCAGTAGCAAAATCGGAAAGGACCAGAGGGCGAGGTCGATATTGCTCATGATGGGGTCCTCTTAGTCCGGCAGGCCGGCGACACGGCGCGCGGCGCGAAGAATGCAAAATGCGGCAACGAAAATGAACCCGACCCCGCCCACAAGGCTGGCGGCATAGCCCTGCCAGACCGGGATCTGCGCGATCAGGGTGGTCTCATGGTAAGAATATTTGTCCAGCATCCCGAGATAGAGCCGATGCGTCCCCACCAAGGCCGCGACAAACATGGCGATATTGAACAGAAGATCCAGCAGCCGGTCCAGGGTCCGGGGCAGCACCGGTTGCAGCAGATCCACCCGCGCATGGGCTTCGCGCAGTTGGGTCCAGGGCAGAAAGGCAAAGATCGCCGCCGCCATGCCGATCTCGGTCATGTCATAGATGCCCCGGATCGGGCCGATCCCGACATCCAGCGGCACCAGCACCCGGCCGATGATCGACACGCAGGTCAGCGCAACAAGCACAAGCAACACCCCGCCTCCGGCCAGGGCCAGCAGCGTTGCGATCCCTTCCGCAAGACGGTTCAGGTTCCGATACATAGCGTCCTCCCGCTCCCCGAAACTAAGGGGCGGGAAGACCCGCCCCTTTTATCGTCTGGCGCGCCCTTAGCCGCCGTGTTTGGCGATCAGCGCCTTGGCCTGTTCGATCAGCGCGGCGCCGTCGATGCCCTTGCTGTCCATATCCGCGATCCAGCGCTCGACCACCGGTTTGGAGGCCTCTTTCCAGCGCGCCACCTCGGCCTCGTCCAGCTGGACAATGGTATTGCCGGCATCCACCGCGATCTGGCGGGCCGGAACGTCACCGTCCCACATGACCTGCGACGCAAAGGCCGACAGTTTGGCCCCGGATTCAGCGTCCAGAATGGCCCTCAGATCCTCCGGCAGCGCGTTGTACTTGTCCTTGTTCATCACCAGCACGATGGCGGAGGTATAAAGCGCCTCTTTGCCCGAGAACTCGGTGTGATTGTGCAACAGCTCCGTCAGGCGCACCGCCGGGGTGACCTCCCAGGGGATAACGGTGCCCTTGACCACGCCCTTGGAGATCGCCTCCGGGATCGCGGGCAGCGGCATGCCGACCGGCTCCGCGCCCAGCTCGGACAGCAGATCATTGATGATCCGGGTCGGGCCGCGCAGGGTCAGCCCCTTCATGTCCTCAAGGCTGTTTACACCGCCCTTGGAATGGATCAAGCCGGGGCCATGCACCCAGGCGCCCAGCACCTTCACATCGGCATATTCATTGTTCTGGAAATCGCTCTCGACCATATCCCAATAGGCTTTGGCTGTGGCCACCGGATCGGTCATCATGAAGGGGAGCTCAAACACCTCCGAACGCGGAAAACGCCCGGGCGTATAGCCGACGAGCGTCATGGACATATCCACCACGCCGTCGCGCGCCTGGTCCATCAGCTCTGGCGGGCGGCCGCCCAGCGACATCGCGTCGAAATGCTGCACCTTGATGCGCCCGTCAGAGGCCGCCTCCAGCTGCTCGCCCCAGGGTTTCAGGATCTGCGCGGGCACCGTCGCAACCGGCGGCAGGAATTGATGCAGCCGCAGCGTCACCTCTTGCGCGCTGGCAATTCCGGGCGCTGCCAGCATCGCTGCCGCCAGCGCGGTGGTCTTGATAAAGTCTCTTCTTTTCATGGTTTCCCTCCCTAAGTTTCCATGACGAGCGTCTATTTATGGCCAGCCGCGCCCTGTCTTTGCGCCGCCGCTCCCCCGATCAGCGCCAAAACAGAGCGGCACTTCAAGCCCTCAGCGAAATTTCGGCTCTCTTTTTTCAAGAAAGGCCCGCAAACCCTCCTTGGCACCGTCGGATGTCTGGCACATGGCCGCTGCCAGGCTTTCGGTAAACAGCCCGTCAGATCGCGACATATCGCCAATGCGCGAGATCGCATTGATCATCAGATAGTTGGAGAAAGGCGCATTGTCCGCAATCCGGCGCGCGAGCTTATGCGCGAGGTCGATCCCTTCGCCGTCCTCGACGGAATAATGCGCAAGACCCAGACGCAGACCATCCTCGGCACCGTAGTTGCGCCCGGTCAGCATCATTTCCCGCATCCGATCCGCGCCAATCAGGCGACCGACCCGCACTGAGGCGCCACCGCCGACAAAGATGCCGCGGCGGCCTTCGGGCAGCTGGAACCGCACGCTCGGCTCTGCGATGCGCACATGGGTCGAGGCCGCGATTTCCAGCCCGCCGCCGATCACCGCACCGGTCAGCACCGAAATCACCGGCAGCCCGCCGAATTCGATCAGCTCCGACACCCGGTGCCAGTTGCGCGAATGAAACACCCCGGCAACGGGTTCGCGATGCTCGTGCTCCGCCAGATCCAGGCCAGAGCAGAAATGACCGCCTTCGCCGCGCAGAATCACCGCATTCACCCCCTCGGGCGGGTTGGAAAAGAACTGATCCAGTTCATCCACCAACGCGTCATTCATCGCATTGCGCTTTTCGGGCCGGTCAAAAATCAGCGTTGCGATATCGCCATTGATCTCGGTCCGTGTGACCTTGCCGCTTTGGGTCGTGCCATCATTCATATCTGATCCCCTCGGTCTCTTCTTGGTTTTTGTTGTATAGGTAAACAGTTTTAATGTATAGCATTCTTTGACAACACCTCAAAACACGCATGGGAGCCCCGGCATGGTCGACTTCAAAAAGGTGAAAGCCATTGATTTTCATACACATGCCGAGGAGCCCTGCAATCATTGCCGGGATGATGGCTATAACGAGTTCCAGGCTGGCATGGCCGCGTATTTCCGCAATCCGGCCGGGGTGGATGGCATGTTGCCCACCGTGCAGGACACCGCCAACTACTATCGCGAGCGCAATATCGCGGCTGTGATCTTCCCGGTGGATGCCGAGCGCGAGACCGGCTTTCGCCGCTATTCCAACGAGGAAGTCTCCCAGCTCTGCGCCGAAAACAACGACATCCTGATCCCCTTTGCCTCGGTGGATCCGCACAAGGGCAAGGCGGGCGCCCGCGAGGTGCGCCGCCTGGTGCGCGAATTCGGCGTGCGTGGGTTCAAGTTCCATCCCACCATGCAGGGTTTCTTTCCCAATGACCGCGAGGCCTGCTATTCGGTGCTCGAAGCCTGCGCCGAGGAAGGCGTGATCACGCTCTTTCACACCGGCCAGACCGGCGTTGGCTCCGGCATGCGCGGCGGCATGGGCATGCGGCTGAAATATTCCAACCCGATGCATCTGGATGACGTCGCCGTGGATTTCCCGGATATGCCGATCGTCCTGGCGCATCCCAGCTTTCCCTGGACCGAAGAAGGTCTGGCCGTGGCCCAGCACAAGCCCAATGTGTATTTCGACATGTCCGGCTGGTCGCCCAAATACTTCCCCGAGATCTTTGTCAAATACGCCAACTCCATCCTGAAAAAGAAGATGCTGTTTGGCTCCGACTGGCCCGCGATCACCCCGGATCGCTGGTTGGCGGATTTTGAAAAGGCCCCGTTCAAGGACGAGGTTCGCCCGCTGATCCTCAAGGAAAACGCGTTGCGCATTCTCGGAGAGACAATCTAGGCTATCACATTCAGGGAGGAGGGTGACATGGCAGAGCTTGCACCGATTAACGACACGATCACGCTGGAGCAGCTGGAGAGCGATCCGTTCCCGATCTATCGCAAGCTGCGGGCCGAGAGCCCGGTGGTGCGGGTAAAATCCACCGGTCGCACCCTCCTGACCAAGGCGGCAGATACCAAATTCGTCAAGGACACGCCGGAGATCTTCAGCTCCGACGATCCCAACACCCCGATGAAACGCGCCTTCTGGGCGCATACGCTGATGCGCAAGGACGGCGAGGCACACAAACGCGAGCGCATGGCGATGGCGCCCGCCTTCAACCCCAAGGTCATCCAGACCGAATGGATGCCGAAGTATCAGCAGATCGCCGAAGACTACGTCGCCCGCCTGCCGCGTGGCGAGGTGGTCGATCTGTTCGAACTCCTCTCCGGCGCCTATGCCGCGCGCGGGCTGGCGGTGCTTCTGGGCGTCGAGGACGCCAGCGACGCTGACATGATGGAATGGTCGCAGGCCCTGATCGAGGGCGCCGGCAATTTCGGTTGGCGCGATGCCCCCTTTGAGCGCGCCGACCGCGCCAACGAGGCCATCCACGCGCTGCTCGACAAGGCGCAGGATCGTCACCGCGCCAATCCCAACCCCTCGGCCTTCTCCGTCATGCTGAATGCCGAAGATCCCATCGAGATGCAGCAGATCTACGCCAATATCAAAATCGCCATTGGCGGCGGCATCAACGAACCGCGCGACGCGCTGAACACCACGCTTTACGGGCTCTTGACCAATCCCGACCAACTGGCCGAGGTAAAAAAGAACAACGACTGGGTCAAAGCCTTCGAGGAGGGCGTGCGCTGGGTCGCGCCGATCTCCGCCTCCTCTCGTCTGGTCACCGAGGACGTCGAAATCCGCGGTCACCTGATCCCGAAAGGCGATACCGTGATGACCATCCAGGCCAGCGCCAACCGCGACGAGGATGTGGTGTCAAACGGCGAAGCCTTTGACGTTTACCGCGAGGATTGCCATCACCAGTCCTTTGGCAACGGGCCGCATTTCTGTCAGGGCACCCATGTGGCGCGCCGCGCGGTGGGGCATATCATGCTGCCCACCCTGTTTGACCGCTTTCCCAATATGACCATCCCCGATATAGATGCGGTGGTCTGGCGTGGTTTCGGCTTTCGCGGGCCAATTCAGATCCCGGTGCTGTTGCAGTAACCGGCCCCACGAGTAAGGCAAAACACGTGACAGAAGACAAAGTGCTCATCGCCGGTGGCGGCATCGGCGGGCTGACCATGGCCCTCACCCTGCATCAGATCGGCGTCCCTTTTGTGGTCTTCGAATCCGCCCGCGAGATGCGCCCCCTTGGTGTCGGCATCAACCTGCAACCCAACGCGGTGCGCGAACTCTTTGATCTGGGCTTCACCGCCGAGATGCTTGATGAGGTCGGCCTGCCCGCGCAGGAATGGGCGCTTGTCGGCCTCAATGGCCGCGAGGTCTATGCCGAGCCGCGCGGGCTGGACGCGGGCTATAACTGGCCGCAATACGCGGTGCATCGCGGCAAGCTGCATATGCTGCTCTATAACACCCTCCTGGAGCGCGCCGGCCCGGACGCCGTGCAACTGGGCGCAAAGGTCACCGGCTTCAGCCAGGCCGAGGGCCGCGTCACCGCACAGATCAGCCACGCCGAAGGCGAGAACAGCCTTGAAGAAGGGCGGCTGTTGATCGGCGCCGACGGCATTCACTCCGCCATTCGCGCGCAGATGTATCCCAACCAGCCCCCCATCCACTGGGGCGGCGTGTTGATGTGGCGCGGCACCGTGCGGGCCAAACCCCTGCGCACCGAGAGCTCCTTTATCGGTCTTGGCACCCACCGCCACCGGATGGTGATCTACCCGATCTCCAAACCCGACGCCGATGGCTATGCGCTGATCAACTGGATCGCCGAGATGACCGTGGACAATGCCGACGGCTGGCAGCAGGACGGCTGGTTCCGCCCCATCGAGCTGAGCGAATTTGCGCATCACTTCAAAGACTTCCGCTATGACTGGCTGGATGTGCCCGCGATGCTGGAACAGGCCGATTGCGCCTATGAAAACCCGATGATCGACCGCGATCCGATCCCCAGCTGGGTGGAGGGTGGCGTCGCGCTGATGGGGGATGCGGCGCATGCGATGTATCCCACCGGCTCCAACGGGGCCAGCCAGGCCATCATCGACGCGCGCACCATTGGCGCCCAGATGCTGTCGCTGGGGGTGAGCCCGGCAGCCCTCGCCGCCTATGATGCGCAGCTCTGCGCGCCGGTGTCCGAGCTGATCCTGCGCAATCGCGGGGCAGGGCCCTTTGGCCTTCTGAACCTGCTGGACGAACGCTGCGGCGGCACCTTTGACAATATCGACGATGTCATCCCCGCCGAGGAGCGCGCGGCCTTTATGGCGAAATACAAGGCAGCCGCGGGCTTTGCCATCGACCAGCTGAACGCCGCCCCGCCCACCATCGCGCCGGGCGCAAAAGTCGCCACCACAGATGCGAGAGCCGAGGCATGACCAACCCGCTGACCCGCGGCCTGTTTGGCCCGATGTATTGCGACGATGCGGTGGCAACGCTCTTTTCCGCCCCCGCCTTTACCCGCCACATGCTGGCGTTTGAGGCCGCCTGGACCCGCGCGCTGGAAACCACGGGCGTGGTCAGCGCGGCGCAGGCCGAGCCCGCCTTGCAGGCAATCATTGGCTTTGAAGGCACGGATTTCAGCGCCGAAAGCGCGGTGGACGGGCTGCCGGTGCCGGGTTTCGTGCGCGCCTTGCGGTCCGGGCTGGACGCGGATGTCGCCAAGGCGATCCACAGCGGCGCCACCAGCCAGGACGTGATCGACAGCGCCATGGCGCTAACGCTCTTGCAGCTGGAGCACATGCTGACCGCCCGACTGAAACAGGTGGCAAAACAACTCGCAGAGCTGAACCAGCGCTTTGGCGGCGCCGCGCTAATGGGCCGCACCCGCATGCAGGCGGCCTTGCCCGCCACCGCGTCCTTGCGCATCAATGCCTGGCAGCGCGCCATCGACGGCCAGATCGACCGCGCCGCAGATGCCCGCGCCGAGATCGCCAAGGTGCAGCTCGGCGGCGCGATCGGCCTGCGCAACAGCCCCGAAGGCAAATCTGATGCGGTCGCCAGCGCGGTTGCGCAGGAGCTGGGCCTGTCCCTCGTGCCGGTCTGGCACAGCGATCGCAGCGGCCCGGTCGCCTTTGGCCATTGGTTGACGCTGGTCTCTGGCAGCCTTGGCAAGATCGGCCAGGACGTCGCCTTGATGGCGCAACAGGGGCTGGACGAGATCGCCCTGCGCGGGGGCGGCGGCTCCTCGGCGATGCCGCACAAGCAAAACCCCGTCGCGGCCGAGGCGATGATCACCCTGGCGCGCTTTACCGCCAGCCAGCAGGGCGCGCTGGCGCAGGCAATGATCCACGAACAGGAACGCTCCGGCGCGGCCTGGGCGCTGGAATGGATGACCCTGCCGCCAATGGCCGAGGCCACGGGCGCCGCGCTCAACCATTGCCTTGCGTTGCTGGATCAGATCGACCGCATCGGCAGCCCCCAGTCCCGGTAACGCCGGGCCAGCAGGGCCGCGCTCAGGATGGCCCGATACAGCGAATAAAGGCCCGGCTGGTGGCGGAGGGCACCTCCTCCGCCCGGCTCATGATCCCCACCGATCCGATCGTGGCGCTGGTGTCCAGATCCAGCACCGCCATGCGCCCGGTGGCGATATCATCGGCAATCACGCCCCGGCTGATGAACCACACCAGATTCGGATCCGACAGCACCATCCCCCGCCCAAAGGAGGAGGAGGCGGATTCGATCCGGTCGTGAAACAGCGGCACCCCTTTGGAAATCAGCATCCGTGCAATCAGGGGCCGAATGGCCGAGCCCTGCGGCGGATACAGCACCCGGAACTGATCCAGATCCTCAAACCGTTTGACCGATGCCGCCGGGCTGTCGGCCCGGCAGACCACAACAACCTCTTCGCTGTGCAGCTGGTGAAAGATCAGCCCATCCATGGTTTCGGGCCGCCCCAGCCGCCCCAGCACCAGATCCAGCCCGCCACTGCGCAACCGCCCGGTCAGCGCCTCATGCGATCCTTCCTCGACATGCAGGATCATATCCGGGTTGCGCGCCAGAAACACCTGTGTCGCCTGCACCAATAGCCCTGAGGCCACGCTCGGCAGCGCGCCGATCCGCAACCGCCCGATGGTGGCTTTCTCGTTCTGAAGGCTGCGCAACCCCTGGCGCAGCGCGGCGGTGCTTTGCTCGGCAAACTGCAAAAAGATCTCGCCCTGCGGGGTCAGCCGCACCCCCGCCCGGTTGCGATCCATCAGCGTCGCGCCGACGATTTCCTCCAGCTCCTTGAGGCTGCGCGAAATCGCGGGCTGCGTCAGATGGAGCTGCTCTGCCGCGCGCTTCAGGCTCAGCTCCCGCGCAATGGCGCTAAAGGCATCAAGATGGCGGAATTTGATACGACGATCCATTTGACGTCCACGTTTTATACTTACCAATAATAGCAATCAAATTACGATATAACTCATTTTTGATACCATATGAAGCATGATATTACCGCCTCAAACGAGGAGACTACCATGAAAACTCAGGTTGCCATTATCGGCGGCGGACCCTCCGGGCTCTTGCTGTCGCAGCTTTTGCACACACGTGGGATCAGCAGCGTGGTGCTGGAACGCAAGACCAAGGACTATGTCCTGGGCCGGATCCGCGCCGGGGTGCTGGAACAGGGCATGGTCGAACTGATGGAGGCCGCAGGCTGCGCCGATCGCATGCATGCCGAGGGCTTTCCCCATGACGGCACCCTGATCTGCGCCGGAGACGAGACCTTCCGCATTGATTTCACCGCCCTCACCGGCACGCCGGTCATGGTCTATGGCCAGACCGAAGTGACCCGTGACCTCTATGAGGCGCGCGAAAAAGCCGGGGGCGTGATCGAATTCAACGTCGAGGATGTGAAAATCCTCGGGGCCGATGGCGACAGCCCGCGCGTCACCTATCGTGTCGGCGATGAGGAGCGTCAGATCGAGTGCGACTATATCGCCGGCTGCGACGGCTTTCACGGTGTCAGCCGCAAGACGATCCCCGATGACGTGCGCCGCGAATATGAAAAGGTCTATCCCTTCGGCTGGCTGGGCATTCTTAGCGAAACACCCCCGGTCAACGAAGAGCTGATCTATGTGAACTCCGACCGTGGCTTTGCGCTGTGCTCGATGCGCAATGACAACCTCAGCCGCTATTACATCCAGTGCCCGCTGAGCGATTCCGTGGAAGACTGGAGCGACGAGGCCTTCTGGGAAGAGCTCAAGCGCCGCCTGCCGGCCGAACACGCCGAAAAGCTGGTCACCGGCCCCTCGATCGAGAAAAGCATCGCGCCCCTGCGCTCCTTTGTGACCGAGCCGATGCGCTGGGGGCGTCTGTTCCTCTGTGGCGACGCCGCCCATATCGTGCCGCCGACCGGCGCCAAAGGGTTGAACACCGCCGCCTCCGATGTGCAGTATCTCTTCAACGGTCTGTGCGAGCATTACGAGACTGGCTCCGATGCCGGGCTGGATGGCTATTCCGCCAAGGCGCTGGACCGGATCTGGAAAGCGGAGCGCTTCTCCTGGTGGTTCTCCTCGCTGATGCACCGCTTCCCCGATCAGTCGGAGTTCGACATCAAAATGCAAAACGCTGAACTCGCCTTCCTGCGCGAAAATGACGCCGCCCAGCGGGCGATGGCGGAAAACTACATCGGGCTGCCCTACTGATGCGCGCGATTTCCGCAAATGACGTGACGCTGCATATCCGCGAGGATGGTGATCCCAATGGCGCGCCGGTGGTGTTTTCCAACTCCCTGGGCACCGATCTGCGGCTTTGGGATCACCTGCTGCCGCTGCTGCCTGCGGGGCTGCGTTTCATTCGCTATGACACCCGTGGCCATGGGCTGTCGGATTGCCCCGCTGGCCCCTACAGCATCGCGGATCTGTCCCGCGATGCCGAGGCGCTGGTCGAGGGGCTGGGCTGCGGCCCGGTCACCTTCGTCGGCCTGTCCATCGGCGGCATGATCGGCCAGAGCCTCGCGGCGCGCCGTCCCGATCTGATCCGCGCGCTGGTGCTTTCGAACACCGCCGCCAGGATGGGCACCCCCGAAATGTGGCAGCAACGCATCGCGACCCTGCGCGAGGGCGGCATCAGCACCCTGCGCGAGGCGATCCTGGACCGCTGGTTCGGCCCCGCCTTCCGTCACAACCCGGAGGTCGCGCTTTGGGGCGCAATGCTCGACCGCACCCCGCTGGAGGGGTATCTGGGCTGCTGCGCCGCCATCGCCGAGGCCGACCTCAGCGCCGGCACCGCAGCGCTCAATCTGCCGACGCTGGCGATTGCGGGCAGCCAGGACGGCGCCAGCCCGCCCGATCTGGTCGCAGCCACGGCGGCGCTGATTGCGGGCGCGCGCTGCGAGGTGATCGAGGGCGCGGGCCATCTGCCCTGCGCCGAAGATCCCGCCGCCTATGCCGCCATCCTTTCCCCCTTCCTTGAGGAGCACGCCAATGTCTGAGTGTTTTCAACATGACTGAACGCTATGATCGCGGCATGACCACCCGCCGCGCGGTTCTGGGCGATGCCCATGTGGACCGCGCCGAGGCCGCCAAAAGCGCCTTTGACACCCCGTTTCAGGACTTCATCACCGAAGGCGCCTGGGGCACGCTCTGGGCGGACGAGACGATTTCGCGCCGCGAGCGCTCGATGCTGACGCTGGCGCTGTTGGCGGCGACCGGGAATTTCGAGGAAATCCCGATGCATATCCGCGCCACCGCCAATACCGGCGCCAGCCGCGACGACGTGATGCAGGCCTTTATGCATGTGGCCGTCTACGCCGGTGTGCCAAAAGCCAATCATGCGATTAAACTTGCCAAAGCAACCTTCAACGAGATGGACGCCCAGACATGAAACCCCTCGCCACCTATTACCAGCGCAGCCGGGACCGCCATCCCCCGTCGCTGACCCCGAATTATAAAACCTCGGTTGCCCGCTCGCCCCGTCTGGCGCGGATCAGTCTTGATCAATCCACCGGCGAGATCACCGGCCCGACCTTTGGCCACAATGACCTCGGCGCGCTCGACAACGACCTGATCCGCAACTACGCCGAGGCCGGCGACCCCATCGGCGAGCGCATTATCGTGCATGGCCGGGTGCTGGACGAAAACGCCCGCCCGGTGCCCAACACCCTGGTCGAAATCTGGCAGGCCAACGCGGGCGGTCGCTATCGCCATAAGAAAGACACCTACCTGGCGCCGATCGATCCCAACTTCGGCGGCTGTGGGCGCACGCTGACCGACGATGAGGGCTATTATTCCTTCCGCACCATCAAACCCGGCGCCTATCCCTGGCGCAATATGGTCAACGACTGGCGCCCGGCTCATATCCACGTCAGCGTCTTTGGCAGCTCGTTTTCGCAGCGCCTGATCACCCAGCTCTATTTCGAGGGCGACCCGCTGATTGCCCGCTGCCCGATCGTGAATACGATCCCCGATCCCGATGCGGTCGAGGCCCTGATTGCCAAGCTGGACTTGAATGCTACCATTCCGCTCGATACCATCGCCTATCGCTTTGATATCGTGCTGCGGGGCCGACGCTCCACCATGTTTGAAAACCGCCGCGAGGGGAACTGAGAGATGCAAAAGCTGGATTATCTACAGGAAACCCCCTCCCAGACCGCTGGCCCCTATGTGCATATCGGCCTGGCCCCCGGTGCTGCGGGTTTTGATATCTACGAGCATGAACTCGGCTGGGACATCGCCGGGCCGAACGCAGGCGGCGAACGCATCCGCGTCGAAGGTCTGGTGACCGATGGCACCGGCAGCCCGATCAAGGACGTGATGCTGGAAGCCTGGCAGGCCAATGCCGACGGCCACTATGCCCACCCCGAAGGCGGCGGCCCGGTCGAAGAGGGCTTTCGCGGCTGGGGCCGGGTGATCACCGATTTCGCCAGTGGCGAATGGGGCTTTGACACCATCAAACCGGGAGCTGTCACCGATGCGCAGGGCAAGCGTCACGCACCGCATATCAACCTGTGGATCGTGGCGCGCGGCATCAATCTCGGCCTTAACACCCGCCTCTACTTCGATGATGAAGCAGAGGCCAACGCCGCCGATCCCGTTCTGAACATGATCGAATGGGAAAACCGCCGCGCAACGCTGATCGCCAAGCGTGACAACCGCGACGGACAGGTGGTCTATCGTTTTGACATCCACATACAGGGGGAAGGCGAAACCGTCTTCTTTGATATTTAAACATGAGCACACCTTGCATCATCTGCGTCGCCATCACCGGTTCGCTGCCGACCAAGGCCAATAACCCGGCGGTTCCGATCTCGGTCAGCGAACAGATCGAGAGCACCCATGCCGCGTTTGAGGCAGGCGCCTCCATCGTGCACGCCCATGTGCGCAACGCCGACGAAACCCCCTCCAGCGACCCGGAGAAATTCGCGGCGCTGAAGGAAGGGCTGGAAAAACATTGCCCCGGCATGATTATCCAGTTCTCCACCGGCGGTCGCTCCGGTGCCGGGCAGACCCGCGGCGGCATGCTGCCGCTGGCGCCGGATATGGCGTCGCTCTCGGTCGGGTCGAACAACTTCCCGACCCGCGTCTACGAGAACCCGCCCGATCTGGTTGATTGGCTGGCCTCTGAAATGCTCACCTATGATGTGAAACCCGAGATCGAAGCCTTTGACCTCAGCCATATCCTCAAGGCGCGCGCGATGGCCGACGCCGGTCAGCTCGCGGGCACGCCCTATGTGCAATTCGTGATGGGGGTGAAGAACGCCATGCCGGTGGATCGCGATGTGTTTGATTACTACATCCACACCGTGAAACGGCTGTTTGGCACCGATGCGCCCTGGTGCGCGGCGGGGATCGGCTCCAATCAGATCATCCTGAACGAATGGGCGATTTCCTCCGGCGGCCATGCCCGCACCGGCCTCGAAGACAACGTGCGGCTGGATCGCGACACGCTGGCGCCCTCCAACGCGGCGCTGGTCGAACGGGCGGCAGAGCTCTGCGCCAAATACGAACGCCCCGTGGCCACCTGGGCGCAGGCCCGCGAGATCCTCGGCCTGAAAATGCCCGCCGCCTAAGGCGCGATCGGCGCGGGCTCGCCCTGCGTGATAATGTGAATTATGTTAACTCGGCACGTCCTCTCTGGCGTGCCGAGTTTCTTTCCAGGGTGCCGCGCCACTCAGAGCCGCGGAAAGACCTTGCGCACCTCGCGCGCGATGATCACCGTCAGCACCGCCTTGATCAGATCGCCCGGCAGGAACAGCATGGAACCGAAAAACGCCTCGCGCAGCGTAAGCCCCGCAACCTGCGCCAGCCAGGGCACACCAAACAGGTAAACCACGCCGACGCCGCCGATCACCACCGCACCCAGTGCCGGCACAAAGCCGCGCGCGACGCGGCGACGGCCATAGAGCAGGCCGATGGCATAGGCACCGATCGGAAAGCCAATCAGGAACCCGCCGGAGCTGCCGAAAACACGCCCGCCCCGCCACGGCCACCGGCCAGCAAAGGCAGCCCGACCGCCACCAGCATCAGGAACAACAGGATGGCAAGCCCGCCGCGTTTGGCCCCCAGAATGGCCCCCGCAAGCATTACCCCCATGGATTGCGCCGTGATCGGCACCCCCATCGGCAGGGTGATTTGCGGGATCAGCCCCAACGCCGCGGTCAGCGCGGCGAAGAGGGCGATAAAAACTGTGTCTTTGGTTGTCATGAGATGCAGATCCTTGTGAGGGGGCCGAAAGGTCAGGGATTAATAGCCACGGGCGTCGATCGCATCGGCGATCTCTTCCGAAGTTTGAATCGTGCGGATCACCACCGGGATTGCCAGCGCGATCAGATTGCGCTCCAGCCCCCGGGTTTTCTGCGCCTCCCGCACGTCCTGCACCACCTGTGACAGAACCGGGATAAACCGCAGCGTCAGTGAAATCGCGAGGCTGATACGGGCCACAGGCAGGACGCGCCGCAAGGGGTGCAAGCCGGCCTCGATCCCCTCGATCATGTCAGAGGACCGCGTGGTCAACGTCAGCAGCCCCGCCAGCATCAGCAATGTCGCAAAGCGCAGAATGACAAAGACACCAATCTGCCAGCTGTTGAACACCAGCTGCGCCAGAAAGATCAGCCCAAACACCCAGAGCACCGGCCGGATCTGATCCCACGCCCGGCGCAGCGGCAGTTGCGCCAGCCGATAAAGCACCAGCGTCAGCCCCAGCAGGCCAAGCGAAAACACCACGTGATCCACCGCAAACAGCGCCGTGCCCGCAGCCGCCAGCGCCAGGATCTTCCAGCCCGGTTTCATCCGGTGCAGGGGCGAATGGCCATCGCAATAAAGGTCAAACATCCTGCATTGCCTCGACATAGCGGCGCAGCGCCGCATTGGGGGCATCATCGGCCAGAATGCGCCCCTGGTCGAACACCAGCACCCGGTCAAAATCGGCCACCAGATCCAGATCATGGCTCACCACGATGGCCGTCTGCGGCAGCGCCTCGATGGCCTTGCGCACCTGGATCTTGTTGCGCAGATCCAAAAGCGTGGTCGGCTCGTCCAGCACCACATAACGCGGCTCCATCACCAGCACCCCGGCGATGGCCAGCAATTGTTTCTGCCCGCCGCTCAACACATGCGAAGGCTGATCGCGCAGATGCCACAGCCCATAGCGGCGCAAGACCTCCTTCGCCTTCTCCGCCCGCTCCGCTGCCGAAAACCCGAGGTTCTTGAGACCAAAGCCAACGTCTTCCTCGACAATCGGGAACACGATCTGATTGTCGGGATTCTGAAACACAAACCCCACCTTGCGCCGCACCTCGCGGCCCTTATCGCGCGTGTTGAGCCCATCCACCAGAATATCGCCCGATGTCGGCAGCCGCAGCCCGTTCAGCAACCGCGCAAAGCTGCTCTTGCCGCTGCCATTGCTGCCAACGATCGCGATCCGGCGCTCTGTCAGCGTGAGCGAGATATCTCGCAGCACTTCGCGCGCCTCAAAGAACAGGCTGACGTTCTGGATGTCGATCATGGCGCCCCGGATCCGCAGTGACCGCCGGCTGGATTAGCGCGGCTCTGGTGGTCGGCTATAGCGGAGCTGGACTTCGATGAAAAGAATATATTATCTATGAAGCATCGTCAGGGTGACCATAGGCCTCGCTGCCACCGATATCCTCGGGCGCAATGGCGACCGATTTGATGATCGCATAGGCCCGCGCGCCGGGGTGCAGCTCCAGCGCCCGGGCCGAGCGTTGGGTGATCCGCGCCGCGACCCGGCCCGCATTGGTGGCCAGGGTGACCAGCGCCCCGGGCCCGCCGCCCGCCTTGATCGCCACCACCTCGCCCGGCAGCACATTCAGCGCCGAAAGCCCCTGTGGCGGCGCATTGGCCAGGATCACCTCATGCGCCGAGACCCGCAGCCGCATGCCGGTGCCGATCGGCTTGTCCACATGCGGCACCAAAAGGTGGATGCCGCCCGCGTCCAGCTCGCTCAGCCCGTCGTCGTGATGGCGCACCAGCCGCGCCCGCAGCACCGAGCCCACATTGCGCACGCCGGTGGGCACCACCTGCGGATTGGAGAGCACCTCGCTCGCCGCGCCGACCTCGGTCACCCGCCCCTTGTCCAGCACCACCACCGTGGTTGCCAGCCGCGCCACCTCGGCGGCGGAATGGCTGACATAGAGCACCGGAATGCCCAGCTCGTCGCGGATCCGCTCGAAATAGGGCAGGATCTCCGCCTTGCGGGGCATGTCCAGCGCGGTCAGCGGTTCGTCCGCCAGCACCAGCTCCGGCTGCGCCAAGAGCGCGCGGCCGATCGCCACCCGTTGCTTTTCGCCGCCTGAAAGCTGCCCCGGCATGCGCCCCAGCAGCGGCGCAAGCCCCAGCATATCAACGATCTGATCCGGGTTCGGGTGTCGCTGATCCGTCGCCAGCAGCCGATGGCCATAGTCCAGATTGCGCCGCACCGACATATGCGGAAACAGCCGCGCGTCCTGAAAGATATAGCCCAGCCGCCGCCGCCGCGCAGGCACAGAAATCCGCGCCGCCGCGTCAAACAGCACCCGCTCGCCGATGCGGATGCGGCCGCGCTCCGGCCGCAGCAGCCCCGCCACCGCGTTGATCAGCGTCGTCTTGCCCGACCCCGAACGGCCAAACAGCACCGTCAGCCCGCGCGGCGCGCTGAACGCCGCCTCCAGCGTGAACTCTCCCTGGCGGATGGCAATGTCGATCTCGAAACTCATGACCGCCCCGCCCGCGCCGACAGGCGGCGGTTCAGATATTCCGACAGCAAGAGCGCCACAAAAGAAATAGCGATCGAGATCATCACCAGCCGCGCCGCCGGCCCTTCGCCGCCGGGCACCTGCAACAGCGCATAGATCGCCGAGGGCAGGGTCTGGGTTTCGCCGGGGATATTGGCGACAAAGGTGATCGTCGCGCCGAACTCCCCCATCGCCTTGGCAAAGGCCAGCAGCACCCCGGCCAGCAATCCCGGCAGCGCCAGCGGCAGGGTCACGGTAAAAAAGATCCAGACCGGAGAGGCCCCCAGCGTCGCGGCGGCCTTCTCCAGCCCCGGGTCGATCAGCTCAAACGACAGCCGCAGCGCTCGCACCATCAGCGGAAACCCCATGATCGCCGCCGCCAGCGAGGCCCCGGACCAGCGAAATGCCACGCCGAGCCCAAGCGGCTCCAACAGCCGTCCGATCGGTCCCAGCGGGCCAAAGCCCAGAAGCAGCAAATAGCCCGTCACCACCGGCGGCATCACCAGCGGCAAATGCACCAGCCCGTTCAGGATCTGCTTGCCCGGAAAGCGCCAGCGCGCCAGCGCATAGGCCACCGCCACGCCAAAGGGCAGGCTCAGCGCCACCGCCCAGATCGCCACCCTGAGCGAAAGGCGCACCGCGACCCATTCCTCGGGGCCGAGCCATTGGCGGATCGCCTCCATCAGCGGGCGTCATA
>NZ_JAATOX010000085.1 GCF_011806385.1 Phaeobacter sp. HF9A | reverse complement strand
CCCTCCAGCCCATGGCCGATCGCCTCGTGCAGCAGAATGCCGGGCCAGCCGGGGCCAAGCACCACATCCATTTCCCCCGCCGGGGCGGGTTCCGCCTCCAGGTTCACCAGCGCGATGCGCAGGGCTTCGCGGGCCTTGGCCTGCCAGTCCTGCGGCGCGATCAGCCCGTCCAGACCGACACGCCCGCCGCCGCCGGCGGTGCCGCTCTCGCGGCGTCCGGCGTCATCCACGATGACCGAGACATTGACGCGGGTCATCGGGCGCACATCGCGCACCCTTGTGCCATCGGCGCGCATGATTTCGATCTCCTGAAGCGAGGCGGCGAGGGTGGCCGAAACCTGAACAACCCGGGAATCAAGTCCCCGCGCAAAGGCGTCGATCTCGCGCAGGGTCTCGACCTTGACCGGAAACCCCTGTGCCGCGATCGGGTCAGTGTCACTATAAAGAGACATATTTGTCGCCTTTGGCGCCGCTGCCATGATGCCGCCGCCATCGCCTACCGCCAGCCGCGCGGTTTCCGCCGCGCGCTTCAGGGCCGAGATCGACATGGTGGTGGAATGGGCATATCCGGCCACCTCGCCACGCACCGCACGCAGGCCAAAGCCTTCGGCAGCGTCATAGCTGGCGGTGCGCAGACGCCCGTCATCGAACACCAGAGCCTCTGATTTCACGCGTTCGGCGAAGATCTCGCCATCCTCCGCACCGGCCAGCGCGGCGCGCAGCACCGGCAGCGCTTCATCCTCGGGAAGGGTGGTCTCAAAGGGTCGAAACGCTGTGGTATCCATAAAACGGGCCTCGTTTTTTTTGATCTAAGTCAAGAAAGCGACGCAATGACGCGAGCAACCCTCTTTATAACCTCTCCAGAATATGATTTTTAACGGCACCAAAGACAACGGCTGTGGATTGATTTTCACAAATGATTCCGAGGCCGGTCCAACGCAACGATCAAGCGATCAGGAAACGACATGAAGAATGCTTTGACGCTTTCGGGCTTTATCGCCGCTCTCACGAGCCTTCCAGCAATGGCGCAAGAAGGACTGGAATCCATCGGGAAGCCGCGCGACGGCCTGATGGGCTTTCAGCCGGCAGGCTCCGAATTGGCCGAGGGTATTCACAAACTCGACCACATGATTCTCATCATCATCACCGCGATATGTATCTTCGTCGCGGGGCTGCTGCTGTTTGCGATCGTGCGCTTTAACCGCCGTGCCAACCCGGAAGCGGCGAAATTCACCCACCACACCCCGATCGAGATCGCCTGGACTCTGGTGCCGATCCTGATCCTGATCGTCATCGGCTCCTTCAGCCTGCCGGAACTGTTCCGCCAGCAGGAGATCCCCGAAGGCGACGTCACCATCAAGGTGACCGGCAGCCAGTGGTACTGGACCTATGAATATGTCGATAGCGAATTTGCCTTTGACAGCTACATGATCGGCCACCCGGCCACGCTCACCTCGGAAGAGGAAGAAGCAGGGCTGAAACCTTTCGTAAACAGCGACCTGATGGCAGAGAAGCTGGCAAAAGCAGGCTATAGCGCCGATGAATTCCTGCTGGCCACCAACACTGCTGTTGTGGTGCCGGTGAACAAGACCATCGTGATGCAGGTGACCGGCGCGGATGTGATCCACTCCTGGGCGCTGCCGGCCTTTGGCGTGAAACAGGATGCGGTTCCCGGTCGTCTGGCGGAACTTTGGTTCAAACCCACCGAGGAAGGCATCTACTTCGGTCAGTGTTCCGAGCTCTGCGGCAAGGACCACGCCTATATGCCGATCACGGTCAAGGTTGTGAGCCAGGAGGCATATGACGCGTGGCTCAAGGGCGCGATCGAGGAATATGCCGACGCGGGCACCCCGCAAAGCTACCGCGTCGCCTCCAACTAAGACCCGCCGCCCCGGCGCGCGCGGCGGGGTTGGGGTTTGAAGACCTAAAATATCGGCCACACGTCTGATCGTGTGGCCGTCACCGACCAAAGAAGAGCCTGAAACATGAGCGACGCCAGCATCAACGCAAGCATGATCCGTGAAGACGACGCCTCCTTTGGTGATTACTTCGCGCTGCTGAAACCGCGCGTGATGTCGCTGGTGGTGTTCACAGCCTTTGTTGGCCTGATGGCCGCCCCGGTCGGCGTCCATCCGGTGATCGGTTTCTGCGCCATCCTGTTCATCGCCATCGGTGGCGGTGCCTCTGGGGCGCTGAACATGTGGTGGGATAGCGATATCGACCAGGTGATGAAACGCACCAAATCCCGTCCGATTCCGGCCGGCAAGGTCGACAAGGGCGAGGCGCTGAGCCTCGGCCTCGCGCTTTCCGGCCTGTCGGTGATCATGCTGGCGCTGGCCACCAACGTTTTTGCCGGGGCCTTCTTGGCCTTCACGATCTTTTTCTACGTGGTGATCTACACCATGTGGCTGAAACGCGCGACGCCGCAGAACATCGTTATCGGTGGCGCGGCGGGGGCCTTTCCGCCGGTGATCGGCTGGATCGCGGCGACCGGTTCCATGACCATCGAACCCTGGCTGATGTTCGCGCTGACCTTCCTGTGGACGCCGCCGCATTTCTGGGCGCTGGCGCTGTTCATGCGCAATGACTACGATATGGCGGATGTGCCGATGCTGACTGTGACCCACGGTCGCCGCTCCACCCGCAAACATATCCTGGCCTATACCGTGATCCTGGCGACCTTTGCCGTGGCCACTGCCTTCACCGGCGTTGGCGGGCCGATCTATCTGGCCGTGGCCTTGGTGCTGAACGCGCTGTTCCTGAAAGGCGCCGTCCAGATCTGGCGCCGGGACGAGGCAGCCTCCGAGGTCGATAATTTCAAGGTGGAGCGCTCTTTCTTTAAGCTGTCTCTGCTCTATCTGTTCCTGCACTTCGGTGCGATCCTCGCCGAGGCGCTGTTGAAACCCTATGGACTGGGAGGCTGGTAAGCCCCATGAGCCTGAACAAGCAACATGAACTGCACGCGCGTCGCAAAGGCCGCAATGTTGGCGTCGGCCTGTTGCTGGCGGGGTTCGTCGTGCTGGTGATGGCGCTGACGGTGGTCAAGCTGACCTCGCAGGATTTCACCTGGCCTGATTCCAAGAGCGAGGAGCAGAACTGATGGCGATGAGCGGTCCGCAAAAAACGGTCACCCAGCTGGTCGCGGTGGTTCTGGTCATGGGCGGGCTCGCCTGGGCGGCGGTGCCGCTTTACAATCTGTTCTGCCGCGTCACCGGTTTTGGCGGCGTGACGCAGGTGGCGGATGCGGGCTCTGACACCGTGCTCGACCAGACCATCAAGGTGCGCTTTGATGCCTCCAAGGACCGCGACATGCCCTGGGAGTTCAAACCCGTCGAACGGATCATGGAGCTGAAGATTGGCGAAACCGGTCTGGCCTTCTTTGAGGCCTATAATCCGACGGATCGTCCGGTGGCTGGGCAGGCGTCATATAACGTGACGCCCTATTCGACCGGTTACTACTTTGAAAAGATTCAGTGTTTCTGCTTTAACGAGCAGGTACTGCAACCGGGGGAGCGGGTCATGATGCCCGTGACCTTCTTCGTGGACCCCGAGATCGTCGAGGACCCGGAGGCAAAATATGTGCATACGATCACCTTGTCGTATACATTTCACGAGATCGATCTGCCCGAGGGTTATGCCTCCCTCGAAACCGGAGACACATCCGGGGCAGAGATAGAACTGAACTAAGGCCGCTTTGGTGAGGGACACTTAAATGGCGCATGCTAAAAATCACGACTACCACATTCTGCCACCGTCGATCTGGCCGCTGCTGAGTTCAATCGGTGCCTTCGTTATGCTGTTTGGCGCCGTGCGCTGGATGCATGGCATGGGCGCCTGGATGTTCCTGGCGGGGCTTCTGGCTGTTCTTTACTCTGCCTTCTGCTGGTGGTCTGAAACCATTGCGGAAAACAAGGCCGGCGATCACACCCCCGTGGTGCTGATCGGCCTGCGCTACGGCTTCATCCTGTTTGTGATGTCCGAAGTCATGTTCTTCTTCGCCTGGTTCTGGTCGTTCTTCAAACACAAGATCTACCCGATGCAGGACTACATCGGCTCCGAATATGTGGCGCCGCACATCCACGCCGTGGACGCGTTCCACCTGCCGTTGATCAACACGCTGGTGCTGCTGCTTTCGGGCTGTGCCGTGACCTGGGCGCACCATGCTCTGGTGCATGAAAACGACCGCAAGGGCCTGATCCAGGGTCTGGCCATCGGCATCGTGCTGGGCGTCTTCTTCACCGCGCTGCAAGCCTTTGAATATGCCGAACTGCTGCTGCATGAAGGCTGGGAATTCGGCGGTGACCAATTCTATTCCAACTTCTTCATGGCGACCGGTTTCCACGGCTTCCACGTGATCCTGGGCACTATCTTCCTGACCATCTGTCTGATCCGCGCGGTCAAGGGCGATTTCACCCCGAAATCCCACGCCGGCTTCGAGATGGCCGCCTGGTACTGGCACTTCGTTGACGTTGTGTGGCTGTTCCTCTTCTTCGCGGTCTACATCTGGGGCTTCTCCGGCATGTAAGCCGGACCCTGGGCCAAGTGTAACGGATACACGATTGCGGTTTTCCTTTCTGCAATCCCCACGTATCTACCGGGGCGCGCGAGGTCATCTCGCGCGCCCTTTGCCGTCTCTGCCGGGACGGGTAGGACCTGTGGCAAACGATCAGGAGCAACCACATCATGCGCCGGGTGATCTTTCTCTGTCTTGTCGGGGGGCTGGGCCTCGCGGTGCTGCTGTCGCTGGGCATCTGGCAGATGCAGCGGCTGAGCTGGAAACAGGGCATCCTCGCCACCATCGAGAGCCGCATCGCCGCCGCGCCGACGCCCTTGCCCGCCACACCGGACCCGGAGGCGGATAAATACCGCCCGGTCGAGGTCTCCGGCCATTTCCTGCCCGAAGAGATCCACGTCATAACCTCCGCCAAGGATCTCGGCCCCGGCTATCGTATCATCTCCGGCTTCGAGACCGACGCGGGCCGTCGCATCATGATCGACCGGGGATTTGTCACCAGCCCCAAACGGGATGCGGAACGGCCCAAGGGGGCGGCTACATTGGTCGGCAACCTGCATTGGCCCGATGAGGTCGACAGTTTCACCCCCGAGGCCGATGTGGCGGGCAATATCTGGTATGCCCGCGACGTGCCTGCCATGGCCGCGGTGCTGGGCACCGAGCCGCTCCTGGTGGTGCTGCGCGAAACGCCGGACAACAGCACCCATGCGCTGCCGGTCTCCACCGCGACGATTGCCAATGACCACCTGCAATATGCCATCACCTGGTTCTCACTGGCCCTGATCTGGGCTGCCATGACCGTTGCTTTTCTTCTGCGTACCCGCGCCAAAACCTGACAGGATCTGACGCCATGAAATATATCTCCACCCGCGGCCAAGCGCCTGAACTCTCCTTCGAGGATGCCATGCTCACCGGCCTGGCGCGCGACGGCGGCCTCTATGTGCCCGCCGAGATCCCGTCCCTCAGCACCGAGGAAATCGCCGCATTTGCCGGGCTCCCCTACGAGGAGGTCGCCTTTCGGGTGATGTGGCCCTTCGTGTCCGGTTCCTTCAGCGAAGACGAGTTCAAGGGCATCATCGCCCGCGCCTATGCGGGGTTTGGCCATGCCGCCCGTGCGCCGCTGAAACAGCTTGCGCCGAGCCATTTCCTGCTGGAGCTCTTTCACGGCCCGACCCTGGCGTTCAAGGATTTCGCCATGCAGCTCATCGGGCAGCTGTTTCAGACCGCGCTGAAGCGGCGCGGCGACAGCGTGACCATCGTCGGCGCCACCTCGGGCGATACCGGCTCGGCGGCGATCGAGGCGTTTCGGGGGCTGGATGCGGTCAATGTCTTTATCCTCTTTCCGCATGGCCGCGTCTCCGAGGTGCAGCGCCGCCAGATGACCACGCCGGATGATGCCAATGTGCATGCGCTGGCAGTGGATGGCGATTTCGACGATTGCCAGGCCGCGCTCAAGGATATGTTCAACGATTTCGACTTCCGCGATTCGGTGCATCTGGCCGGGGTGAACTCGATCAACTTTGCCCGGGTGCTGGCGCAGGTGGTCTATTACTTCACCGCCGCCGTGGCGCTTGGCGCGCCGCATCGCAAGGTCTCCTTCTCCGTGCCCACCGGCAATTTCGGCGATATCTTTGCCGGCTTTATCGCGCGCCAGATGGGGCTGCCGATCGAACAGCTGGTGGTCGCCACCAATCAGAACGACATCCTGCATCGCTGCCTGTCGGGGCAGGGCTATTTCAAGGGCGAGACCATCCCCTCGATCTCGCCGTCGATGGATATCCAGGTCTCCTCGAACTTTGAACGCGCGCTGTTTTACGCCTACAATCAAGACGGTTCCGCCGTGGCCCAGCTGATGGACGAGCTGAAGCAGGGCGGCGGCTTCAATGTCAGCCAGGGCGCCATGCAGGCGCTGAGCGAGATCTACACCTCCGGTCGCGCCTCCGAGGAGGAAACCCTGGCAACGATCAAATCCGAACTTGCCGCCTCGGGTGAACTCCTTTGCCCGCATGGCGCGGTCGGCGTCAAAGTAGCCAATGAACACCTCACCTACAGCGCGCCGATGGTCACCCTGGCCACCGCGCATCCGGCAAAATTCCCGGCGGCGGTGGAACAGGCCTCGGGCGTGTATCCGCCTCTTCCCCCGCGCATGGCAGATCTGTATGAAAGGTCGGAACGGGTGACCCGGATCGCCAATGATCTCGGCGCCCTCCAGACCTACATCAGAGAGCACATCGCCAATTGACCGTTAAACAAGATCGCCTGCCCAACGGGTTTCGCATCGTCACCGAACAGATGCCGGGGTTGCAATCCGCCTCCATCGGCATCTGGGTTACCGCAGGCGGCCGCCACGAGCGGCTGGAGCAGAATGGCATTGCCCATTTCCTCGAACATATGGCGTTCAAGGGCACCAAGACCCGCAGCGCCTTGCAGATCGCCGAGGCGATCGAGGATGTCGGCGGCTATATCAACGCCTATACCTCGCGCGAGGTCACGGCCTATTACGCCCGCGTGCTCAAGGACGACGTCCCGCTGGCGCTGGAGGTGATTGGCGATATCCTGCTGAACTCGGTCTTTGACGAGCGCGAGATCGAGGTGGAGCGCGGCGTTATCCTGTCGGAAATCGGCCAGGCGCTGGATACGCCGGATGACATCATCTTTGACTGGTTGCAGGAAGAAAGCTACCGCGATCAGGCGATTGGCCGCACCATCCTCGGCCCCGCCGAGCGGGTGCGCAGCTTCTCGCGCGAGGATCTGCGCCGCTTTGTCGGCGAACATTACGGCCCCGGCCAGATGATCCTGTCCGCCGCCGGTGCGGTGGACCACGACCAGCTGGTCAAGGCGGCAGAGGCGCTGTTTGGCCATATGGAGCCCAAGGCGCAGGACGTGCTGGAGGTTGCCCGCTTCACCGGCGGCGAGATCCGCCGCGACAAGGCGCTGGAGCAGGCCCATGTGGCGCTGGCCTTCGAGGGTCCCAGCTACCGCGCCGATGATATCTACACCGCGCAGATCTACGCGGGCGCGCTGGGGGGCGGCATGTCCTCGCGGCTGTTCCAGGAGGTGCGCGAAAAACGCGGGCTTTGCTACACGATCTTCTCGCAGGCGGGCGCCTATGAAGACACCGGCATGATGACCATCTACGCCGGCACCTCTGGCGCGCAGGTCTCGGATCTGCTCACCCTCACGGTGGACGAACTCAAACGCGCCGCCGATGACATGTCCGATGCCGAGGTCGAACGCGCCCGCGCGCAGATGAAGGCGGGCATGCTGATGGGGCTGGAAGGCCCCTCCAACCGCGCCGAACGTCTGGCGCGTCTGGTGCAGATCTGGGACCGCGTGCCCAGCCTGGAGGACACGGTGGCCAAGATCGACGCGGTCACCACCGCCGATGTGCGTGCCATGGCGGCGCATCTCGCGCATGAGGCCCCGGCGGCGCTGGCGCTCTATGGTCCGGTCGCCGATGCCCCGGATCTTGAGGAGATCGCCCGGAGGCGCGCGGCCTGATGCTTCTGTCGCGGCGGAGGGTGAAACTGGAAACCGAGCGGCTGACGCTGCGCCCGCCCGTGCATGCGGATTTTCGCGCCTGGGCGGCTCTGCGTTTGCAGAGCCAGCACTACCTGACCCCCTGGGAGCCGGCCTGGTCGCCGGATCACCTTAGCCGCAAATCCTTTACCAACCGGGTCTATTGGGCCAAACGCTCCATCGCGCAGGGCTCGGCGCTGCCGCTGTTTCTGGTCCGGCGCTCTGACGATCAGCTGGTCGGCGCGATCACCCTGGACAATATCCGCCGCGGCCCCGCCATGGCGGGCACCGTGGGCTATTGGACGGCGCAGAAATACGCCCGCAACGGCTATATGCGCGAGGCGATCGGCGCCGTGGTGCATCACGCCTTCACCCGGCTGGATCTCTCCCGCATCGAGGCCGCCTGCCTGCCGGAAAACGCCGCCTCGCGCGGGCTCCTGGAACGCTCCGGTTTTAAATACGAGGGCGTGGCGCAATCCTATTTGCAGATCAACGGACGCTGGCGCACCCATGTGCTCTATGCGGCGCTGCGCGGGGATCGCCGGGGCAAGACCATGGCCGGTCAGGCCTGACGCCACGCTGTCTTTGCCGTGGCGAGGGGGCTTGCCATCGCGCCCGCAATTGCACATTCATAGCCCATGACCCTGTCCCCTGCTGATCCCGCCTTTCTTGATGGGCTTGCCCGTCGCCTGCCCGACGATACGCTGCGCACCCCCGAGGCCCGCTATCTGGAGGAGCCGCGCGGGCGCTATCAGGGGCAGGCCGGGGCCATCGCCCTGCCGCGCAACGTCGCCGAGGTCTCAGAGATCATCCGTGCCGCCAATGCCGCCCGCGTCGGCGTGATCCCCTATGGCGGTGGCACCGGGCTGGTCGGCGGTCAGGTCCTGCCAGAGGGGCCCGCACCGGTGGTGCTGTCGCTGGAACGCATGCGCGCCATTCGCGCCGTCTACCCCGGGGAAAACGTCATCCTGGCCGAGGCCGGCGCCATCCTCGCCGAGGTCCAGGCCGCTGCAACAGCGGTGGATCGCTGCTTTCCGCTCTCGCTCGCCGCCGAAGGCACCGCCCGGATCGGCGGCAACCTCGCCACCAACGCCGGTGGCGTCAATGTGCTGCGCTACGGCAATGCCCGCGATCTCTGCCTTGGGCTGGAGGCGGTGCTGCCCTCGGGCGAGATCTGGAACGGGCTGACGCGGCTGCGCAAGGACAACACCGGCTATGATCTGCGCAACCTGCTGATCGGGGCCGAGGGCACGCTTGGCGTGATCACCGCCGCCGCGCTGAAGCTCGCCCCGATCCCGGCCAATCCGGGCACCGCGCTGTTCACCGTGCGCGACCCCGCCGCCGCGATCACCCTGTTGGCAATGGCGCGGGATGCGGTGGGCGAGGGCGTCAGCGCCTTTGAGCTGATCCACCGCCAGGGGCTGGCCTTTCTCGCCGAGACCCTGCCTGAGCTGCGCCAACCCTTTGAAACGCAACCAGAATGGTGCGTGTTGATCAACCTCGGCCTGGGGCGGGGCCAAAACGCCGATGCGGCGCTGGCCGATCTCTTTGAACAGGCGCTGGAGGCGGGCCTTTCCGAGGATGGCGTCATCGCCCAATCCGAAACCCAGCGTCAGGCGCTCTGGTCGCTGCGCGAACATATCCCCGAGGCCAACCGCCGGATCGGCTCGATCTCCAGCCATGACATCTCGGTGCCGATCTCTGAGATCCCGGAGTTCATCCCGGCCGGCTGGGCGGCGCTGGCCAGGCTGGATCCATCGCTAAGGGTCAATTGCTTCGGCCATCTCGGCGACGGCAACCTGCACTACAATGTCTTTCCCGCTGCGGGTAAGACCCGCTCCGATTACGATCACCTGCGCGGCGACGTCAAAGGCATCATCCATGATCTGGTGCAGCACTACGGCGGCTCGATCAGCGCCGAACATGGCATCGGCCGCCTAAAGGTCACTGATCTGGAACACTATGGCGATCCGGTAAAACTGGCCAGCATGCGCGCCATCAAACAGGCGCTGGACCCCAATGGCATCATGAACCCCGGCGCGGTTCTGGCCTGCGGCTGAGACACCGGGCCTGTTTCTTCTTCTAACCGAAAATATCCCGGGGAGCACGAGGGGCAGCGCCCCTCGTCATCGCGTCAGCGGCGTTTCAAAGCCCGTCAAACTCGCAAAGCACCTGCACATCCATGCCGAGCGCCTCAAGCTGTTTGCGCCCGCCCAGTTCCGGCAGGTCGATGATAAACGAACAGGAGATAATCTCGCCGCCCAGCGTCTCGATCAGCTTGATCCCGGTGCCCGCGGTGCCGCCGGTGGCAAGGAGATCATCAACCAGCAGGATTTTCTCGCCGGGCTGGATCGCATCGCTGTGCAGCTCCACCACCGCCTCGCCATATTCCAGCGTATAGGCCTGGCTGATCGTCGCTCCGGGCAGCTTGCCCTTCTTGCGGATCGGCACAAATCCGGTGCCCAGCTGATGCGCGATGGCACCGCCTAGGATAAAGCCGCGCGCCTCCAGCCCGACCACCTTGTCGATGCGCTCGCCAGCATAGGGGTGCAGCATCTGATCCACCGCCATGCGAAAGCCGCGCGGGTCGGCAAACAGCGTGGTGACATCGCGGAACATGATCCCCTCATGCGGGAAATCAACGATGGTGCGGATATAGTCCTTGACGGTTTTCGACTTTTTCATCGGCGTCTGGCCCCTGACCTGGCGTTCTGGATCAGCTCGCGTCCAGGCCCATAGCCTCTGGCACGCGAACCATAGCGGTTTGACCCAAGCATCCGCGCCATGCAAGCGTCAACCGCCGTTTGGCGAGGGCAAAGGCTGCGTTTGGTGGCCGCCTGTCAGCCCAGAACCCGACCGGCAACGGCATCCAGCCTGGCCAGAAGCGCCGGGTCGCGTTTGTCGGGCGCGGTCATGATGGCATGCTCCAGTGCCCGGTCGCAGCCATGCGGGCAGGGGGCGCGGTGCTGGCCCAGACGCGCGGGCAGACCCTTGACCAGCGCGCGCGCTTTGTCGGAATTGCCCTGCAAGGTCGCAATGATATCAGAGACATCCACCGCGCCGTGATCCGGGTGCCAGCTGTCGTAATCGGTGACCATGGCGATCGAGGCATAGCAGAGCTCCGCCTCGCGGGCGAGCTTGGCCTCGGGCATATTGGTCATGCCGATGACGTCGCAGCCCCATTGCTCGCGGTAGAGCCTGGATTCCGCCAGCGAGGAAAACTGCGGCCCCTCCATCGCCAGATAGGTGCCGCCCCGGTGGATCCTGATGCCGGCGGCTTTGGCGGCGGCCTCAACCGCATCTCCGAGGCGCGGGCAGGTGGGATGCGCGAGGGAGACATGGGCGACGCAGCCGGAGGAGAAAAAGCTCTTGTCGCGGGCAAAGGTGCGGTCAATGAACTGATCGACAATGACAAAATCCCCCGGCGCCATGTCTTCGCGAAAGGAACCGCAGGCCGAAACGGAGATCACATCGGTGGCCCCCAGCCGTTTCAGCGCGTCGATATTGGCGCGGTAGGGCACATCGCTGGGGCTGTGCACATGGCCGCGCCCGTGGCGGGGCAGGAAGGCCATTTTTACACCGTCAAACCGCCCGGTGAGGATCTGATCCGAGGGCGTGCCCCAGGGGCTGCTGACGCTGATCCATTCGGCGCCGTCCAGCCCGTCGATGTCATAGATGCCAGAGCCGCCGATCACGGCAATCAGGGTTTCGGTCATTGTCGCTCTCCTGCCGGTGTTTGTCGATCTATCGCCGAGGGGGGCGTGGCTTGGCAAGGTTGGATGCCTCCGGCGGGGATATTTTGAAAAAGGTGAAAGGGAGCGTGGCTATTCGCGGCGAATGATGCCGGTGAGCGCGGCGGCGCCAAGGGCGGAGACGATCCAGCCCAGGGTGGTGAAGAGCCAGCGCAGCCACCAGAGGTGATATCCCCATGAGCCGCGTTCGGTGGAGGGGGCCCAGGCCTCGGTCTGGCCAAAATCGACGATGGGGATGACGATGTCGGCGGCATAGGCGAGGGAGGAGAAGCTCTCCCAGTCGCGACCGGTGGGGGAGGTCTGCGCCCAGTGCTCTGCGGCGTTGGGGTGGTTGGTGAGGGCGCGCCATTCCGCGCTGCGCAGGATGGGGGCGGAGTTGGGGGCGAAATCGCCGCGATGCCATGCGCCGAGGGTCACTATCCAGCAGGAGGCGATGAGGCCAATAAGCCAGTGGAGGCTGCGAAAGGGTTTGCGCCCGTAGCCGACGGTGCTGCGCAACAGAAAATCCGCGAGATGTTCCGCGCCGAGGCGGAGCCGTCGGCCAATGGCGAGGCCGATCTTCGGGGCGTCGCGCCCGGCGTCTTTGATTTGCTTGCGGATGTCAGCCTTGCGTTCGGCAGCGAGTTTGGTGGCGAGGACATAGCGAACCTCCTGCGCCGCCGCCTCGTGGCCAATGTCGTGCAGGGTCTTGGCGAGTTGTTTATAGGGCTGCGGATAGAATTCGCCCTCCCAGCGGTCGCCTTTGGCAAGCCAGTCCAGGCGGGTTTTGGTGTCGGCAGGGCCGTGAACCCGATCATAGGTGAAGCCATTGAGGATCAGCTTGCCCGCCGCAGGCCAGCATTGAGGATCGTCAACCAAGGTTGAGGTTTTTGCGCAATTTAGATCAAGGATGCCGTCAATTTTTGCAAGCGCGCGGAGGATAAGACCGCCGGTGATCTCCGCACCTTGCAGGTCGAGGGCTGTTCCTTGGGGGGTATTGAACGTCGCGCCTTCGCAATCCAGTTGACCACCGATTTTGGCGCCGATGAGGTCAGCTGTTCCGTTGACCGTGGCCTTGCGGAGGAAGAGGTGGTCTTTGACCTGCGCATTTTGCAGGTTGAGCGCCACTCCATCCGGGCTGTCGAATGTTGCCCCTTCGCAGTCCAGCTGTCCCTGAAGAGTGGCGCCATCGGCGCTGAGGGCGGGCAGGGCGCAGGTCCTCAGCCGAAGGTTTCCGGCCCATTTTGACCGTGATGCGAAGATTTCATGCTGAAACCGGCAGCCGTGCAGCAGCATATTGCCGGGGATGGTGCCGTTGAACAGCGCGAGAGGGCCGCTGACATAGGCGCCATACAGCATGACGCCTTCTTCGGTGACATCGCAGCCCTCGCGGTTCAGGAGCAGCAGGCGCAGCACCTCGGCGCGGATGTGGCGGGTTTCTTGCGCGTCGGTCAGGGCGGACCAATCGTCAGGTTCTTCGGGAATTTGGTCGTGTGGGCCGAGTATGCAGATCTCTCCTGCCTCGGCGGCGGCTTTGAGCTTTTGCTCGGCCTCATTGGGGGGCGGGTCGATGTCGTCCCAGCTTTTGAAATGCATGTGGTTGCCTGAAAATCGCTGTCGCCAATGGGGTGAGTGTGGCGCGCGGGGGTGGGGACGGCAAGGGTTAAGGATGTGTTGCCGATGGGTCACAGGTGCTGACGTATTGTTTCGTGCGCGAAACATTGGGTCAGGGGGGCTGACCTATTGGGCAGGCGCGGGGCCGGGGCGGGCCTGGGGTGTGGTGACAAGGGCGGTAAAATCCCCTTGTTTTCCGGGCTTCCCTTGTGTCGTGGGGGTATTGGCGATAACAGGCCAGAAAATCTTCCCTCCGTTGATCACAGGTTTAGGTGTCATGACACGCGGCGTAATGGGCCTATTGGCCAAGAATATCTCTCCTCCCAATCTCTCCATCATGCAGGACGAGGGCTTTAGCGTCGGGCGGCTGCGCACGGAGCTGTTGTCGGGGCTGACCGTGGCGCTGGCGCTGGTGCCGGAAGCGGTGGCCTTTGCCTTTGTGGCCGGGGTGCATCCTTTGGTGGGGCTTTATGCGGCGTTTCTGGTCGGGCTGGTGACGGCGCTGATCGGCGGGCGGCCGGGGATGATCTCGGGCGCGACGGGGGCTTTGGCCGTTGTCATGGTGGCGCTGGTGGCGGAGCACGGCGTCGAATATCTCTTTGCCACGGTGGTGTTGATGGGGATCTTGCAGGTTCTGGCCGGGGTGATGCATTGGGGCAAGTTCATCCGGCTGGTGCCGCATCCGGTGATGCTGGGCTTTGTGAACGGGCTGGCGATCGTGATTTTCCTGGCGCAGATGACCCAGTTCAAGGTGCCGGGCACGGTGGAGAACACCGGCCATGGCGCCGGTGGCGGCGAGTGGCTGGCCGGTGGGCAGCTGGCGGTGATGCTAGGGCTGGTGGTGCTGACCATGGCGATCATCTGGGCGGTGCCGAAGGTGACCAAGATCATCCCCGCGCCGCTGGCCGGGATCGGGATCACCGCGGTCATCGTGATCGCCTTTGGGCTGGATGTGCCGCGGGTGGGCGATATGGCCTCGATCGAGGGCGGCCTGCCGATGTTCCACATTCCGATGGTGCCGCTGAACTGGGCCACGCTGGAGATCATCGCGCCCTATGCGGTGATCCTGGCGGCGATCGGTCTTATCGAGAGCCTGCTGACCCTGAACCTGGTGGGCGAGATCACCGGCAAACGGGGGGGCGCGAGCCAGGAATGTATCGCCCAGGGCACGGCGAATATCCTGACCGGCTTCTTTGGCGGCATGGGCGGCTGTGCGATGATCGGCCAGTCGATGATCAATGTGAACTCCGGCGGGCGGACCCGGATCGCGGCAATCGCGGCGGCGCTGTTTTTGCTGCTGTTCATCGTCGTGGCCTCGCCGCTGATCGAGCAGATCCCGCTGGCGGCGCTGGTGGGGGTGATGTTCATGGTGGTGATCGGGACATTTGCCTGGAACAGCTTCAAGATCATGACCAAAGTGCCCCTGACGGATGCCTTTGTGATCGTGCTGGTGACCGTGGTCACGGTGATGAGCGACCTTGCGGTGGCGGTGGTTGTTGGGGTGATCGTCTCGGCGCTGGCCTATGCCTGGAACAACGCCCGGCGCATTCACGCGGTGACCCGCGACAGCCACAGCGAGGCCGGGGCCAAGGTCTATGAGATCCAGGGGCCGTTGTTTTTTGGCTCCACCGACGGGTTTATCGAGCTCTTTGACGTGGAGAACGACCCGGAGGTGGTGATCGTGGATTTTGCCGCCTCGCGGGTGGTGGATCAATCGGCGCTTCAGGCGATCGAGACGGTGGCGGGGCGTTATGCCGGGGCAGGCAAGGCCATGCAGCTGCGGCACCTGAGCCGGGATTGTCATGAGCTCCTGAGCAAGGCGGGCCATCTGATGGTCGATAGCGACGATGACCCGGAATATGGTCTGGCGGTGGATTACTCGGTCAAGACCGGCATTCTCGGCAGTCACTGACGCCGCCGTTGCGCAGCTTGCCAAGCGGTCGCGGTCCCTGGTCGGGACCGCGGCTTTTTTGTGGGGTGTTGCACGGAGCGGGCCCCGTTAAACCCTTGCGGGAGCGGTCACTCGGGCGCGAGCTTCAGGAGCGCGTCCACATTGGCGGAAACGATGATCTCGTGATGTGCCTCGATCAGCTCGGTGGGCCAATCCCACCAGGCGATGTCGAGCAGGGCTTCGATCTGTTCGGGGGCAAAGCGGCGGCGGATCACGGTGCCGGGATTGCCGATCACGACGGCGTAGGGCGGTACCGAGCCACGCACCACGGCACCGGCGCCGATGATCGCGCCATCGCCGATCCTGGCGCCTGACATCACCTGCGCACCATAGCCGAACCACACATCATTGCCGATCTCGATATCGCGGATATCGGGGTTATAGCCCTCGCGCAAAGCGGGATCGAAGGTGCGGAACGGGTAGGTCGAGACGCCACGGGTGTCGTGATTGGCCGAGGCCGTGATGAATCGTACGCCCTGGGCGATCTGGCAGAACTTGCCGATCATCAGCCCGCCACGGGAGATGGGAAACAGATAGGGCGCCAGCCGGCTGGCCCAGCCGTCACGCGGGGGCGGGTCGAAATCCGAGGCATAGGTGTAGGCGCCGACGTTGAAATTCGGCAGGTCTACGACGTTTTTCAGATGGACGGTGCCGACATGCTGGGTGCCATCGGGCAAGATGATGGGGTGGATGCAATCGGCATCCGGCAGGGAAAAGGCCAAAACGGGACCTCCTGTAACAAATAGATCGCTTGGGCAATATGCCCAATGAGGGGCGGGTTACAGGTGCTGGTCCATCGTATCCTCCATCAGCTTGGCGACCAATTTAGCGCGGCCCCGGCCCGGAGGCAATGCGCCTCTCGGGTGTCGGGGCCGGGGGCTGGCCTCAGCGGTCGTTGGGGCGGGCGAGGGAGAAGACCGTCTCGATCTTGGCATAGTCGCGATAGCCCAGGCGGGTGAGCGGCTGATAGCGGGTGACGTCAAACAGGCCGTCAACCAGGCAATCGTCGCGCAGATGCACGCCGATGACCTCGCCAAAGGCCACCTTGTTGGACGCGCCAGGCAGGTCGATGATGCGGGTGAGCTTGCATTCCAGCGCGGCCGGAGCGCCCTCGACGCGGGCGCAGGGGATGGTGTCGCAGTCCACCGCGCTCAGCCCGGCATGGGCGAATTCGTCGATGTCCTTGTCCAGCAGCGCGGAGGAGGCATTCATCGCGTCGCGCATGGCGAATTCCACGATATTTACGCAGAAAACGCCGGTCTCGGCGATATTGGCCATGGAATCCTTGGTGCCGTCCTGATCCGGCTTGGTCGAAGTGGAGGCAAACATCACCTGCGGCGGCTCGTAGGCGACCGCGTTGAAAAAGGAATAGGGCGCGAGATTATTGACGCCATCGGCGCTGCGGGTGGAAATCCAGCCGATCGGGCGCGGGGTGACAATGGCGTTAAAGGGGTTGTGCGGCAATCCGTGGCCGTCTTCTGGGCGGTAGAACATGACATGACTCCAAGTGTTTGCCCCAGACTTACGCTCGTGCTAGGGCGAAATCCACCCCTGCGTCCCGATGGCCCCGTGGTCTATGGCGGCGCCTATGACGGAGCCCGTGACACGTGATTACCATCGCGCCCGAGAGGCCAGAGGATCGCTGGGAGGTTGAAGCCCTCTATGACCTGTGTTTCGCGCCCGGGCGCACGGCGCTGTCGTCTTATCGGCTGCGCGATGATGTGGCGCCGGTGCGGGCGCTGAGCCAGGTAGCGCGCGACGATGACGGCATTCTGGCCGGGGCGATCCGCTTTTGGCCGGTGCATGTGGGGCAGGCGGACGCGCTCTTGCTGGGGCCGGTCGCTGCCCACCCGACGCGACAGGGCGAGGGGATCGGATCCTCGCTCATTCGTGACAGCCTGTGGAAGGCGGAGCACAGCCATTGGGACCGGGTTCTGCTGGTGGGCGATGCGCCCTATTATCAGCGGTTCGGCTTTGCGCGGCTGAGCGGGGTGGAGATGCCACCGCCGACCAACCCCGAGCGGATCCTGGGACTAAGCCTCTGCCCCGGCGCCTGGGCGGGGGTTCAGGGCAAGGTCCGCCGCTGGACCGGTGCGGCGCAGAGGTAACAGGCGCCGCCTCGCGCGGGGGGCAGACCTTGAAAACGGCCGCCCGACTGCTGATCTCTTGAGCAAACAGGGAGGTTGGCCATGGGCGAACTGCTGGAAACAAAGGCGCGCATGCTGAGCGCGCGCGAGGTTGAGGCCGAGCTGGAGCGGATCGCCGCCCGCTATCACGCGGCGGGCAGTTTTGGCATGCGGCTGCTGAATGCGGTGGGTGGCCAGGCCGAAGGCGTGATGCGGCAGGTGCCCGCCCCGCTGCGCGGCACGGTCGAGGCCGCCGTGTTTCAGGCGTTGCAACTGGCGGTGCGCGGCGCGGATCACAGCCGCCGTCTGCTGCCGGATCAATCGGATCAGACCA
>NZ_JAATOX010000084.1 GCF_011806385.1 Phaeobacter sp. HF9A | reverse complement strand
TCGGGCTTTGCCCGAAGCGAAATCTCTCTCTGACAGGGTAAAATGGGGTTTGAGTGGATCAGCCGTCGAGTGGGCGAATTTTCAGCCCGGTGACCCGGTTGCCGTCGCGGTTGGTGACCTCAAAACGGAAGCCGTGGAAGGAGAACACCTGGCCGACGGTCGGGATCATTTGCGCCTCGTGGATGACCAGCCCGGCGACGGTATTGGCCTCCTCATCGGGCAGGTTCCACTCCATCGCGCGGTTCAGGTCGCGGATGGTGGTGGCGCCTTCGACGATGTAGTTGCCATCGGCGGTCTTGCGGGCAAAGCTCTGCTCGGCGGGGTCGAATTCATCGGTGATCTCGCCGACGATCTCTTCGAGGATGTCCTCCAGCGTGATCAGCCCCTGCAAGGAGCCATATTCATCCACAACCAGCGCAAAATGGCTGCGGATGCGCAGGAATTGCCGCATCTGATCGTCAAGCGTGGTGGTTTCGGGAATGAAATAGGGCGGTTTGCTGACCTCGGCGATGCGGAAATCGCGCAGGGCGGCGGCGTCGCCGTCAGGGCCGCCGATCTTGGCGTACATTTCGCGCAAAAGATCCTTGGCATGCACCACGCCGATGATGTTTTCGGGATTGTCGCGAAACACCGGCAGGCGGGTATGGGGCGAGGTCAGGCATTGCTCCAGCACCACCTGCGGATCGGCCCCGGCGTCGATCATCTCGATCTTGGAGCGGTGCAGCATGATCTCTTCGACAAAGCGCTCTGCCAGGTCCAGCGCGCCGAGGATCCGGTCGCGGTCCTCCTTTTCGACCACGCCTTCGGAATGGCCGATCTGGAGCGCGCCGACGATCTCCTCGCGCACCGCCATGATATGGCTGTCGGGATCAATACGCACGCCAAACAGCCGCAGCACCCCGCGCACCAGAAAGCGCACCGCGCCCACCGCGGGGGCGAGGATGGTGACCAGCGTGCCGATCACCGGCGCCACGGCGGCGGCGGCTTTTTCGGCGTTGGTGATCGCATAGGTCTTGGGCAGCACCTCGGCAAAGACCAGCACCAGAACCGTCATCACCAGGGTTGCCAGCGCCACGCCGCTTTCGCCAAATGCCTTTGTAAACAAGGCGGTGGCAAGTGACGTTGCCAGAATATTGACCAGGTTGTTGCCCAGCAGGACCGAGCCGATCAGCCGCTCGTTGTCCTCGGTCACCTGGAGTGCGCGTTCGGCCCCGCCAGAGCCCTTGTCAGCCTGGCTGCGCAGCTTGCCGCGCGAGGCGGCGGTGAGCGCGGTTTCAGAGCCGGAGAAGAAGCCCGAGCAGACCAGCAGCAGGACGATCCCGCCGGCGGTGATCCAGAAAGAACTGTCGAAAACGGTGGTGGCGCTGTCCATTTTAGGTCCTGAAGAGCTTGGTATTTCTAACGGTTATGGGGTGAGCGAGGGTAGGGATCAAGCGCCAAGGCCAGCATGCGGCCTCCCGAACGGAAGGAAAGCGTCAGCCCTGATCCTCTGCCTTGCGGGCCAGCGGGTGATGTTGGTGCACGAGTTCCGCCAGCCGCGCGTCGAGCACAT
>NZ_JAATOX010000083.1 GCF_011806385.1 Phaeobacter sp. HF9A | reverse complement strand
TCGCGCGCAGATCGGCGCCATTGGCCAGCAGATGCGTGGCAAAGGCGTGGCGCAGGGTGTGCGGCGTGACCTTCTCGGGCGAGACGCCACCGGTGACGGCGAGCTCCTTGATCAGCAGATAGAAGCGGTGCCGGGTCAGGTGGCCCTCCTTGCTGCGGGAGGGAAAGAGAAACCGCGAGGGTTTGTGTCCCTTGCTCTCGCGCAGCGCCTCTGCCGCATCGCGGCTGTGCAGCCAGGCAGACAGCGCGGCCCGTGCGGGCGGGGAGAGCGGCACCATGCGTTCCTTGCCGCCCTTGCCCAGGATCAGCAACATATTGGGATCCCCCCGCGCGGCGGAAACGGGCAGGGAGACCAGCTCGCTCACCCGCATGCCGGTGGCATAGAGGAGTTCCATCAGGCAGGTGTTGCGCTGCCGGTCGGCCTCGCTGCGGCCGGTTTGGCGGGCGGCCTCCAGGAGCCGGTCGACCTCGGCGATCTCCAGCGTTTTGGGCAGGGATTTGGCGCGACCGGGGCCTTTGATTTGAAGCGCGGGATTGTCCGCGCGCCAGCCTTCCTCAAAGGCGAAGCGATAGATCTGCTTGATCGCCGAGAGCCGCCGGGCGCGGGTGGCGCGGCTGAGCCCATCGGCATCGCAGGCAATCAGATACGCTTCAACGTCGCCCTGTTGTGCCTTGGAAAAGCTGAGATTTTTCGCCTTCATCCACTGCACCACATCGCGCAGGTCGCGGCCATAGGCCAGCAGCGTGTTGCGGGCGGCGCCCAGCTCGGCGGCCTGGGCCTCCAGAAAGGTGGAGATCCATTGCAGATCGTCATCCGGTGCGCGCATGGCTTATCCTCGCGGCAGCAGCAGGAGCTGCAAGGCGGCGCGGCGGGCGGTGTCCTCCAGCCCCATATGGCGAAAGGCCGCGAGCGACAGGGCGACGGCCTCCAGATTGCCATCGGCGCCATGAGAGAAGCTCTTGATGGTGACCAGAATCGCCTCGCCCAGCCGCCCCTGATCGAGCAGCAGCTTTTGCGCGGCGGGCATGCCGGTGTCCGGGGCAAAGCCCTGCGCGATCGCCCGTTGCAGTGCCGAGCCAGCCAGGGCGGGATCGGGTTGCCCCTGCGCCAGCGAGGCGAGGAAGCGATTGGCGTTGGACGGGTCAGGCGGCGTGGCGGCGGCGGCCTCGTAATCCGCAGAGAGCAGACGCAGGGTCCAGGCGGTCTGGGCGGCGGGGCCGGACAGCGTCAGCTCGGCGAGGCGCGGCGCAAAGAGATCGGCCATCGCCATCTCCAGCCCGGCGTCATGCGCGGCACGCCAGAGCGCGGGCAGGGTCTTGCGCACGGCCTCGGCGCTGCCGGTGCCCAGCGCGGTGTCAAAGCGTTGCACGGCGGCGACCCGGTCCCAGATCCCGCCCGATGCGGCCGGTTTACGGGCGGTGAACAGCCCCAGCAACTGGTTGGGGTTCATGGCGCGGCTGCGGGTCAGGCGCTCGGCGGCTTCCAGCTGGGCTTTCCAGCCGATGATGTCGCGCAGATCGGCGCTGGCAAAGGCGCGCGGCAGCGGCGCGGTGGGCATGGGCTCGCCGATCGCCTCGAAGATGCGGAACTCCAGCGGGGTGGGGCGCGCGGGCTGCGGCAGCGGCGGCATGCCCTCGTAGACGTCGGGGTTGAGAAAGCGATCCAGGAGCGCCAGCTCGGCGTCGGAGATCAGCTCCAGCGCATGGGCGGTGTCAAGCATCAGCGCCGCCGTGGGCCAGTCGCCCCGGCGGGCGGAGCAGAAGATGCGCGCCGCGTAATCCTGCGTCAGATAGGGATCGGCGGTGAGCGCCGCGCAGCTGCGATCTTCGTCGCCGTTCAACAACGTGGCGTCAAACCAGCGGGCAAAGCGGGCCGGGCTCTCGGTCGGGCCGGCGTCCTGCACCAGCGCCTGCACCGGGTCTACGGCGCCGCTGTCGCGCAGCCGGTCAAGCCGGGCCAGCAGCAGCTGGTCGCGGTCGCGAAAGGGGGGGCGGGCCTCGGTCAGAAGCAGGGTCATCAGGAGGGACTGCATCGCGGGCAGGTCGTTCACCGGCACATCGCGGATCAGCTCTGCCAGCCGCGCCGGGGCGCTGCCCTGCCAGAGCGTCAGCGGCAGGCCGGTCTGATTGGCCGAAACCAGCCCCACGGCAGGCAGCAAACGGTCCAGCGGCGTTACGGTGATATCGGGGCCACGGCCGGTCCGGGCGACCGGGGGTTCCAGCAGCAGGGTGGCGGGGATATTCGCCACTGGCGGTGCGGTCTCCAGCCAGTCGATGGCGCTGAGCGGATCGCGGGCCAGTCCCGGCGTGACCGAGAGCAACACTCCGCCGATCACCAGGGCTGCGGTCTTAATCGGCATTGAGCACCACGGGTTTGCGCATTTCCTCGGCGGGGGCCGAGAAATCCGCGCCAAACCAGGGGCCCAGATAGGCGTAGGCCACCAGCGCGATTGCCGCCAGAAAGATGAGGATAGCCAAGTATTTTATCAAACGTGCCATTGCGATGCCGTTGCCTGCTTCTTTGCCTGTTTTGCGAGTTTTATATATGGCCTTTTCGGCAATATCACGTCATTCACGGAAGAATGAGCGAAAAAGACCAAATCACCAGCGCGGTGGCAGAAAGTTGCGCGCCGGGGAGGCTGAAGAAAACCATTGTGCTGGTGGGCATGATGGGGGCCGGGAAAACCGCCGTGGGCCGCGCCTTGGCCGCACGGCTTCGGGTGCCATTTCTGGACAGCGACCACGAGATCGAGACGGCGGCGAATATGTCGATTCCCGAGATCTTTGCCCGCGATGGCGAGCCGTTCTTTCGCGAGAAGGAATATCAGGTCATTTGCCGTCTGCTGAAGGAAGAATGCGGTGTGCTCTCCACTGGCGGCGGCGCCTTTCTGGCAGAGCGGAACCGCAAGGTGATGACCGAGGCCGGGGTCTCGGTCTGCCTGCAAGCGGATCTGGATGTGCTGTGGCGGCGGGTCAAGGGGCGCGATTCGCGGCCTTTGTTGCGCTCGGCGGATCCCTATCAGACGCTATCGGACATCTATCACGCGCGGGCGCCGATCTATGCGCAGGCGGATGTGGTGGTGCAGTCGGATGGCCAGGTTTCGATCAATGACATGGTGGAACGGGTGCTGGAGGCCCTGCGCGCCCGCCCGGATGTAGTGGAGTTTGACTGATGGAACGAGTGGTTCATGTGCCGCTGGGATCGCGCGCCTATGACGTGGTGATCGGCCCGGATCTGCTGGCGCAGGCGGGCAAGCGGATCGCACCGCTGCTGAAACGCCCCCGGGTTGCGGTGCTGAGCGACGAGACCGTCGCCGCCCTGCATCTGGAGAGCCTGCGCGCCGGGCTTGCCGAGGCGGGCATCGAGATGGAAGCGCTGGCGCTGCCGGCGGGCGAGGCCACAAAGGGCTGGCCGCAGTTCACCCGCGCGGTGGAATGGCTGCTGGAGCAGAAGATCGAGCGCAATGATATCGTCGTCGCCTTTGGCGGCGGGGTGATTGGCGATCTGGCGGGCTTTGCCGCTGCGGTGCTGCGCCGGGGCGTGCGCTTTGTGCAGATCCCCACCTCGCTTCTGGCGCAGGTTGACAGCTCGGTGGGTGGCAAGACCGGCATCAACGCGCCGCAGGGCAAGAACCTGATCGGGGCCTTTCACCAGCCGACGCTGGTGCTGGCGGATACCGCGATCCTTGGTACGCTGACCGAACGGGATTTCCTCGCGGGCTACGGCGAGGTGGTGAAATACGGGCTGCTTGGCGACGCGACATTTTTTGACTGGCTGGAGGCCAACGCCCCGGCGATGGCAGCGGGCGATATGGCGCTGCGGGTCGAGGCGGTGGCGCGCTCGGTGCAGATGAAGGCCGATATCGTGGCGCGGGACGAAACGGAGCAGGGCGACCGGGCGCTATTGAACCTCGGCCATACCTTCTGCCATGCGCTGGAGGCGGCGACCGGCTACGGCGACCGGCTGTTGCACGGCGAGGGCGTGGCGATCGGCTGCGCGCTGGCCTTTGAGCTTTCGGCGCGGCTTGGCCTGTGCAGCCAGGAATGCCCCAGCCGGGTGCGGGCGCATCTCAAGGCGATGGGCATGAAGACCGATCTGGCCGATATTCCCGGCGATCTGCCTTCGGCGGCGGAGCTGGTGGCGCTGATGGGCCAGGACAAGAAAGTGGTCGGCGGCAAGCTGCATTTCATCCTCGCGCGCGACATTGGCGAGGCTTTTGTCACCGCCGATGTGCCGCAGGAAAAGGTGCTGGAGGTGCTGGAGGACGCGCTGCGCCAATGCGCCTGAGAGATCCGGTTGCCTGATCGCCCGGCGGCGACTTGGATGACTGAAAAAAAACACCCGGTGCGGATCGCACCGGGTGTTTTTGTCTCTGGCAGAGCGGATGGCTCAGAACGGGATTTCGTCGTCGTCGATGTTCTGCGAGGGGCCGCTGCCGCCGCCAAAGCCACCGCCCTGGTTGCCGCCGCCGTAGCCGCCACCGCTGCCACCGCCGTAGCTGCCGCCACCGCCGCCGAAATCGCCGCCGCCACCCTGGCCGCCGCCATAACCACCGCCGCTGCCACCGCCGCCTTCGCCGCGCCCGTCCAGCATGGTCAGCGTGCCGCCAAAGCCTTGCAGAACGATCTCGGTGCTATAGCGATCCTGGCCGTTCTGGTCCTGCCATTTGCGGGTTTGCAGCTGGCCTTCCACATAGACCTTGGAGCCCTTGCGCAGATATTGTTCGCACACGCGCACCAGGCCTTCGCTGAACACCGCGACAGAGTGCCATTCGGTGCGTTCGCGACGCTCGCCGGTGTTGCGGTCTTTCCAGGTTTCAGAGGTGGCGATGCGCAGGTTGCACACCTTGCCGCCATTCTGGAAACTGCGCACTTCCGGGTCGCGCCCCAGATTGCCGATGAGCATTACTTTGTTCAGGGATCCGGCCATGAGGGTCCTGTCCTTTGTTTCTTGTCAGATCTTGAGCGGTTGCGACGGATCGCCGGGACGGGAGGTCGAATCCCATCCATTGCCTGTCGGCCAGAGTAACCATCCTGGCCCCGCGATGAAAGGGCAGCTGGCCCCGCGAGGCCCCGGGATGGATCATAAAATGGCTATTGGGTTATAGGAAAATGTGGATATCTTCCATTTGCCGCGAAGTTGACTATATTGCCTCCAGCCGAATTATCAGATTGCTGCCTATTGTGATGCGACGCCTTACAACCGCTGCCCTGCTTCTGTCCGTCTGCACCGCCCCTGCGGTGGCAGGGGACCTGTTTTCAGATAAATCCAAGCGCAAGATGTTTGCCGCCCAGACCAAGTTTCTGGACACGCGGGCGGCAACGCAATATCGCGCCTCGGAGCGGCTGAAGCCCGATAGTCTGAAAGACGATATTCTGCCGATCTATAATGGCAGCTATCGTGGCGAGTATCTGGAGGTCGCCCGCAGCGCGGCCCGTGCCCATGGGGTGCCGGAGGATCTGTTCCTGCGCCTGGTGCAGCAGGAAAGCAACTGGAACCCTGCCGCGACCTCGCACAAGGGGGCGGTCGGCCTTGCGCAATTGATGCCGGGCACCGCGCAGATCCTGGGGGTGGATCCCAAGGTCCCGGCCGAGAACCTGCGCGGCGGCGCCAAATACCTTGCCCAGCAGTACCGGGCCTTTGGCTCCTGGCGGCTGGCGCTGGCGGCCTATAATGCCGGGCCGGATGCGGTGAAAAAACACGGCGGCGTGCCACCTTACGCGGAAACGCAAACCTATGTGCGCAAGATTCTCGGCTCCTGAGGGGGCCTATTGCGCGGCTTTTTGCCGGCGTTAACCATTTGCCCCGGCTTCTGCGTTAACCGGTCATTAATCTGCCTTAATCAGAGGTAAATTCTCCCTTCAACACGGAGGGAAGACGGGTGAGTGCAAAGACGTTTGAGGGTCGGGTGGATCGCATGGGCTGGGAACCCGGCGCGCGCCCCCGGCCAGAGCTGGTCGAGGCGGTGCTGAAACAGCATGGCCGCGCGGATCGGCGCGAGATTGGCCCCATGCTCTGGGGGGTGACCCTGGGGGCGCTTCTGGGCCTGTTGCTGAAGGGGCTGACGGGGCCGGTCGCGGGCAGCGAGATCGGTCTGATCGGACAGCTCGCGGTGATGCTGGGGCTTGCCGGGCTCCTGGCCTCGGTGATCCTGGCGCTGGTTGCGGCGCTGCGCGCAGAGCAACGGCCAAAACTGTTTCAATTTGCGGCAATCAACCTGCTGACGCTCGCCATTGTGCAGCTGGTCTGAGCTCTGAGCGCGGCACCGCGCGCGCAAAACAAGGCATACCCGCGGGTGGGACTGTGGGGGACGAGAAAGGGCGCATTCTACGGGATGCGTCCTTTCTGCATCTGGAATTTGACGCCGATCTGGTCTAGGCCCGACCTTGGAATTTCCGGAGACGATTATGAATAAAGCATTTTGCCCCGCAACCCTCCTCTTGTTGTGCAGTCTTCCCGCGATGGCTGCGGAGTTCCCCACGCGTGAGGCGCTGGGGGAGGCTTTGTTCTTTGAGACGGATCTGTCGGCCAACCGCACGCAATCCTGCGCCAGCTGCCACGACCCGGAGGTGGGCTTTGCCGATCCGCGCCGGGATGCGGAGGGCGCGTTCTCACGGGGTGATGACGGTCAGTCGCTGGGCGGGCGCAATGCGCCGACGGCGGCCTATGCGGTGCTGTCGCCGGTGTTTCATCAGGACGAGGATGGCGAATGGGTCGGTGGCCAGTTCTGGGACGGGCGCGCGGCGGATCTGGCCGAACAGGCCGGGGGGCCGATCCTGAATCCAATCGAACTGGGCATGGCGAACAAGGCCGACGCGGTGGCGCGCCTGGCGGAACACCCGGATTATGTCGCCGCCTTTCAGACGCTGTATGATGTGGATATCACCTCGGACACCACGGCGCAGGAGGGCTATGCGGCGCTCAGCGATGCCATCGGCGCCTTTGAGAAAACCGACGTCTTCCGCCCCTTTGACAGCAAATATGACCGCTATCTGCGCGGCGAGGTCGAGCTGACCAAAATGGAAGAGCTGGGCCGCTTGCTGTTCTTTTCTCAGCAATTCACCAATTGCAACCAATGCCATCAGCTGCGCCGCAGCGGCCTGGATGTTGCGGAGCCCTTTACGGATTATCGCTATCACAACATCGGGGTGCCGGCGAATCTGCCGGGGCGGGCGGAAAACGGTGTTGCGGCAGATTTTGTGGACAATGGCTTGTTTGAAAATCCGCGCGTGGATGACCCCGATCATCGCGGCAAGTTCAAAACACCCACCCTGCGCAATGTGGCGGTGACCGGCCCCTATATGCACAATGGTGTCTTCAAGGATCTGCGCACCGTGGTGCTGTTTTATAACAAGTACAACAGCAAGGCAGAAAACGCCCAGATCAACCCGGAAACCGGGGCGCCCTGGGGCGATGCGCCGGTGCCAGAGACCCTTTCCACCAAGGAACTGACCCATGGTCCGGCTCTGGAAGCGCGCCGGGTGGATGCGCTGGTGGCCTTCTTGAAAACCCTGACGGATGCGCGCTACGAACACCTGTTGGAGGAGTGAGCCGGGCCGCTTTATGGCGGCCTTCCGTCAAATTCCAAGAAAAAGACACAATTTAGACCCAGCTGCTTTACCGGTGATTCACTTCTATCCAGCAATTTCGGCCTCATCGTTACAGAAGGGCGAACATCACATGCTGGTAGAAAACAGCCACTCCCAAGATGCCTTGGCTGAGGCAATCCAAACCGTAGACACTCTGATGGCCACGGGTAAATATGCGCGCTCTCTGAGCGTGATGCTGCCCTATGTGCAGGCGGGCGAGCTTGATCTCGACCTCCTGGACCGGACCGCGGATTGTTTCTTTGAAATGCGCGACTATGACAATGCGATCATGGTCATGCGTCACGTCACCGAAAATTTCCCCGACGACGCGGGCAGCTGGGGCAAACTGGGCCTGATGCTGCAAACCAAGGGCGAGCTGGATGCAGCGGTTGCCGCCTTTGAAAAGGTTCTGAGCATGGAGCCGAATTCGATCCCGGCGCTGACCGCGCTCAACGGGATTGAGACATTCACCCCCGACAACCTCTACGCCCAGCGGCTGCTGGCCCTGTCCGAACGGGATGATCTGGACACCAATCGCCGGGCTCTGGTTCATCATGCGCTGGCGCAGATTGCCCATGCCGCAGGTGAGATCAACACCGCCTTTACCCTGTTCCAATCCTCTCGTCAGAGTGTCGCGGGCGCCTTTGCTCCGGCGATTTTTGACGAAATGGTTGCCGAACAAGAGCAAATGTTCGAGCCGCGCGCCGTAGATACCGACAGCGCCGTGCTGCCCAAGATCGTCTTTATCGGCGGCATGCCGATGGCGGGCACCGGGCTGGTGGATCGGATCCTGTCGGAGCACAAGAACGTCTTTAGCGTTGGCGAAAACGCCGCGCTGTCACGCACCCATGGCGCCATTCGCATGCATCTGGCAAAAACCGGACGTCCCTGCAACTACTGGGACTGGATGGACCAGCTGAACACGGAAGAGATTGAAATTTTCCGCCAGTATTATCTGGAACGCGCCATGGGCGGCCAGGTTGCCGGTGGCAAGACCATCGTCGATGCGCATCCGCTGGGCTGTCTGGAGTTCGCCCTGGCGCAGTTCCTGTTCCCGGAAGCCAAATTCGTCTTTATGTCCCGCCACCCGCTGGAGACCGCGCTGGCGAATGTTGCCTCCAACGTGCTGAACGGCAACGCCATGGCCTCCCGCGCGGAATGGATCGGCAAGGTCACCCGCACCGTCTATGCCTCTGCCTTCAACTACGCGGAAAAGCTGGGCGATGCGATGCGCTTCCAGTCCTACGAGGCGCTGGTGCAGAACCCGGAACAGGAAATCAACCTGCTGCTGGATCACGCCGGCCTGGACTTTGACAGCGCCTGCCTCACGCCGACGCCGCTGTGCAAGCCGGAAAACATCGCCACCTCGCTGGGTCATGAGGAACTGACCCCGGCGAGCCAGGGCAAATGGCAGGCCTATGCCGAACAGCTGCAACCGGTGAAGGATATGCTCGGCGGTGACCGTTGGATCGACGCCTGGCAGGCGCTGGACGACAACCTGCGCTAAGGTGGCTCGCGCTCCTATGCGGGGGGCTTTCTCCTCGCATGGGGGCGTGATCACCGCCAAGATCATGCTGTAATGCTTTGTCTTTGAACGATAAAAGGACCTCACGTGGATCGACGTGAGGTCCTTTTTTGATCTGTTTGACGCCGGGTTATTCGGCGGCGATCTTGATGACGGGTTCCATGTTCGCAAAAACCTCCTCGCTGAGGTGACATTTGATCTGATGCCCGTTGGCCATGGTGCGGATCGGCGGAACCTCCTTCTCGCAGAGGCCGCCGGGGACCTCGGATTTCCAGCGACAGCGGGTCTGGAAAGGGCAGCCCGAGGGCGGATTCATCGCCGAGGGGATATCGCCGTCCAGCACGATATGGGTCTTCTGGATCGACGTATCGGCGATGGGAACCGCCGAAAGCAGCGCCTCGGTATAGGGATGATAGGGCGGCGAGAACACCTGATCCGTATCGCCCAGCTCCACCACATGGCCGAGATACATCACCATCACCCGATCCGACAGGTAACGCACGATCGACAGGTCATGCGAGATGAACAGGAGCGTGGTTTTCTCGTTGCGCTGGATCTCCATCAACAGATCGGTCACCGCTGCCTGCACCGACACATCAAGCGCCGAGACCGGCTCATCCGCCACCACGATGCGCGCCCCGCCGGCAAAGGCCCGGGCAATGCCGACCCGCTGTTTCTGCCCGCCCGAGAGCTGACGCGGCATGCGATCGGCAAAGGCGCGCGGCAGTTTCACAAGGTCCAGAAGCTCCAGCATGCGCTGTTTGCGCTCGGCGTCGCTGTCGCCGATGCCAAAGATATCCAGCGCCCGGATGATCTGGCGGCCCACGGTCATCGAGGGGTTCAGCGTGTCAAAGGGGTTCTGGAACACCATCTGCACATCAGCGATGGTGCGCGCATCCCGCGACTGGATCGGGATATGCTCGATATTGCGCCCATCCAGCAGGATTTCGCCATCGGTCGCCGTCTCCAGCCCCATCAAGACCTTGGCAAAGGTGGATTTGCCGCAGCCCGATTCGCCAACAATGGCGAGGGTCTCGGATTCGCGGGCCTCAAAGCTCAGGGTTTCATTGGCTTTGACCACCTTGGTGGTGCCGCCGCCAAACAGCGCATTGGCCGCCACCTCGTAGTATTTCTTCAGATTGTCCATCTTGAGAACAACGCGGCCCGGCTCGTTCTTTTCCTTCTGCTCGCCAACATGGATCGGCGCATCCCAGTCGATCTCCTGAAACTTCAGGCAGCGGGTATGATGGCGCTCGTTGTCGGGCACCGGCGACATCAGGATATCGCCGGCGTCACAGCGCCCGGCCTCGAAATAATCGCAGCGCGGGCCGAAGTTACAGCCCGGGGGCCGCTCGTGGGGCAGGGGAAAGTTGCCGGGGATCGCCACCAGCGGACGTGAGTTCTTGTCCGCCCCGGGCAGCGGGATCGAGCGAAACAGCGCCTGCGTATAGGGGTGGCGCATGCTGTCAAACACATCCTCGATGGAGCCGCGCTCCACCGCCTCGCCGGAATACATCACGCAAATCCGGTCACAGGTTTCCAGCACCAGGCCGAGGTTATGGGAAATGAACAGCATCGAGGTGCCGTATTTCTTGCCCAGATCCCTGACCAGCTCGACCACCGCCGCCTCCACCGTCACGTCGAGCGCGGTTGTGGGCTCATCCAGAATCAGCAGCGAGGGCTTGGACATCAAGGCCATGGCGATGACGATCCGCTGCTGCTGCCCCCCCGACAGCTGGTGCGGATAGGAGTTCAGCATCCGCTTGGGGTCAGGCAGTTTCACATCCGTGACCACCTCCAGCGCGCGGGCATATGCCTCTTTCTCGGTGATCCCCTCGTGGATCATCGGTACTTCCATCAGCTGTTTGCCGATCTTCATCGCCGGGTTCAGCGAGGCCATCGGCTCCTGATAGATCATCGCGATCTCGTTTCCGCGCACATCGCGCAGCTCTTCCGCGCTCATGTCGGCCAGATCGCGGCCCTTGAACTTGATCGAGCCGCCAACGATGCGGCCGTTCTTGCCCAGATCCTGCATCACCCCCAGCGCAACGGTGGATTTGCCGCAACCGGATTCGCCCACCAGCCCGACCGCCTCGCCGGGCTGCACCGAGACGGAGAAATCCATCACCGCGGGAATTTCGCGCAGACGGGTGAAAAAGGAGATGGACAGTTTGTCGATCTCCAGGATCGGCCCCTCATACTCTGCAAGTTTGCTCATTTTTGTCTCCCTGGTGGGCATGAGAAACCTATCGTTTCATCTTGCCCAAAATACCTCGGGGGTCCGGGGGCGGCGCCCCCGGCCACGGTCACATCAGTCTTTCAGGCTCTCTTCGCGCAGACCATCGGCCAGCAGGTTCAGCCCCAGAACCAGGCTCATCAGGGCGACGGCGGGCGGCAGCGCCGGGTGCAGGTAGATCTGCAAGAGCTTGCGCCCGTCATTGATGGTGGACCCCCAGTCCGGGCTTTCCGGCGGCAGGCCAAGGCCAAAGAAGCCCAGGGTGCCAAGCAGGATCGTGGTATAGCCGATACGCAGGCAGAAATCGACGATCAGCGGTCCGCGCACGTTGGGCAGGATTTCCCACAGCATGATGTACCAGGGACGCTCGCCCCGGGTTTGCGCGGCGGCGACGTAATCGCGGGATTTGATGTCCATGGTCAGGCCGCGCACGATGCGGAACACCGTGGGCGAGTTCACAAAGACCACCGAGACAAAAACCACCAGAACGCCGCCGGGCACGTCAAAGAAGTCCAGCGGCCAAAAGTCGATCTTGGAGCCCGGCGCATTGACCAGCGACAGATAGAGCAGCGCCATCGGCACCAGCACCACCGCCAGCCACAGTTTGTTCTTGGAGGGCTGGGTTCGGAATCGCGAGTGGATCAGCACGCCGCAAAAGATCAGCGGGAAGGCAAAGAGCACCACCGCCATATATTGCGGCAGGCCCGTTGCCACGATCTCGGGCGTGACCAGCAGGTAGAACATCAGAATCACCGGGAAGGCGAGGATCAGGTTGGCCAAGAAAGACAGCACCGTATCCAGACGGCCGCCGTAATAACCCGCAGGCAGCCCCAGGGTGATACCCACCATAAAGGCAAAGAGCGTCGCGAGCGGGGCATATTTCAGCACCTCCCAGGCGCCTTTGACCATGCGGGAAAACACGTCGCGCGCCAGGTTGTCGCCGCCCAGCAGATACCAGGCATAGTCTCCGGCCTCGGCGCCGCGCACGGGGGTGCCGGGCACCTTGTTCTTCATGCCCGAGAGCTGCGCCAGCGGGTCATGGGTGGCGATCAGATCCATGGCGGCAAAAACGCCCGTGAACACCCAGAACATCACCAGCGCAAAGCCGATCATGCCGATCGGGCTGTCAAACAGCTTGCCATAAAGGCCCAGCCGCCGCTTGAAGCTGATTGAGAGGCCAAACAAAATCACCAGCGCCGCCCAGGTCGGCAGCAACTGGCGCGACATGGCGCCGATGATCCCGGCGCCACTGCCGAGCGTCAGGCCAAGCAGCACATAGGCCAGCGCCAGCACCGCCACCGCGAAAAAGGTGGTGCGCACGCCGAGGCTGGCCATGGCCTGCGGATTGCCGGCGAGGGTCATGGTGCCATCGGCATTGGCCACATGGCGGGTGCCGGCGGTCAGGATGCTGACGCCCATCCAGAGCAGGATGCTCGCGGCCAGCAGCACCAGGGCGATCAGAAAGATCGGGTTGATAAAGGCAAGAGAGCCAGTCCAGGTCAAAGGATCCATGATGAGCCTCCTGTCTTAAGCGATACGGATACGGGGGTTCAGGAACACATAGCCGATATCGGAAATCAGCTGCGTGAGCAGAACCACCACGACGGAGACAACAGAAACGGCGAGCAGCAGCTCGATATCATTGTTGCTTGCAGCCTCGACCAGCGCCCAGCCAAAACCTTTGTAGTTAAACAGGCTTTCGACGATCACCACGCCGTTCAGCAGCCAGGGGAACTGGAGCATGATGACGGTGAAGGGCGCGATCAGCGCGTTGCGCAGCGCGTGTTTCAGCACGATATTGCCAAAGCTCACGCCCTTGAGCCGGGCGGTGCGGATATATTGCGCGGTCATCACCTCGGTCATCGAGGCCCGCGTCATCCGGGCGATATAGCCCATGCCATAGAGCGCGATCGTCAGCACCGGCAGAAAGAAATTCTCGAACGTTGGGTTTTCCATCGCCGCGGTGGCGGTGCCCTTGAACCATTTGAGCCCCACGGTGGAGGAGGCAAAGACCGCGATGAAGATCACCCCGGAGACATATTCAGGCGTTGCGGTGGTCATGATCGACACGGTCGAGAGCGAGCGATCCAGCGCAGAGCCTTCGCGCATGCCCGCCAGCACACCAATGATCAGCGCCGAGGGCACCATCAGGATCAGCACCCACATCATCAGATAGCCGGTATTGCCGAGCCGGGTTTCGATGATCTCGCCCACATCGGTCTTGAACCGGGTGGAATAGCCCCAGTCGCCCTGAAGGATGCCGCAATAGCGCGGCGCCTGGGCGGCGATTTCTGCTGTCGCGGTGCCGTCGATGCAGCGCCCGGTGATGCCATCCTCGCCCTCGCGGGTCCAGCCGGGCACCACGCCGAGCCATTGACCGTATTTGATGGCGATGGGCTGACCGTAGCCGTTTTTATCCAGCCAACTGGCCACGGCCTCATCCGACATGCGGAAGTTGCCCTCGGTCTTGGCGAGCTTTTCTAGGTTCGGATAGAGGTTGGTCAGGAAGAACACGATGAACGTCAGGCACAACGCCGTAATGATCATCACGCCCGAACGACGCAGAATAAATAGTCCCATTGGATCCCCTGCAGACTGGCGGTCGGCTGGCCCGGATACAGATCGGATCTGGGAAATCCGAAACGGGGGCCGTGAAATGCGATTTGATTTTTTGTTGTTTCACGCATGGCGGCCCCCGGCTGAAACAGCCGGAGGCGCGCAGTCAGACTTGGCTATGACCGCAAGGGATCAAGCAGCCCAGCCCCATTTGTGGTGGTGATGCTCGTAGGTGATGTGCATATCCGCCCCCATCACACCTTCGCGCATGTGGTTATAGAGCGATTTCCAGTAGGGCTGGATGGTCACGCCTTCGTCCTGGATCAAGGCTTCGCCACGGGCGACAACTTCGCGGCGCTTGTCGACATCCGCAATCGCCAGCGCTTCGAGCAGGATGGCGTCGAAATCGGCGTTGGACCAGCCAAATTCGTTCCAGGCTTCGCCGCTGCGATAGGCCAGCGCCCAGATCTGCACGCCCAGCGGACGGTGGTTCCAGTTGGTGGAGCTGAACGGATATTTGGTCCAGTCGTTCCAGAAGGTGGAGCCCGGCAGAACGGTCCGTTTCACCTTGAAGCCCGCGTCGCGCAGCTGTGCCGCCACCGCATCGGTGGTGTTCTTGCGCCAGTCGTCGTCGATAGAGATGATCTCATGCTCGAAATCCATCATGCCGGCGTCTTCCATCAGGGCGCGGGCAGCTTCGACGTTCACTTCGCGCTTGGGCAGCGGGGCATATTCCGGGTGCGCCGGGCCAACATGGTGGTTTTCGGCCACTTCGCCACGGTTGCCATAGCCGAGTTCGAGGCAGACGGCATTGTCAACGGCCATGGTGATGGCCTGACGGACGCGCGGATCGGCATAGGGTTTCATGCCGTCCACTTCGGCGAGCTGGTTGGGGCGGATAACAACGGTCGCCATGGTCACAACTTCGGATTTCTTGAAGCCCAGCGCATCCATCACGTCGATGAATTCACCAACGGATTCATAGAGCAGGTCGACTTCTTCCGATTCCAGCGCCGAGAGCCAGGAGGAGGGATCGGTGCCGAAGTCGATATATTCGATGCTGTCGAGCGCCGGTTTGCCAAAGACCGCCTCGCCCCACCAGGTGTGATCCTCGTTGCGGGTAAGGGTCGCTTTTACGCCGACTTCCAGCTCGGAGAGCAGATAGGGGCCGGTGCCGACAGCGTTTTGCACGTCGTTGGCGTCAAAATTGGCATGGGTGAGCGCGGCCGGATAGTCGGCCATGCCGGGAATAATGGTGATGTCGGAATGCGGCAGCTTCAGTTTGACGGTGTGGCTGTCCACAACTTCGATCGCGCCTTCGATGGCCTGGTTGGTCTCGGGGTCGATCAGCGAGGCAAAGCGGCCGGCCATGGAGTTGCCTTCCAGGTCCTTGTCGCACCAGCCGGCAATATTGCGGGCCACGTCTTCGGCGGTGAAATCATCGCCGTTGTTCCACTTCACGCCCTTGCGGACATGCAGGACATATTCGTCGGCGGCGTCATTGACGTCCCAGCCTTCGAGCAGCATCGGCGTGAAGGAGCCGTCGTTTTCATATTCGACCAGATATTCCAGGGTGCCGCGGGTGACATTGGCGATCTGGGACCAGTCAAAGGTGCGCGGATCTTTCAGGCCGCGAACATCCATCTGAACGCGCAGGGTGCCGCCCTCTTGCATGCCGTCTGCCGCGCGGGCCGGTGCAGAGAGACCGATCATCCCATATGCGGCTGCGGTCGAGACCCCCAGGGCGGTGGCGCGGGTCAGGAATTCGCGGCGGGAAATCTTGCCGCTCTTCAATTCCGTCGCATGCATCTCTGCCGCCCAATGGGTGGGGCTGCTCTTGCGTGTGGTGGTGGTCATTGGTTTCTCCCTGTACTAGACCGTCTTGCGGGTTGTGTCCTCGGGCGAGGCCCACCTGCTGCGGGCTACTTTATGGCGCGTTGAGGCTATTGAATTGTCACAATGTTTCCTCAACAGCCCTATACGGCAACAGATCGGAAGCGAGGTCAATGCACAGTATCGGCACTCGATGAAGAAAAAGCGACATTGCTTCTGTCGTTTTCAGGGATGCGGCGCCCAGTTTCGAAAAAACGACGGGTTTTAGGTCCGCTGTCACAGAATTGAGCAAGGTCAGCCAGCCAGAGCCTGTGCCGGGTCGTGTTTCTGGGCCATTTTGCGCAGCGCGCTTGGGGTTTCGCCGGTGTGCTGGGTGATGAAACGGGTGAAATAGGCGGCGCTGCCAAAGCCCAGCGCATCGGCAATGTCGCGCATTGGCAGGCTGGTGCGGATCAGCAGGCTGCGGGCTGCGTGCAGCTG
>NZ_JAATOX010000082.1 GCF_011806385.1 Phaeobacter sp. HF9A | reverse complement strand
CGGTGACCTTGCCCGCCTCCAGATCCGGGAAGTGATAGCCACGCGCGGCAAAGAAGGCCTCCAGCTCCTCCTGCGGGGTGCCCTTGCGGTTGCTGCTGGCCTCGCTGTCGTCGAGAAATCGCACCAGCGCGCGGCTGCTGTCGGCCAACCGCTGGGCGTCCTGATCAAGGTTGCGGTGAAACCGATCCCGCCATTCGGCCTCCAGCTCGCCCGGCTCCGCCAGGATCGCGGCGGTGGAGCGAATGGCGGCCGCGGTAGAAAGCACCTCATGCAGGGAGGCCGCCAAATGCGGGTCATGGGTCAGCCGGTCCGACAGGCCGCGCACCGTGCGCTCCAGCGCGCCGACGCGGCCATGGGTGTCCGACAGCACCTCGGCCCAACCGGGAAAGCGGCCCGCGAATTCATCCACCCGGTCCAGTTCCGCAAGCGGGTGACGACTGTCCGCCGCCGCTTCGCGCAGGGCTGCGATCAGCGTCGCCTCAACCCCATCCGTCAGCGTCGAGGCCTCCACCCCAAGGACCTGCGCCAGCGCCACGAGCAGCTTGCCGCCGATTCTGCGACGATTGTGCTCGATCAGGTTGAGATAGGAGGCAGAGATCCCCACCTCGCGCGCCAGATCCGCCTGACGCAGCCCCAGCACCATGCGGCGTTCGCGGATCCGGCTTCCGGTCAGACTGTCCGTCGGCATAAAGGCGCCCTCCTGATAAAAAACTGGCCAATCAACGGCTTTCTGCATGGCAGAATAAGAAAATTTACCGAAAAACGGTTTTCCATGTATATTTCTTTACAGAAAAATCGCGCAAAACAAGGGTTTTATTGCGATAATTTACAATTCACCTCCATACTCCTTTTGCACAATGTTGCGTGGGAACTGCGTAAAGTGAGGAGGCGCATGTTCCCGATTTCATCCTAGGGAGGAATTTCATGTCCAAGACAGACGTAAGCCGTCGTGGCCTGCTGAAAACCGGCGCGGTTGCCGGCACAGGTCTGGCGCTGCCAACCATTTTCACCGCGCAAAGCGCTGCGGCCTTCACCAATGATCCGACGGGCGGCACCGTCACCCTCGGCTTCAACGTGCCCCAGACCGGCCCCTACGCGGATGAGGGCGCCGACGAGCTGCGCGCCTTTGAACTGGCGGTCGAACACCTGAATGGCGGCGGCGATGGCGGCATGCTCAGCACCTTCAGCTCCAAGGCGCTGGAAGGCAACGGCATCCTGGGCAAGAAGGTCGAATTCGTCACCGGTGACACCCAGACCAAATCCGACGCCGCCCGCGCATCGGCCAAATCCATGATCGAAAAAGACGGCGCCATCATGATCTCCGGCGGCTCCAGCTCCGGCGTGGCCGTGGCTGTGCAGGGTCTGTGTCAGGAGGCAGGCGTCATCTTCATGGCTGGCCTCACCCACTCCAACGACACCACCGGCAAAGACAAGAAAGCCAATGGCTTCCGTCACTTCTTCAACGCTTATATGTCCGCCGCCGCGCTGGCACCGGTGCTGAAGAACCTCTATGGCGATGACCGCAAGGCCTATCACCTGACGGCCGACTACACCTGGGGCTGGACCCAGGAAGAATCGATCAAGGCCGCCACTGAGGCGCTCGGCTGGGAGACCGTCAATACGGTCAAGACCCCGCTCGCCGCGACCGACTTCTCCTCCTACATCGCACCGGTTCTGAACTCCGGCGCGGATGTGCTGGTGCTGAACCACTACGGCGGCAACATGGTGAACTCGCTCACCAACGCGGTCCAGTTCGGCCTGCGCGACAAGGTCGTCAACGGCAAGAACTTTGAAATCGTGGTGCCGCTCTACTCCCGCCTGATGGCGAAGGGTGCGGGCGAAAACGTGAAGGGCATTCACGGCTCCACCAACTGGCACTGGTCGCTGCGCGACGAAGGCTCCCAGGCCTTTGTGCGCTCCTTCGGCACCAAATACGGCTTCCCGCCCTCCCAGGCTGCGCATACCTGCTACGTGCAGACGCTGCTCTATGCGGATGCGGTGGCGCGTGCGGGCTCCTTCAACCCCTGCGCGGTGGCCGAAGCGCTCGAAGGTTTCGAGTTCGACGGTCTGGGCAACGGCAAGACGCTCTATCGTGCCGACGACCACCAGTGTTTCAAGGACGTTCTGGTTGTGCGCGGGAAAGAGAACCCGACCTCCGAGTTCGACCTTCTCGAAGTGGTCGAAGTGACCCCGGCCGAGCAAGTCACCTATGCGCCGGATCACCCGATGTTTGCAGGCGGCCAGCTCGGCTCCTGTAACCCGGGCGCCTAAGCGCAGACATTGGTCGGGCGCCAGGCGGCGCTCGACCCTCCTTCTCCCGCACAGCTTGGCTCGACCTGAGACGCGCTCCGATTTCCATCGGGCGTGACCTGCTGTTGCTACCTGAAACATCCACCCAGACGAACCGGAAGGTGGGGATCATGGACGCATTCCTTCTGCAAATCCTGAATGGGCTCGACAAGGGCTCCGCCTATGCGCTGATTGCGCTGGGCCTGACACTCATTTTCGGCACGCTTGGTGTTGTGAACTTTGCCCATGGGGCCCTGTTCATGATCGGTGCCTTCTGTGCAGTGACGCTACAGAAGATCTTCAACATCAGCTTTGAGACCATCGACGCGACGCAGACCGACTTCCTCGGCAATCCGCTGAAGGTCAAGACGACCTATTTGGAGCATTGGCTCGGCGCGGATCTCGGCGGGCTGATCATCAACTGGTCGGTGCCGCTGGCAATCCTCTTTGCCATCCCGATCATGATCTGCTTCGGCTTCATCATGGAGCGCGGGCTGATCAAGCATTTCTACAAGCGCCCGCATGCGGACCAGATCCTGGTGACCTTTGGCCTCGCCATCGTGCTGCAAGAGGTGGTGAAATACTTCTACGGCGCCAACCCGATCCCGACCCCGGCGCCGGATGCGCTGAATGGGGTTGCCAATATCGGCGCGCTCATCGGCATGGATATCATCTATCCGGTCTGGCGCATCGTCTATTTCTTCTTTGCCTGCCTGATCATTGCCGGTGTCTTTGCCTTCCTGCAATTCACCACCTTCGGCATGGTGGTGCGCGCTGGCATGGCGGACCGCGAGACCGTGGGCCTTCTGGGCATCAACATCGACCGCCGCTTTACCATCATGTTCGGCATCGCCGCCGCTGTGGCAGGGCTGGCTGGCGTGATGTACACGCCGATCAACTCGCCCAACTATCACATGGGGATGGATTTCCTGGTCCTGAGCTTCGTTGTGGTGGTTGTCGGCGGCATGGGCTCGCTGCCCGGTGCGGTGCTGGCGGGCTTTGTGCTCGGTATCCTTGAAAGCTTTGCCTCGATGGAATGGGCGATCAACCTCATTCCCGGCATCAACCAGATCATCATCTACCTCGTCGCCATTATCATCCTGCTGGTGCGTCCGCGCGGCCTGATGGGGCGCAAAGGCGTGATGGAGGACTAAATCAATGTTTGGACTTGAAAAAAGAGACACAACGCTGCTGCTGATCGTCGCGATCCTGACGTTGTTTGCCCCCTTCATCCTGAACCCCTTTCCCACCGGCTCCGGCCTGGCGCAATTCAACGCCGGTTACCCGGATCTGATGCAGCGCTTCGTGATCTTCGGGATCTTTGCCATTGGCTTCAACATCCTCTTTGGCCTCACCGGATATCTCTCCTTTGGCCATGCGGCCTTTCTCGGGGTGGGATCCTATTCGGCGGTCTGGATGTTCAAACTGCTGAGCATGAATGTGCTGCCGGCCATCCTCCTCAGTGTCATCATCTCGGGTCTGTTTGCGCTGGTCATCGGCTATATCAGCCTGCGTCGCTCGGGCATCTACTTCTCGATCCTGACGCTGGCCTTTGCGCAGATGAGCTTCAGCCTCGCCTATTCGGTGCTGACCCCGATCACAAATGGCGAAACCGGCCTGCAACTGACGCTGGATGATCCGCGCATCCTTGGTGCCTCGGCGACGGCAGATGGTTCGATCCCGGTGACCAATCTCTTTGGGCTGGAGATGCGCTCCACCTATCAAATGGCCGTGGGCGCCTGGGATTTCCAGTTCAACATCGGCTATTACCTCTGCGCGCTGATCCTGCTGGCGGCCTTTTACCTGTCGATCCGCATCTTCCGCTCGCCCTTTGGCATGATGCTGCGGGCGGTGAAGTCGAACCAGCAACGGATGAACTACACTGGCCTGAACTCCAAACCCTACACGCTGGCGGCGTTTGTGATCTCCGGCATGTATGCCGGGCTCGCGGGTGGGTTGATGGCCTCCATGGACCCGCTGGCCGGGGCGGAGCGGATGCAGTGGACGGCCTCTGGCGAGGTGGTGCTGATGACCATCCTCGGCGGTGCCGGCACCTTGATCGGTCCGGTTCTGGGCGCGGGCTTCATCAAGTACTTCGAGAACATCTTCTCCAAGATCAACGACAACGTGCTGCACGGCTGGTTCAGCTTCCTGCCTGACGGGCTTGAGGATTTTGTGGTCTTCATCGTGCACCCCTTCATCGGCAAGGGCTGGCACCTGACGCTTGGCATCCTGTTCATGCTGGTGGTGATCTACCTGCCCGGCGGGCTGGTCGAAGGCGGACAGCGCATCCATGGCTGGATCCGCGGCAACAAGCGCGGCGACGCCTCGCAAAGCAAAACCAACCCGGCGGAATAAGGAGAGCACGATATGGGTATTCTCGAAGTCAAAAACGTCGGAAAACGCTTTGGCGGCTTGCAGGCGCTCTCGGATGTGAACCTCTCGGTCAAGGAGAACTCGGTTCATGCCATCATCGGCCCCAACGGGGCCGGGAAATCCACCCTGCTGAACTGCCTGGTGGGCAAGCTCATCCCGGACAGTGGATCGGTGATGTTTGATGGCCAGTCGGTGCTGGGACGCGCGCCCTATGAGATCAACCAGATGGGAATTTCCCGCGTGTTCCAGACGCCCGAAATCTTTGGGGATCTGACAGTGCTGGAAAACATGATGATCCCCTGTCTGGCGAAACGCGATGGCGCCTTTGAGCTGAACGCGATCGGCTCGGTCATGTCGCAGCGCGATATTCTCGACAAGGCCGAAGCGATGCTGGAGGAGATGAACATGCTGGAGAAGCGGCATATGCATGCCGCCGCCATGTCACGCGGCGACAAGCGGCGGCTGGAGATCGGCATGTGCCTGAGCCAGGAGCCGCGCCTTTTGCTGCTGGACGAGCCCACCGCCGGCATGGCGCGGGCCGACACCAATAACACCATCGACCTCTTGAAACAGATCTCGGACGAGCGCGACATCACAATCGCCATCATCGAACATGACATGCATGTGGTGTTCAGCCTCGCCAACCGGATCACCGTTCTGGCGCAGGGCACGCCCCTGGTCGAGGACGATCCGCAAAACATCCGGGGCAACCCGAAGGTCCGCGAAGCCTATCTGGGCGAGTCGGCGTAAAGGAGCAAACTGATGAACGTCAAACCCGATTTCTCCAAAAACGCCAATCAGGCCACCACCGCCCCGGCCTTCCTGTCGGTCTGGGATGTGCATGCCTATTACGGCGAGAGCTACATCGTTCAGGGCATTTCCTTCAATGTCCACGAGGGCGAGATTCTGGCGCTCCTGGGCCGTAACGGCGCTGGCAAGACCTCGACCCTGCGCTCGATCGCGCGCACAGGCAGCCCTTTGGTGACCAAGGGCGAGATCTGGCTCGATCACCAGCCGCTGCACAATATGGCCTCGCATGAGGCGGCTGCGGCTGGCCTGGGTCTGGTGCCCGAGGATCGGCGCATCATCCCCGGCCTCACGGTGGAGGAAAACCTGCAACTGGCACAGATCGCCCCGCCGATCGGCTGGTCCATTGAGCGGCTGTACGAGCTGTTCCCGCGCCTGGGCGAGCGCCGCAAGCAGGAGGGTGTGACCCTTTCGGGCGGCGAGCAGCAGATGCTGGCGATCGCAAGGGCGCTGGCGCGCGACATCAAGGTTCTGCTGCTGGATGAACCCTATGAGGGGCTTGCGCCGGTGATCGTGGATGAGATTGAGAAAACCCTCATTCACATCAAGGAACAGGGCATGACCACCATCATCGTTGAGCAAAACGCCGTGCGCGCGCTGCAACTGGCGGATCGGGCGGTGATCCTTGACACCGGCGGCATCGTCTTTGACGGCAGTGCCGCCGAGGTTCTGGAGAACGAAGAGCTGCGCGCCGAATACCTGGCGATCTGACCTTCGGCGGGCGCCATGATTTACGGTCGGGACGCGCGGGGGGAACTCCGCGCCTCTTTTCTGTTGCGAGGGGCGCCGCCCCTCGCGCTCCCCGGGATATTTATGAAAAGATGAAACCAGGGCTTGGTTTTCCCGGCTGTTCCATCTTATCACCTGTCCATGTCCGATCCCGCATTTGACCTCGCCCCTGTTGGGCTGGCCCTTCTGGACCATCGTATTATCAAGCGCTGCAACCTGCTGTTCGCCGAGATCTTTGGCGGCGAGCCTCAGGAGCTATGCGAGCTGCCCATCGCCGCGCTTTATCCCAGTGTCGAGGATTACCAGCGCATTGGCGAGCGGTTACGGATGCCTGAGGCGCAAAGCGGTCTTTATCATGATGAGCGCATCATGCGGCGCACCGATGGGGCGCTGTTCTGGTGTCGGGTGCGGGGGCGCTCCACCTGTGCGGAGGATCCGTTTCGCACCGGCATCTGGTCCTTTGCCGATCTGTCGGATGAACGCCCCGTGGTCAGCCTCAGCCCCCGCGAACGCGAGGTGGCGATCCTGACCTGTCGGGGGCTGTCCGCAAAGGAGATCGGGCTGGAGCTGGATCTCTCCTATCGCACGGTAGAGACTCACCGTGCCCGGCTGCTGGATAAATTCCAGGCCCGCAAACTGCCGGAATTGGTCGCAAAACTCTCCGGCATGCCACTGTAACCTGTGAAAAATCAAAACAAGCCCCCGGAATAGCGATTGAAAAACCGGGGCTTCGCCCTCATCTTGGGGCCAGCTCAAGTGCGCTTTCCTTATGGTCAGCCATGACATATAAGGCACAAAATTCCCGCCCCGCACAAACCGGGGCCAGACAGGACCCTGCCGAGGAACCCAATGACAAATAAATCTCATGAAGCAGATGTAGCATTCATCAAGGCGCTGGCCGAGTTGTTGCGCGAAAATGACCTGACTGAGCTTCAGGTCAAACGCGATTACGCCGAGGACGACAGCCTGAACGTCCGTGTGTCCCGTCAATTCCCTGCCGCCCCCGCTGCACCGGTTCAATATGCGGCAGCTCCGGCGGCGCCTGTGGCGGCTGCCGCCCCCGCAGCTGCCGCCGCGCCCGCCGAAGACCCTGCCGCCCATCCCGGCGCCGTGACCTCGCCGATGGTTGGCACCGCCTATCTGCAACCGGAGCCCGGCTCGCCCGCCTTTGTGTCGGTTGGTGCGCAGGTCAGCGAAGGCGACACGCTGCTGATCGTCGAGGCGATGAAAACCATGAACCACATTCCCGCGCCCAAGGCCGGAACCGTCAAACGGATCCTGGTCGAGGACGGCGCCGCAGTCGAATTCGGCACCCCTCTCGTCATCGTCGAGTAAGGCCAGCGCATGTTTGACAAAATCCTGATTGCCAACCGAGGTGAGATCGCGCTGCGTGTGATCCGGGCCTGCCGCGAGATGGGCATCCGCTCGGTGGCGGTGCATTCCACCGCTGACGCCGACGCCATGCATGTGCGCATGGCCGATGAATCGGTCTGCATTGGCCCGCCCTCCGGCGCGCAGAGCTACCTGTCGATCCCGGCCATTATCTCGGCCTGCGAGATCACCGGCGCGCAGGCGATTCACCCGGGCTATGGCTTCCTGTCGGAAAACGCCAATTTCGTGCAGATCGTCGAAGACCACGGCATCACCTTTATCGGCCCCTCGGCGGAACATATCCGCCAGATGGGCGACAAGATCACCGCCAAGGACACCGCCAAGGCGCTCGGCATCCCCTGCGTGCCCGGTTCCGACGGCGGCGTGCCCGATGTGGAGACCGCCAAGAAAGTGGCCGCCGACATGGGCTATCCGGTGATCATCAAGGCCACCGCCGGTGGTGGCGGCCGCGGCATGAAGGTTGCCGAAACCGCCGATGATCTGGTGCAGGCGTTCCAGACCGCGCGCTCCGAGGCCAAGGCCGCCTTCGGCAATGACGAAGTCTATATGGAGAAATACCTCCAGCGGCCGCGTCACATCGAGGTTCAAGTCTTTGGCGATGGCCAGGGCGGTGGCGTGCATCTGGGCGAGCGGGATTGTTCGCTGCAACGCCGTCACCAGAAGGTATTCGAGGAGGCCCCCGGCCCCTGCATCAGCCCCGAAGAGCGCGCCCGCATCGGCGGCATCTGCGCCGACGCGATCGGCAAGATGGGCTATCGCGGCGCTGGCACCGTTGAATTCCTCTATGAGGATGGCGAGTTCTATTTCATCGAGATGAACACCCGCCTGCAAGTGGAACACCCGGTGACCGAAGCCATTTTCGGCGTCGATCTGGTGCGCGAGCAGATCCGCGTTGCCGAAGGGCTGCCGCTCTCCTTCACCCAGGACGAGCTGCAAATCAACGGCCACGCCATCGAGGTGCGCATCAACGCCGAGAAACTGCCGAATTTTGCCCCCTGCCCGGGTAAGATCACCGCCTTCCACGCCCCCGGCGGTCTGGGCGTGCGGATGGATTCGGCGCTTTATGACGGCTATTCGATCCCGCCTTATTACGACAGCCTGATCGGCAAGCTGATCGTGCATGGCCGCGACCGGGACGAGGCGCTGGCGCGTCTCAGCCGTTCGCTGGGCGAGCTGATCGTGGACGGGATCGACACCACCGTGCCGCTGTTTGCCGCCCTGTTGCAGGAAAAGGATATCCAGACCGGTGACTATAACATCCACTGGCTGGAAAAATGGCTTGAGGCCAATCTCAACGGCTGATCATCGCTGGGGGCGGCGGCCATGGCTGCCGCCCGCCGACCTAGATGCGAGGCTCATCCCATGACGCTGAGCGTAGAGCTGCTTCTTCACGCCTATGCCAGCGGTGTCTTCCCCATGGCAGAAAGCCGCGACGACCCGGAGATTTTCTGGGTCGATCCCAAGCGGCGGGGAATTCTTCCGCTGGATGGGTTTCATATCTCCCGCTCGCTGGCGAAAACGATCCGTCGCGGTGGCTATTCCATCGCAATCAATACGGATTTTTCCGGCGTGGTGCAGGGATGCGCAGCGCGGGAGGAAACCTGGATCAATGAGGAAATCTTTGACCGCTATCTGGAGCTGCACAGCATGGGCTATGCCCATTCGCTGGAGGTCTGGGAGGGCGCAGCGCTGATTGGCGGTGTTTATGGCGTGTCGCTGGGGGCCGCGTTTTTTGGCGAGAGCATGTTCTCGCGCCGCCGCGACGCCTCTAAAATCGCCCTGGCCTATCTGGTGGATCGGCTCAATGACGGTGGGTTCTTGCTCTGTGATACGCAGTTTATCACGCCACATCTGGCGTCGCTGGGCGGGCAGGAGATCCCGCGCGGGCGCTATCGTCAGAAGCTGGCCGAGGCGCTCCAGTCCTCAGGCGATTTCCTGACGCCGGTGATCCCGGATCCTCAGGTGCTTTTGCAGCGCAGCACCCAGACGTCGTAACGGCGGTGATCCAGCGCGTTCAGCGCCGGGCTGGAGGCAATCATCCAACCATCAAAGAAGACCTGCCCGCCGTCAGGATCGCGGATGGTCAGATAGGCAAAGGCGTCGCCAGTGGGGTTTTCCGCCGGATAGCGGCATTCGCGAAGCGTCACCAAAAGGCCAAAGACCTCGGCCGAGGCGCCAGTTTGCAAGTCCACGTCGATGCTCTTGCCATTGACCTTGTCGAGCCCACGCAGGCTGACCAGGTTGCCGCTCTCCGCCTCGACCCGCTCCACATGTTCGCGAACTTCAGGCACAAGGGGCTGTACCGGCGCGGGCGCCAGTTCCTCAACCGAAATCGACTGCGCGCTGGCCGCAGAGGTCGCAAGCGCCAGACAGAGGGCGCTCCCCAGACGTCGCAGGATCATGATCCACCGTCGCTGTTGCCGCCACTGCCCGCGACGAATTTCACCAGAAGCGAAATCAGGCTGACCGCGCCCTGGGTATCTGTGATCTCATCCCCGGGTTCGAAATTCGTCAGCGAACCACCGGGCATCACCTCGACGAAGTTGCCGCCCAGAAGCCCCTCGGAGGCAATCACAATGGAGCTGTCATCGGGGATCATGATCCCGTCCTTGACCGAAAACGTGGTGTCGGCACGAAAGGTCTGCGCATTGAGCGACACATCGGTCACAGTGCCGATTTTCACCCCTGCCAGCCGCACATCGGTGCCGACGCTCACCCCTTCGGACGAGCGAAAGGAGGCGCTCAGCGGGTAGTTATCGCCCGCGCCGGACAGCCCCGCCGCCTGCGCCGCGTAAAAGGCAAATCCTGCCGCCACAACAAGCACAAGCCCGCCAGTCAGCACTTCGGTGGTAGAATGACTCATCTCAACCTGCCTCTTGGCCAGATCTGGAAACGCCCCTCTGCAGGGGGTTTCACATCGGTGAATTGCGTGCCCTTATTCCGGGCTCCAGGCCTCATAGTCCTGACGCGGCTTCGGCTCCCCGCCCGCGCGGATGGAGCCAGCCGGCGCATAGGCCATGACGGTGCCGGTCAGGTTTTCCTGATGCGGCTTTTCCCAGACCTTATGGGCAAGCGGCTTGTCACTCGGGACGTCTTTAAAGGTCCGGTGCAGCCAGCCGTGCCAGTCGGCATTGACGCGCGAGGCCTCGGCCTCGCCGTTAAAGATCACCCAACGACGGCTGTCATCCGCATTGCGATAAAAGACATTGCCCTGATCATCCTCGCCAACCTTTATCCCCTTGCGACGGGTATAAAGCAGCGTGTTCAGGGTAGCACCGTTCCACCAGGTGACGGCTTGCAAGAGCGAAGTCAGGATTCCCATGGGTTCCTCCGAAAGTATCGCCCCTGATATGGCGCAATTGACAGCTAAGGTCCAGCAATTCTTCCCAAATCCCTGTCCCTGAGCATCTTGACGCACAGCCCGTTCATTCCCACTTAATTTTGGTGTGAGATAGTCTGTTTATCTCGCACGACAGGCTGACGGGCCGAGCGTCGGCACAACTTGCATCCTGGCCGCAAATGTGGTCTTCTGGCTGCGTCCTCTTATATGGGAGATCGACTATGTACCTCGAAGGTTTTGGCAACGGCTAATCGCCCGCCCTTGATCGTATCAAGGACCCAATAGACCGCATCACGCGGTATCATGTGGTCCTTGAGCGAAAGTAGCTATTATTTTATCAACATTGCCGTGTTTTCTTGAGAAAAACGCTCGATACTCTCGCCATAACGCTCCTTTTTCTCGGTGGTTTCGCGATCTTTGCGCTCGCGGCGGCGGTGGTTTTCCTCATCCTCTGCGCGATCCTGCCGCAGCAGCTTGCCTCTGACACGGTGCGCCCCTTCCTGCCGCTGGCGGGGTCTATTTTTGCGGGCGGGATTGCCATGACCGGGATCATGATCGGCGCGTCACAATATCGTCAATCCTCGCGCAGCGCCCGTCAAGCACGGCAAAAACAACATACGATCAACATATTGTTCGAGACCCGCCTGTCGGAATACTTCCAGACCACCAATCGCAAACGGCTGGCCTATTTCCCCGCCGATACGGATATCTTCCTCTCGGATTGGCTGCATGCGCGCAACTCCAACGATCTTGATGAAAAAGACGCCGCCGCCGCGCTTCAGGAGCTGCTGAATTACTATGAATTCCTTGCCGTGGGTATCCTCAAGGAAGACCTGGACGAGGAGCTGCTGCATCAAACCATTCGCGGCATGATGTGCAATCTGGTGGATGATGCGCGCTATATGATCGCCGAGATGCGCGAGAAGGATGTCAATATCCTCAAAAATCTTGTCACGCTCTACGACAGATGGCGCGTCGAAAAGGAGAACTATGTCGGTCTCCTCTCCGAACGCGCCATCCCGACCACAGCGGAGCTACAGGCCGCGCGGCAGCAGCGTGGCTCAGTTTGACGGCGCCAATGCGGTGACTTCGATCTCGATGCGGAACTGCGGCGAGATCAGATTGCATTCGATCATCGTCGCGGCCGGCGGGTTGGCGCCAAATCTGTCCGCCAGAACCGGCCAGCAGGGTTCAAACTCCGCCGCGTCGGGCAGGTAGTAGTTCACCCGCACCACATCCGCAAAGCTGGCCCCGGCCTTTTCCAGCGCCGCCCCAATGGTGTCGAGCGCGGATTTGCACTGCGCGACCACATCATCGCCCTGCCCTACGGTGCCCGCAACATGCACGAACCCGCCCGCAACAACGGCACGGCAATAGCCGATTTTTGCCTCGAACTCACCGCCCGAGGAAATACGTGTGATACTCATGGTCTCTGTCTCCAAGTTTGACGAATTGAGTCACTAAGCGCTTTGACGAGCTGGGAAAAGACAAATTCACAGCCTCGCAGGGCAGCAGGTTATTCGACAGTCTCTGTCAGTTTTTCAGCCAGGAATCCGGTCAGGGCCGCCCAGGCGCGCGTGCTGGCACGGGCGCTGTACATCATGCCGCCCTCCGGGTTTTGCGCCTTTGGGTTGGTGAAGGCATGGCCGGTGTGGCCAAAGCCCAGAACCTGCCAATCCGTGCAATGCTGCGTCAGCTCCTGCGCCAAGGCGCTCAGCGCGTCTGGCGGTGACAGCGGGTCATCCCAGCCATGCAACACCAGAACGGCGGCCTGCATCTGTTCAGTGGGGAAATTCGGCGCATCATAGACACCGTGCTGCGGTATGCAGGCGCGAATCCCGGCGCCCGTGCGCGCCAGATCCATAACCGCCTTGCCACCAAGACAATAGCCCGTCGCAGCGATGCGGTTCTCGTCCACCTCCGGCAAATCGGCCAGCGCCTCATAGGCGGCCACCATGCGCCGCGCCAGGACCCGCCGGTCGGCGGTGATCTCGGCCATCAGGGCCTGTGCCTCCTCCGGTGTTTCCGCGCGCGTGCCATTGCCGTAGTAATCCACCGCTAGCGCCACATAGCCGAGCTCTGCGAGCTCCGCCGCCCGATCACGTTCAAACACGCCAAGCCCGCCAAAGGCCGGGGCGATCAGGACCCCAGGCGCCGGGGTTTTGCGGCTTTCGTCCCAAACGAGATGGCCGATACATTCGTCATCTCCATCCCTGTAAGAAAAGCTCTCACTGCGCATGTTTTCCTCGCGATCTCAATGCTGTGCAGCACTAACTTCAAGCAATAAAAAAGGGCTGGCGTCTCTTCGACACCAGCCCCGAACCGCATGTGGCGGTCATTTTCGGATCAGCCTGCAGATGCCGATTCTTTCTCGTCTGCGTGGATCATCAACGGCTGGGCGTTGGTATTGACTGCCTCCTCGTTGACGACAACCTTGGTGACGCTGTCCATGCCGGGCAGATCGAACATCGTATCCAGCAGGATGTCTTCCAGAATGGAGCGCAGGCCCCGCGCGCCGGTCTTGCGTTCGATAGCTTTCTTGGCAATCGCCGAGAGCGCCTCTTCGGTGAAGTCCAGCTCGGTCTCTTCCAGCTCGAACAGGCGCTGATACTGTTTGACCAGCGCGTTCTTCGGCTTGGTGAGGATGGTGATCAGCGCATCCTCATCAAGATCTTCCAGCGTTGCCAGAACCGGCAGACGGCCGACAAATTCCGGGATCAGACCGAATTTCAGCAGATCTTCGGGTTCCAGATTCTTGAAGGTCTCGCCAACGCCGGCATCGCTGTCATCGCGCACATCGGCACCAAAGCCCATGGCAGAGCCCTTGCCGCGCTGTTTGATGATCCGGTCAAGACCCGCAAAGGCGCCACCGCAGATGAACAGGATGTTGGTCGTGTCCACTTGCAGGAATTCCTGCTGCGGATGCTTGCGCCCACCCTGCGGCGGAACAGAGGCAACGGTGCCTTCCATCAGCTTCAGAAGCGCCTGCTGCACGCCCTCGCCCGAGACATCGCGGGTGATCGAGGGGTTTTCCGACTTGCGGGTGATCTTGTCGACCTCGTCGATATAGACGATGCCGCGCTGCGCGCGCTCGACGTTGTACTCAGAGGATTGCAGCAGCTTCAGGATGATGTTTTCCACATCCTCGCCCACGTAACCGGCCTCGGTCAGCGTGGTGGCATCGGCCATGGTAAAGGGCACATCCAGAATCCGCGCCAGTGTTTGCGCGAGCAGCGTCTTGCCGCAGCCGGTGGGGCCGATCAGCAGGATGTTGGATTTCGCCAACTCGATGTCACTGCCCGCTTTCTGGGCGTGGTTCAGACGTTTATAGTGGTTGTGCACCGCGACCGACAGCACCCGCTTGGCCGTGGCCTGGCCGATCACGTAATCGTCCAGCACGTCGCAGATATCCTTGGGCGTGGGCACCCCATCGGTGGCCTTCAACCCCGAGGCTTTGCTCTCCTCGCGGATGATGTCCATGCAGAGTTCCACACATTCATCACAGATGAACACGGTCGGGCCCGCGATCAGCTTGCGCACCTCATGTTGGCTCTTGCCACAGAAGCTACAGTAAAGCGTATTCTTGCTGTCGCCGCTCGAATTCGTCGCCATGGTCTACCTTTCCATCCGCCTCGGGGCCAGCGCGTAACAGGTCGCCCCGATTTCCGACCAGCTTAGGACAGGTCCAAAGCGGCCACAATGTCAAATTGTGCTCCCTTGCCTACGCGACAGTGAAGGGAGCACAAAGCCTGTATAAAATACGGGCTTAGCTCTCTTCTTCGTCGCCTTTGGCGCGGTTTTCTACGATCTCGTCGATCAAACCGAAGTCCTTTGCCTGCTCGGGCGACATGAAATTGTCGCGCTCCAGCGCCGCTTCGACCTTGTCGTATTCCTGACCGGTGTGCTTCACGTAGATTTCATTGAGGCGCCGTTTCAGCTTCTGGGTTTCCTCGGCGTGAATCATGATATCGGTCGCCTGACCCTGATACCCACCGGAGGGCTGGTGCACCATTACGCGCGAATTCGGCAGGCTGAATCGCATGCCCGGCGCGCCTGCGGTCAGCAGCAGGGAGCCCATGGAGGCCGCCTGACCGATCACCAGCGTGGAGACCTTGGGCTTGATGTACTGCATGGTGTCATAGATCGACAGACCGGAGGTCACGACGCCACCGGGGCTGTTGATATACATGGAGATCTCTTTGGAGGGATTCTCCGCCTCCAGGTGCAAAAGCTGCGCCACGATCAGCGAGGACATGCCATCATGCACCGGGCCGTTGAGGAAAATGATCCGCTCCTTCAACAGGCGCGAGAAAATGTCATATGCGCGCTCGCCCCGGCTGGTCTGCTCAACGACCATCGGCACAAGAGTGTTCATGTAGGTTTCTGTTGGATCAATCATTGGACCTGCCTGTCTTGGGATCTTGACGGGCACCATACCCGACAGAAGATTACCCGAGTCTTAGTGCTGGGAAAAATGACCTGCAAGAGGTCGCGCCGATTTTAGCGCAAGCGGCGTGGCGGGTTTTGCGCGCCTGCGGCTCATATGCGCCATGGCCCAAATGCCGCCGACGGCCAGGCGAAAATCGCAAGTGTCGTAATTCATCACACCGAGGTCGCAATATCCCGGCACGTCCGTCACGCAGAGCGGTAGCTGGTATCTCAGCCGCTGAACCGCCAGGTTCATGCTCCAGAGTACACCGGAACGGAACCGCCGATGTCCGACGACAGTTTTGTGCAAAAAGGCGCCGCCGCCACGCTCTCCGTGCCGCATGCCGGAGAGCCACAGGATTTCTATTTCCTGCTCTTGCCCAAGGCGACGATGCTGCCGGTGGCCGCGGCGATCGAACCCTTGCGGATTGCCAATCAGGTCACCAACACAAAACTGTATCGCTGGTACATCATGACAGAGGACGGCGCGCCGGTCCGCTGTTCCAACGGGATGGTGATCACGCCGGATATCCCGCTGCGCGCGCTCACCTCGGAAGCGGTGGGATTCGTCTGCGCCGGGGTCGAACCCCAGGACACCGCCAGCGAAACCGCACTGAACTGGCTGCGCCGCGAACATCGCTTTGGCCGCAAGATCGGCGGCTCGCCCAGGCCGGGCTGATCAAGGACCAACCCTTTACGCTTCATTGGGAAAACCAGCCCGGATTCGTCGAGCGCTTCGAGCATCTCAAACCCTCGCCCAATATCTACGAGGTCTCCGGCAACCTGATGACCTGCGGCGGTGGCAGCGCCGCCACCGATATGATGCTGACGCTGATCGAGCAGCGCCATGGCAAGCAGCTTGCGATTATTGTCGCCGATATGTGCCTGCATGTGCGCTCCACCTCCGGGGCGGCGCCGCAGAAATCGAACTACGCCGTAGCCATCGGCAGCCGCAACCAGCGCCTGCTCTCGGCGCTGCAACTGATGCAGGAATCGATCGAGGATCCGCTATCGATCGGCGAGCTCTGCCGCCGGCTTGATATCTCAAGGCGACAGCTGGAGCGGTTGTTCTCGCGCTATCTCGACCAGAGCCCGATGCATGTCTATTCCGACATGCGCCTCAGCCATGCCTTTGCGCTGATGAATGAGACCTCGATGTCGGTGACCGAAATCGCACTGGCCTCCGGGTTCAACTCCGCCACCCATTTTTCGCGTCAGTTCAAACGCAAATTCGGCGCAAGCCCGCATTTCTTCCGCAAGGGCTGGACCTGAACCAGAGGCCTTTCGCGCGACTCGAAAGGCGGTTCGAGAGGCGCCAACGTAACGTCAAACGCACTGAAATGTGACGAGTATTTCAGCCCCCTTCCGCGTAGACCCAAGACAGCATACAGTCGGCATTCACGCAGCGGAGGGCGCATTATGACAAGGATCACGACAGGGCGCATCCGCCGCGGAGCTGCGGCGTTTTGTGCGGCGCTCCTTTGCCTGCCCCTCGCCGTCCTGCCCCTTTCCGCTGCGGAGCTGACACCGCGCGCGGGCTGGGCCGTTCATGACAGCGGTAAGGATTTCCCGACCCTGCTGGAAGATCTCAAGGCCGCCGTGAGGGCCCACAAGATGGGCCTGGTGACCGAAGCAGGCCCCACCGGAGCCGCCAAGGCGCGTGGCATCACCATTCCCGGCAATCGGGTGGTGGGGGTCTTTCGCAATGATTACGCGGTCGCGATCCTCGGCCTCTCGACCGCTGCGATGATCGAGGCACCGCTGCGCTTTTACGTGACCGAAGATGCGGACCACAGCGCCACCCTCGCCTATAAAATCCCGAGCGAGGTCTTTGCCCCCTACACGCCAGAGGCCGGGCCGAAGCTGGCAGGCCTCGCCGCCGAGCTGGACGCCATATTCGCCGAGATCGCCAAAGACGCGCTGCGCTGAGCACCGTCGATTCTGACCACAAAATACGTGAGCCCCAATATGACCGAGCCCCTCCGCGCCGCCGATGTTCTTGCCCGTCGTCTTTATGACGCGGGCTGCCGCCACGCCTTTGGCATGCCCGGTGGCGAGGTGCTGACCCTGATTGATGCGCTCACCAAGGCCGGCATCGCCTTCCATCTGGCCAAACATGAAAACTGCGCCGGCTTCATGGGCGAAGGGGTGCATCACGCCGACGGCGCGCCCGCGATCCTGGTGGCCACGCTCGGCCCTGGCGCGCTCAACGGCGTCAATGTGGTGGCCAACGCCCATCAGGACCGGGTGCCAATGCTGGTGCTGACCGGCTGCGTCGATGCGGATGAGGCGCAAAGCTACACCCATCAGGTGCTCGACCAGCAGGCGGTCTTTGCCCCCATCACCAAGGCGAGCTTTCGCCTGGATGCCAAGGCCGCCGGGGTGATCGCCGACAAGGCCGTCACCATCGCCACCGAGGCCCGCCAGGGCCCCGTGCATATCGACGTGCCAATCACCGTCGCCGACACCGCCGCCACGCAGTCCGACATCCGCAGCGCGCCTGCCGGAGAACGCGCCCCCGCAGGCGCGACACTGGCGCAGGCGCATCGCTGGCTGGCCGAGGCCACCCGCCCGCTGGCGATTATCGGCCTTGATGCCCTGTTGCCGGGCGGCCCCGAAGCGACCCGCGCCTTTCTGGAGGCCCGCCAGATCCCCTTTGTCACCACTTACAAGGCCAAGGGCATCCTGCCCGAAGACCACCCGCTCTGCCTTGGCGGTGCCGGGCTGTCGCCGCTGGCGGACACACATCTAATGCCGCTCATTGAGGCCT
>NZ_JAATOX010000008.1 GCF_011806385.1 Phaeobacter sp. HF9A | reverse complement strand
GACCCCAAGAAGGGGGGGAAGGACCCCCGGGGCGGCAGAGGGGAAAAAGGTGTGGCGCGCCGACCCGCCGCCCCCCGGGGGTTTCGGAACCCGCCGCATCTGGCTTTGTGCGTGATGAAACCGCCCGGCGCTGGACCAGCCGTAAGAGCCGCCAAAGACCGCCTCATTGCCATGGGTCTCGATGACCTTGCCCAAGGCGCCCGCCGCCAGCTCGATCGCCCGTTCCCAGGAGACCTCGATATAGCTATCGCCACAGCGGTTGCGCCCGCCGTCCCCCTCCAGCCAGCCGCGCCGGACGGCGGGGCGCAGGATGCGACTTTGGCGGTCCTGCGACGCGCTGGCCCAACCGCGCCCAATGCGCGAGGGATCGGGATCACTGGCCAGCGGCGTCAGCGGACCGCCGGGTTCAAACTGGTAGCTGCCCCAGTGGGATGACGTATATTTCACGAGGACTCCTTGCCATGTGGCTCAAAAATGACCTTGATCTGCACCTCGTCCGGCGCCGGTGTCCGGGTGATGGCAGCCTCGAATTCTTCGAGGGGATAGGCATGGGTGACGCAAGCCTCGCCATCAATCAACCCCCGCGCCATCAGATCGAGCGCCGTGGCATAGGTAAAGGGCGCAAGGTGGCCGCCGCGCAGGTCCAGCTCCTTGAATTCGCCAAGGATATTCAGATCAAACGGCACCGCCTCCTTGTAGACGCCAAAGACCACCATGCGCCCGGCCTTGCGGATCAGATCCAGCCCTTGCAGGAAGGCCGATCCCCGCCCGGAGGCCTCAAGGAACACATCGGCGCCGCGCCCTCCCGTCAGACGGTCCAGCGTGCTGCGCAGCTCGGGATCATCGGGGTGAAACGCCAGATCCGCGCCGAGCGTCAGCGCCAGGTCGCGCTTGGCCTTGCCAGGGTTGATCAGGATGAGCTTGCGCGGTGTCTTCAACCGGGCGGCCTGTATCATGCCCATGCCGATGGGCCCTGCCCCGGCCACCACCACCACGTCTTCAAAACCGATGTCGGCGCGTTGCACCCCGTGGATGGCATTCGCCAAAGGCTCGGTATAGCAGGCGGCGCGGTTTGAGACGCTGTCGGGCACTTTATGGATCACCGCATCCGCCGGGTAGATCATATACTCCGCCCAGCCCCCGTCCAAAGTGGCCCCCAACACATCCATACTGTCAGAGAGGTGATAGAGCCCCCGCTGGCGAAAGAAATCGTTGCCATAGGTGATGTTCAGCTCCGCAATGGCGCGGTCCCCAACCGCCAGCCCATGCCGCGCGGCCGCGCCCTCACCCAGCGCCACGACGGTGCCGGTGAACTCATGCCCCGGCGTAAAGGGGAAGGACAGCTGCCAGGGGCCGCTGGCATCCCACATCGCGCGGTCGGCAGCGCAGATCCCGCTGGCGTCAACCCGCACCAGTACTTCTCCGGCGCCGGGGCTTGGCACCTCCACCGCGCTTTCGAACTGATGCTGGCCGCCAAAGCCGTGGCACCGAATGGCCTTCATGCGTTTCATGGTTTTCCTCCCGAATGGCGCTGCCAGACAGCTGGCTATTGTTTTTTACATTTGCATGGATTAATGACATTTGTAAAGTTGGTCGGAGGAGGCTCCCAGTGAGAAACGAAAAGACGACAGAAGAGATTGCGCTTGGCATCCGCCGGCGGGTGTACGAGCATTCCATGCGCAACAACGGCGGCTATCTCAGCCAGGCCTGTTCGGCGGGCGAGCAGCTCGCATGGCTCTACAACGAGGCGCTGAACCTCGGTGAGCCGACCTTGCCGATGGTTCCCAAACCCTTCGAAGGCGTGCCGTCGCCGAACAACCCGGAGTATCACACCGGCGCTGGCTATAACGGACCGGCAACGCCGGATTATGACCGCCTCTTTATCGCCCCCGCGCATTACGCGCTGGTTGCCTACGCCACGCTGATCGAGGTCGGACGCATGGCGCCGGAGGGGCTTGATATGTTCAACAAGGACGGCTCCTCGGTCGAGATGATCGGCGCCGAACACAGCCCCGGCATGGAGGTGCACAACGGCACCCTGGGCATCGGCCTCTCGACCGCGGCGGGCCTGGCCTATGGGCGCAAGCTGCGCGGCGACACCGGCAAGACCTGGGTGTTCATGTCCGACGGCGAAGTGCAGGAGGGTCAGACCTGGGAAGCTGTGCAGGCCTGCGCGTTTCACAACATCGAGGTCAAGGCGATCATGGACGTCAACGACCAGCAATGCGACGGCGCCATGGACAGCGTGATGGAGGTCGGCGACATCCGCACCAAGTTCATCAACTTCGGCGCCCATTGCGTCGAGGTGGACGGTCACGACCTGACCGCGATCCGTCAGGCCTCCGAGGAAAACCACGAGGGCAAGCCCCTGATCATCCTCGCGCGCACCAATCCGTTCCACGCGATGTCGATCCTCGAAGAGCGCTTCCCGCGTCTGCACTACGTGCGGTTCAAATCCGAGGACGAACGCGCACGTATGAACGTATCCATCGCAAAAGATCTGGGCGTCGACCCGGTCGATTACAGCCATTAAGGAGACCGGACAGATGGTAGAAATGGTTTCACGCCCCTATGCGTCGGCCTTCGAAAAATTCGCGGCGGGCAATCCCGATATCCTGTGCCTTTCCGCTGACCTCACGTCGTCCTGCGAAATCGACGGGTTCCGGGATCGCCACCCCGATCAGTTCCTGTCGATGGGCATGGCCGAACAAAACATGATGAGCTTTGCCGGCGGGCTTGGCCTTGCGGGGTATCGTCCCTTCATCCACACCTTTGGCGTCTTCATGTATCGCCGCCCCTACGATCAGCTGATGGCCTCGATCGCCTATCCGCGCCGCAAGGTCCGGCTGATGGGCTTCCTGCCCGGGGTGACCACGCCCGGCGGCATGACCCACCAGTCGATCGAGGATATCTCGGTCATGCGGTCGATCCCGAACATGACGATCCTGGAAACCGGCGACGCGACGGAGGTGGAATCAATCTGCGAAGCCGCCGACAGCATCGACGGCCCGGTCTGGTGCCGGGTTCTGCGCGGCTCCGTGCCGCGGCTGTTCGACACGCCCATCAAGGTCGGCGAAATGCGCGAGTTGAGCACCGGTGACGATATCCTCGTGGTGACCTCGGGCATCTGCACCGAAGAAGCCATGCGCGCCCGCGCGGCGCTCAAAAAGGCTGGGCTGTCCATTCGCCACCTTCACCTGCACACGATCAAACCCTTTGATTCCAAGGCACTTCTGGATCAGATCGGCAGCGTGAAACACGGCGTGATCACCCTGGAAAACCACGTGACCGAAGGTGGCGTCGGCAGCCTTGTCGCCGAAACCATGGCAGATGCGGGCGTGGGGAAACGCCTGATCCGGCTGGGCCTGAAAGACACCTATGCCCACGGTGGATCGCGCCCCTACCTGATGCGCTACTACGGTCTGGACGCCCTGGCCCTGGTGCGCGGTGTCGAAGATCTGATGGGTCAGACATTCGACATCACCGAAGACGACCTCGACGCAGCCCGCGTCGATGACGTGCATTCCCTGGTCAAAGCAGAAGCGCTCTGACGCTCAGTCACACAAGCAACGTCCCCGATGTGCGCCATCAGTCCAAAAGGCTGGTGGCGCACGCCGTTTCCCCGCCCCCATACAACTGGGCCGCGCTTGGCCCAGTGTGACCAGACGGCGGGAACAGGCTGCGGCAACGCACAGGCGCATCCATACAATCGGCTTCAATTCCCGCGAATCATTCGCTATCAACGGATGACAATGGAGACCGACATGACCGACTGGACGCCCCAGACCAAAGCCAACGGCAAGCCGCGATATATCGCCATTGCGGATGCCATTGAGCAAGACATCAAGGATGGCGTCCTGACGCCCGGCACCCGCCTGCCGCCGCAGCGGCGACTGGCCGAGCATATGGGCATCGACTTTACCACGGTTTCACGCGGCTATAGCGAGGCCCAGTCGCGCGGGCTTGTCAAAAGCCACGTGGGCCGCGGCACCTTTATTGCCGAGCCAGTCGAGGCGAGCGCCGGCCCGGACCCGCTGCGTCTGGCCGATGAAGACCTGTCGATGAACCTGCCGCCAGAGCCGACGGACCCGGCCCTGATCGCCAATATGCGCGGCGGGCTGGACTATGTTTCCGCCAATCTGATGCAACTGCTGCGCTATCAATCCTCGACCGGATCGGACAAGGACAAGGACGCCGCCTCGACCTGGCTGAGCCTGCGCGGCATGATCCCCACCAGCGCGCGGCTGGTGATTTCGCCCGGCGCCCATAGCACCATCTGCGCCATTCTGACGATCCTGACGCAGCCCGGCGATACCGTGCTCTGCGAACAGATCACCTATCCCGGCTTTCGCAATATCGCCTCACGGCGTGGGCTGAACCTCATTGGCATCGAGATGGACGACGACGGCATCCTGCCCGACGCGCTCGAAGCTGCGATTCAGCGCCATGGACCCAAGGCGCTTTATCTCAACCCGACCCTGCAAAACCCGACCACGCTGACAATCCCCACGGATCGACGCCTAGCGATATCCGAGGTGCTGAATAGACATGGGCTGCATCTGATCGAAGATGACGCCTATGGGTTCATTCCGGCCCGCCCCCCCGCACCGATTGCCGTCTCCGCGCCGGATTTGACCTGGCATATCGGCGGCCTCGCCAAATGCATCGGCGCGGGGCTGCGGCTGGCCTATACGGTCGCCCCAAATGGCAAACAGGCCTATTCGCTGGGTCAGGCGCTCAAGGTGCAGGCGGTTATGGCCTCGCCAATCACCACCGCCCTGGCGACGCGCTGGATCGAGGACGGCACCGCCGACCAGATCCGCCGCTTTATCAGGTCGGAAACCTCGGCCCGCCAGGCGATTGCCCGCGAGGCGCTGGACGGCTGCACCTTCATCGGCGCCGAGAATGCCTTTAACATCTGGCTGACGCTGCCCAAGGGCATCGGCCGCGCCGATATCGTGGCGCGGATGGCCGGTCGTCCGGTCGGGATCATGCCCTCGGATGCCTTCAGCGTCGGGATCACACCGGGCGAACAGCTGCGCCTGTGTCTGGGCGGGTCATTGACGCGAGACGCCCTGCGCGCCAATCTTTACTTCCTCGCCAACAGCATCCAGCACAACGCCTTTATGGGCTGACGTCAGCCGGTGTGCGCGGGGCGCCAAAGCCATGCATCCGCTTGGCCCATTGAAAGGCAACGAACATCCCCTTGACCGGAGGCAAGAGCGCCAGCGCCATCACTATGGACACCACCGACAACAGACAGGCGACCAGCAGCGGGTTGTCGCGAAAGCTCTCAAAGAACACCGGCAGCGCAAATCCGACGAAGTGGCCGACCAGCAGGATAACAACATAGGCCGGCCCGTCATCCGCGCGCTGCGGCGTCAGATCCAGACCGCAGGCTTCGCATTCCGTGCGCACCTTCAGATAGCCTTTGAACACGCTGCCAATCCCGCAGTTCGGACATTTGCAGCGCAGGCCCCGCTTCAGTGATCTGCGCATATCGCGCGGGGCGTCTTCCTTGGTTTCCGCGTTCGACATCACGGACACTCCTTCTCTCGGATCGGGACGTAACAGGCCCCGAATCCGTACCATTGACTAGATCAATCTAACATACATTACCAATATTGTATTTACACTGTGGCATTCTGCCTCCGTCGGGCCTGATACGCGTCAGGCCCAGTTTAGCTCCGTCACGGTATCCTCACGGGTGTTTTCTGGCGGGTTTAATGTATGCAGATTGTATGCCTTCCGCCACAGTGGCGCCATCCATCCCGCGTCAATCCGCACCAGGGTCAAAGGCTTCGGGCTCCAGGTCCTGCCAGAACGCGATGATGGCACTGGCATTCAGCGCAGAGCGCCAGCCGTGCTGACGGAAATGCTCCCGGTCCAGATCGCTTTCCAACTGCGACAGGAACAAGCGTTTGTCTGCGTCGCGCTGGGTGGGGTTTCGCCGCGAAACCAGCCCGTCAACGATATCGAGATGCCGCGCCCGATCCCGTCGCTCCGCCGCGCGGGCCTCAAAGGCCGCGGCCTCGGCGGCTTGTTCCGCCTCTCGCGCCAGCCGGGCCGCCTCGCGGCGTGCCTCTTCTTCTGCGGTCAGCTTGGGGGAAGCTTCACCCGCCGCCACATAATCGCCCTTGATCGCGGCGCGCAGATATCCGCTGCGGGATTTCACCGCCCCCTGCCCCGCCACATAGTCGAGCTTTTCCTGCACGTAGTCCTCGCCATGCTCGGTGATCCATTGCCGCGCCAGCCGGTCAGAGATCCCCTGCCCGCGCAGCGCCCGGTAGACCGCGAGATTGCGCAGCCCCTCGCCGTCGTCGATCTGGAACATCGCCATCTGCGGGTTCTCTTTGATCAGGAAGCGGATGTCGCTTACCGCCCTGCCCTTCTTGCGGGTTTGCGGCTCGATAATAATGTCGGAGCTCTTGTTCACCTCCGCCACGGCGGGTTTGATGATCTTGGCGTTGAGATGTTTGAAGCTCTCGTAATAGGCGGAACCATCGACCCCCATCAGCTTGCGGAAAATCTCCAGGCTCCACCAGCCCGTGGAGCCGGTGCGCACAAAACGATAGCAATTCTCATAGAGCGCCAACCCGTGGCCGGAGGTGAAGTTGCGCTGGATGTTCACGTTGATCAGCGCATAGATCTTGGGGTCATGCAGCTTCTGCGCCAGCGCCGGGGAATAGGCATATTCACAGACGCCGTTCTTAAGCTTGGCAAAACTGAGAAGCGCGGAAACCCCCCATTCCTGATGCCCTTGCTCATCCAGCATATCCCATTCGGCGACGGTCTCGGCCAGGGCCCGCAGGCTTGCGCGCAGGCTGTCGATATCGTTGGAATTGTAGCCCACCATCATCGCCAACGTGCGCGCATCAATGGTATGACTGCGTGCCGAGGTCAGCGTGTCATAGGCGTTGAGCAACAGCACATTCGACAGCTTGCGTTGTAACAAGGTCAGCTTGCCACTGATGTGGATCGCGGCGACATTCTTTTTGACCGTTTCGCGACTAAGCGCGCCGGTCAGGCGCTCCTCGTTGAGTACCCGATCTGTCATGGAATCATCTGCTCTTTATTTTTTGTAAGAATGCCATAAAAGGAACCCATGAGACAATCATTGATGGGTTCCTTTGTGCCCCCGACCTGCCCGACGCGAAAGGAACCCATCTACGGGATCAATTGCCTCAGCCCGGCGTTCCACCGCAGCCCGACGCGAATCGGCCCATCACGCAAGCGCACACCAGAGCGCCACAGCGCGCCGCAGGCGCTAGGCTCTATTCAGGGCGCTCAGAGTCTAAATCATCACAGTTACAGCCATGTGAGGCCCCTGCTCCGCGCAATGGGTACAGTGTGTAAACCGGACACCATCCCGAGAATCGGATCCTTTGATCCCGCACATCGGCGCCTTTTATCCTGTAAACGGGTGCCTCTTATCCCGGAAAGAGGTGCCCTTCATCCTGTATCGGGGTCCCCAAACACATCTAAAGAATTGAAATATATAGATATTGGAGAACCAAATATTTTAAAGATCCTAAAATACCAAAAAGTTTTGTTGCTCTCTATTCGTTGATTTATGAAACAGCATGACATGTTTCGCGGCGAAACCGAGCTCAGGCACCCGAAAAATTGTCGGTCTGGGTCCGTATGGACTATGCATTGGGAAAGATGTTTCCTATTCTGCATCATATAATCAAAAATAGCACACACGCACAGAGATCGAGCACCGTTATGACCTCTCCCGCATTGCCCCCCTATTTCAATCTGGATCCTGCAAAGGCCGCCGCAAAGCTACCCGATCCGATACAGACCCCACGTTTTGCAAAAGCCGCGGCGCTTTGCACCAAGGGACGCGAGGATCTGGCGCGGCGCGGCTATGCGCCGGATGGCGAGAAACGCCTGCGCAAGTTTTCCACCTGGGAGATCACGCGCTATCTGATCCCGGTGGCACCGCAGCATCTGCGCCGGGTGTTGAAGTCCCATCCCGATCTGCCCCAGGGCGAGGGCGAAGGTGGTTCCAAATGGTTCACCCTGGAAGAGGTGCTGATCCTGCGACAGCATTTCGCAAGTGAGGGCATTTCGACCAAGGAGTATCTTCCCTATCGCCCAAAGGGGGTTCCGGCCAAGGTAACCGCCGTTGCGAACTTCAAGGGTGGCGTTGGCAAGACTTCGACCGCGGCGCATCTGGCGATGTCCGCCGCGCTGGATGGCTACAAGGTTCTGGTGATTGATCTGGACAGCCAGGGCTCGATGACCTCGATCCTTGGTGGCACTATCGAGGATGAATGGAGCACGGTCTTTCCGCTCATCGCCAAGGACTACGCCAAATCCGTGGTCGAGGAAAACGCAGTCCGCGCCGCATCCGGGCAGCCGGAATTGCCGCTCGATGAAACCCTGACCGAAGCCCTGAGGGTTTCGCCGCGAAACGTCATTCAGAAAACCCATTGGCCCAACATTGATCTGATCGGCGCGCAACTGAACCTCTATTGGGCGGAATTCCAGATCCCGGTCTGGCGGATGGGGCTGCGGTCCTGGCCCTTGTGGGATGCGCTCAACAATTTCCTTCAGGACGAAGGGATCCTCGATGACTATGACATCGTGTTTCTCGACACGCCCCCGGCGCTTGGCTACCTGACCATCAATGCGCTTGCCGCCGCCGATATCCTGCTGGTGCCGCTTGGGGCCTCCTTTCTGGAGTTTGACAGCACGGGGCGGTTTTTTGACATGCTCTATTCCACCTTCGCCTCGATCGAAGAGGGCGAGAACGTTGCGCAGCGTGCGGCGGGTTTGCCTGAAATTAAGTTCGAATGGGATGTAGTAAGGGCGCTGATCACGCGCTTTGACGCCAGTCAGCAGACGGATATGGCGAATGTGATCCAGGCTTACTTCGGTGATTTCATGAATGCCTACCGTCAGGATGTCACGGCCCTTGTGGGCCAGGCGGGAGAGCAGGTGAATGGGATTTATGAAGCGGACTATCGCGACTTCAACCGCGATACCTATGTACGTGGTCGGGAAACCTTTGATCGCACCTATGCCGAGTTCAAGGAGCTTCTTATCGGCAGCTGGTGGCGCGACGTCCAGATGGAAGGAGCAGAATAAGATGGCCAAACGCAGACGGCTCATTGCCCCTGACACGGCAGAAATCGAAGCGCTGGAAGAAGGTTTCGCGGCGAAACCCAAGCTGAACCCCTTTGAGGGCGGTAGCACAAGCGCACCGCCCATCGCCAAAGTGTCCGCCGAGGCGGCGCAGGCGCATGGGATGGCCGCGGTCACGGATCGGGTGGAGCTGGCCCGGGATCGCGCCGACGCCGGAAAATGGCGCGAGGCGGAGGCCGCCGGGCAGATCGTGCAGATGATCCCGCTGGAAGAGATCGACCGGGAATACCTGCGCCGCGACCGCATGCAGATCGACGAGGAGGAGCTGCAAGAGCTGATCGCCTCCATCCGCGCCAACGGGCTGCGAAGCCCGGTCGAAGTGGTGGCGCTGGCAGAGGGCGGCTTTGGCCTGGTGTCCGGCTTTCGACGGCTGGAGGCTTATGCACGGCTCAATCGCAGCCAGGAGGGGTTTGAGCAGATCCCGGCGTTCCTGCGCAAAGGGGCCGAGAGCGCCGATGCCTATGTGGCGATGGTCGAAGAAAACGAGCTGCGCGCCAATCTGTCGCCTTATGAGCGCGGGCGTATTGCGGTTCTGGTGGCGGGGCAGGGGGTCTTTGGCTCCGTCGAGGAGGCCGTCGATGGCCTGTTCGCTGCGGCCTCCAAGGCGAAACGCTCCAAGGTGCGCAGCTTTGCTGTGGTGCATGAGGGGCTGGGCGATCTGCTGCGCTTTCCCAACGGCATGGCGGAGAAGCTGGGGCTGAAACTGGCCACGGCGCTCAGGGCAGGCGGGCAGGGCGCCCTGCGCAAGGCCATCGCCGGAAGCGCGCCAGAGGATGACCGCGCCGAGGCAAGATTGCTTGAAGCGGCGCTGGCCGATCTGGCCCCTGCGCCGCAAGAAAAATCCCGGGGCGGCCGTCCGCGACAGGTGACCCGGCTGCCCGCGCGGGGGCTGGCTGGGGGTGGCGATCTGACGGCAGAGGTCGGGCCATCCAGCTTGCGGATTGACCTCAAGGGGCGCAGCATTGATGCCGCCGAGGCCGAGGCGCTCCTGGCGTTGATCGCGGCGCATTTCAAATGACACAACTCAAGTGACACAACGGGCCGCCGGTCTCCGGCGGCCACGGCCCGGGCGGCGCGGCTATTTTGGGGTCAGTTGATCCAGGGCGACATGCAAATCGGTGAGCAGGTCGCGCAGCTGGGCGTCCCGGTCCGGGCCAAGCAAGGATTGAAGCTTGGCGTCAAAGGCCTGCGCCGACTGGCCGATCTCCTGGTAAAGATCCCTGCCCTTGGCCGAGAGCGTGAGCAGCTCGATTCGCTTGTCCACCTCGCCGCCTGATTTTTCGATCAACCCCTCTGCCACCAAAGCGCTGACCGCGCGGCTGACCCGGCTTTTTTCCTCATGGGCGATCAGACAGATATCACGAGAGGAGATCGCCTGATATCGCCCGGTAATGGCCAGAACCCGCCATTGGGTGCGGCTCAGCCCGTAGCCATCACGATAGACGGGTTGAAACGCCTTGCTGGTGGCTTCGGCGGCCTGGTTGATCAAAAAGGGCAAGAACCCCTCAAGGTCGAAGATATCTTTGTTCGTCAAGGGCCTGGACTTTGTGTTGGCGGCGGAAAACCGCGGGCGGCGAGGGTAGGGCGAGTCTTGGAGATCTTACGCGCAACAGCAAGAAAATTTTCCATTGGTTTGTCTGTCTTGGGCGTGCGTCACATCGTGTGAGCTTTTTTTTCACACAACAAGTTGCATTTGCAACCGTTTTGTCGTTACTCTGTCGCAGACGATGGAGAACAGGGAGTCCTACCATGACAGCTCATGACCTTCCCAACGGCATGATCCGCGCAGCGTCGATCGCCGGGCCGCATGAGGGCTATATGCCAGGCTGGGGCAATGATTTTGAAACCGAAGCATTGCCCGGCGCCTTGCCGCAGGGGATGAACAGCCCGCAGAAATGCAATTACGGGCTTTATGGCGAGCAGCTCTCTGGCACCGCCTTTACGGCGGAACGGCCCGAACGGACCTGGTGCTATCGCATCCGGCCCAGCGTCAAACATTCGCATCGCTATGAAAAAATCGACCTGCCATACTGGAAAAGCGCGCCGCATATTCCGCAGGATGTGACCTCGCTCGGGCAGTATCGCTGGAACCCGGTCGAACAGAGCGGCGAGGATCTGACCTGGCTTACGGGCATGCGCACGATGACCACGGCGGGCGATGTGAATACCCAGGTCGGCATGGCGAGCCATGTCTATCTGGTGACCCGCTCGATGCAGGATGCCTATTTCTTCTCGGCGGATTCGGAACTGCTGGTGGTGCCGCAACAGGGGCGGCTGCGTTTTGCCACCGAATTGGGCATCATCGACGTGGAGCCGCAGGAAATCGCCATCATCCCGCGCGGGCTGGTCTACCGGGTGGAGGTTCTCGAAGGCCCCTGTCGCGGCTTTGTCTGCGAGAACTACGGTCAGAAATTCGATCTGCCGGGGCGGGGACCCATCGGCGCGAACTGCATGGCGAACCCGCGCGACTTCAAGGCGCCGGTGGCGGCCTATGAGGACCGCGAGATCGCCTCAACCCTCACGGTGAAATGGTGTGGCCAGTTCCATGAAACCAAGATCGGCCAGAGCCCGCTGGACGTGGTGGCCTGGCACGGCAATTACGCGCCTTACAAATACGACCTGCGCACCTATTGCCCGGTCGGCGCGATCCTGTTTGACCACCCGGACCCGTCGATCTTTACCGTGCTGACGGCGCCGTCGGGGCAGCCGGGCACGGCCAATATCGACTTTGTGCTGTTCCGTGATCGCTGGATGGTGGCCGAAAATACCTTCCGTCCGCCCTGGTATCACAAGAACATCATGTCGGAGCTGATGGGCAATATCTTTGGCCAATATGACGCCAAGCCGGAGGGCTTCGTGCCCGGGGGCATCAGTCTTCACAACATGATGCTGCCGCATGGGCCGGACAAGCAAGCCTTTGAAGGCGCGTCAAATTCCAACCTCGGGCCGGAGAAGCTGGAGCACACCATGTCCTTCATGTTCGAGACCCGGTTCCCGCAGCATCTGACGGAATTTGCCGGCAAGGAAGCTCCGTTGCAGGAAGATTACATCGACTGCTGGAGTGACCTTGAGAAGAAATTCGACGGCACGCCGGGCATGAAATGAAGCTCTATTCCTACTGGCGCTCGACCACCTCCTATCGGGTGCGGATCGCACTGAACCTGAAGGGGGTCGCCTATGAAACGATCCCTGTCGATCTGGTCAGCGGTGCGCAGCACGACGCCGACTACGTGGCGCTGAACCCGGGTCACGGGGTGCCGACGCTGGTCACGCCGGAGGGGCAGGTGCTGCGGCAGTCCATGGCCATTCTGGAATGGCTGGAAGAGCGCCACCCCACCCCGGCGTTGCTGCCGCAGGACGCTGGCGCGCGGGCCGAGGTGCGGGCCGCGGCGCAGGTGATCGCGACCGATGTGCACCCGGTCAACAATCTGCGGGTTGTGCACCGGCTGCGGGACATGGGCCATAGCGGAGAAGAGACCACCCGGTGGATGAACGACTGGATGGGGCAGGGGTTTACCGCCTTTGCCGCTATGATCCGCCCCGACACGGCCTATTGCTTTGGCGATGCGCCGGGGCTTGCGGATCTGTGTCTGGTGCCCCAGCTTTATAACGCGCATCGCTGGGGGCTGGATCTGGCCCCCTTTGCGCGGCTGACCGAGATCGAGACCCGCTGTCTGGCCCGGCCTGAATTCGCCGATGCGCGACCAGAGGTCCAGCCGGATGCGACCTGAACAATCCCATTTCATGAGGAGAATGACATGAGCGAGCTACAACGCGCCTGGGTATCGAGCGCCAATGACGCCAAATGCCCGTTTCCGCTGAACAACCTGCCCTATGGGGTGTTTTCCGGCGCCGATGGTGAACGGCGCTGCGGGGTGGCGATCGGGGATCAGATCCTCGATCTGGCGGCGCTGGAAGCCGCCGGCACGCTGGACTTTGGCGGCGCCTTGCAAACCGGCAGCTGGAACGCGGTGATGGCGCTTGGGCCGTCGGAATGGGCGCGGCTGCGCGGGGATCTGACGGATCTGCTGGGCGCGAGCGCGCAGAACACAGAGGCCACAGCACGCGCCCTGGTGCCGCAGGCCGAGGCGCAAATGCATATGCCGTTTATGGTGTCGGAATATACCGATTTCTACGCGGCCAAGAACCATGCGTTCAACGTGGGCACCATGTTCCGCGGCCCCGAGAATGCGCTGCCAGCGAACTGGCTCTCGATCCCGATCGGCTATAACGGGCGGGCCTCTTCGGTCGTGGTGTCGGGCACCGATGTGACCCGTCCCTATGGACAGCTGAAAAGCCCCGATGAGGCGCTGCCGCGCTTTGCCCCCTGCCAGCGTTGGGATCTGGAACTGGAAATGGGCGCCATCGTCGGCACCCCCTCCGAGGGCATGGTGTCGGTCGCCGAGGCCGACGAGATGATCTTTGGCTATGTGTTGATGAACGACTGGTCGGCGCGCGATATCCAGGCCTGGGAATATCAGCCGCTGGGGCCGTTCCAGTCCAAGGCGACTGCCACCACGATCAGCCCCTGGATTGTCACCCGTGCGGCGCTGTCGCCGTTCCGGGTGTCCACCCCGGAGCGCGAACGCCCCTTGCTGCCCTATCTGAAAGAGCCGGGGCCGATGCTGTATGACATCGAGCTGGAGGTGACATTGGCACCGGAGGGCAAGGGCGAAACCCTGCTGAGCCGCACCAATTACAAGGAAATGTACTATTCCGCCGCACAGCAACTTGCGCATCACACCACATCGGGGTGCGCGATGCGCGTCGGAGACATGCTGGGCTCGGGCACCATCTCTGGGCCGGAGAAATCCGCGCGCGGCTCGATGCTGGAGATGAGCTGGGGCGGCAAGGAGCCGCTGACGCTGGACAGTGGCGAGCTTCGCAGCTTTATCGAGGATGGCGACACCATCACCCTGCGCGGTCAAGCGGTTGGTAACGGATATGTGATCGGCTTTGGCGCCTGTGTGGGCAAGACCTTGCCCGCGCCCGCGTTGCCGGAATGGGCACAGGAAGACTAGGCGCGATCATTGCCTTTGCGTGGCAGATCAGGGGGCACAGCGAGATCGGCGCTGTGCCCCTTTCTGTTCGATCAGCCGTATACGGTGCTTGCTGCTGGGCTCGCGGTTGGGCGCGCCGCGCGATCAGTTTTACGATTTTGCGTTTGTCCTCTTGACCTTTGGTGGGGATCGGGTCGAACTTGCGCGCAGACAGGCGACCGGGTTGCGCGCTGAGAAGATTCAGGCAATGTAGTCGGTGGTGACATCCGAACCCGCAACGGGTTTGAAGAAGCTGCGCGGCGCATGTGAAGCATGCGCCGACGTCCGTTTGACGCTCGCACAACGGGCCGTGAGATTAGAAAGAGAGGGAACATGAACTATCATTTAGCTACGTCATTCGAGGAAGCCGCTCGGATCGCAGCCAATGCAGGTGGCACAACCCGTTTCCTCGCAGGTGGAACGGATGTGCTGGTGCAGATGCGCGCGGGCATGGTTCTGCCCGATGATCTGATCGACCTGAAAGCGATTCCCGGAACCGATGCGATGACCCAGCTTGCGGATGGCAGTTGGCAGATCGGCGTTGCCGTTCCCGGCGCGCGGCTTGGTGCCAATGCGGATCTGTGCCGCGACTGGCCCGGCGTTGTTGAGGGCATGGAGCTTGTGGGCTCCACCCAGGTGCAGGGACGGGCGACGCTGACCGGCAACCTGTGCAATGGCTCCCCGGCGGCGGACAGCGTGCCGGGCCTGGTGGCAGCGGGCGCGACGGTTGTGATCACCGGCCCCGAGGGCAGCCGCGAGCTGCCGGTCGAAGAGGTGCCGACAGGCCCCGGCAAGACCGCGCTGAACAAGGGCGAGCTGATCTCCGAGATCCGCCTGCCGGCGCGTGGCGACAATGCCGGTGATGCCTATCTGCGCTTTACCCCGCGGACGGAAATGGACATCGCCGTGGTCGGCTGTGCCGTGAGCCTGCGGCTGGACGGTGACAAGATCGTCGAGGCACGCGTGTCGCTTGGCGCGGTTGCGCCGACGGTGCTTCTGGTGGCCGAGGCGGCGGATGCCATCATCGGCACCACATTGGATGACGCGGCGCTGGACGCGCTGGCAGCGGCGGCAAGCAAAGCGGCGAAACCCATCAGCGACAAACGTGGCTCGGCCGAATACCGGATCGAGATCGCGGGCGTTCTGGCCAAACGTGCGGCCAAGATCGCCTATGGTCGCGCGAAAGGAGACAACAAATGAGCAAGCATCATGTGACAACGACGGTCAACGGAGATGCCGTCGAATTTCTCGCCGATCCCCGCGAAACCCTGCTGGACTGCCTGCGCGATCATGTCGGGCTGACCGGCACCAAGGAAGGCTGCGGCACCGGCGATTGCGGTGCCTGCTCGGTGGAGCTTGACGGCACGCTGGTCTGTTCCTGCCTGGTGCTGGGCGTCGAAGCCAACGGCAAGACGGTCAACACCATCGAGGGCATGGCCTCTGGCGATGCGCTGCATCCCTTGCAACGCAAGTTCATCGAACATGCAGCACTGCAATGTGGTTTCTGCACGCCGGGGATCCTGGTGGCGGCCAAGGCGTTGCTGGACAAGAACCCCGACCCGACCGAGGAAGAGGTCCGCTATTGGCTGGCCGGAAACCTGTGCCGCTGCACGGGCTATGACAAAATCATTCGCGCTGTGATGGATGCGGCGGCGGAATTGCGGGAGGCTGCATAATGGCGAAGGATGGACTGAACACCGAATTCCGGCTGGTTGGCACCCGACCGAACCGCCCCGATGGGCTCGACAAGGTCACCGGGCGCGCGCGCTACGGGGCTGATTTCTCGCTGCCCGGCATGCTGCATGGCGCGGTGCTGCGCTCGCCGCATGCGCATGCGAAAATCCTGAAGATCGACACCTCCAAGGCCGAGGCGCTGGATGGGGTCAAAGCCGTGGTCACCCGTGCCGACTTCCCCGAGGGGCTGGAGGGCGAGGACTGGAACCTTCAGGAAAACACCATGGCCGGGGACAAGGTGCTCTATGATGGCCATGCGGTTGCGGCGGTTGCGGCAACCTCGAAACTGCTCGCCGAAGAGGCGGTGCGGCTGATCGAGGTCGAATATGAGGTTCTGCCGCATGTGATCGACGTCGATGACGCGATCAAACCCGACGCGCCGGTGATCCGCGAAGGTGCGTCCGACGCCAGCGTGCCCGAGGGCATGCCGCCCAATGTGGTGCGCTATATGGAATTCGGGCGCGGCGATCTGGAGGCAGGCTTTGCCGCTGCCGATCTGGTGCGCGAAAACACCTACAAGACCGAGGCGACCCACCAGGGGTATATCGAACCGCATGCCTGCGTTGGGCAGATGGGATCGGACGCCAAGGGCGAAATGTGGGTCTGCACCCAGGGCCAGTGGTTCATCCGCAAGATGTGCTGCGCTGTTCTCGGGCTGGAAGCCTCGCAACTGCGGGTGACCCCCTCGGAAATCGGCGGTGGCTTTGGTGGCAAGACCACCATTTTCATGGAGCCCCTGTCGCTGGCGCTGTCGCGCAAGGCCAATGGCCGTCCGGTCAAGATCGTGATGAGCCGCTCCGAGGTGCTGCGCGCCACCGGGCCGACCGCCTCCGGCTCGATGGATGTCAAAATCGGCATGAAAAAGGACGGCACGCTGACCGCCGCCCGCGCCGAATTCCGCATGCAGGGCGGGGCCTTCCCCGGCGCGCCGGTGGATATGGCGCTCTATTGCGGCTTTGCCCCCTACAAGCTCGATGCGGTTGAACATGTTGGCTATGACGTGCTGGCCAACCGCCCCAAATGCGCCGCCTACCGTGCGCCGGGGTCGCCCATGGGGGCCTTTGCGGTCGAGAGCCTGATTGACGAGATGTGCCGCGAGCTGGGTCTGGATCCGGTCGAGGTGCGTATGAAAAACGCGGTCCGCGAGGGCGATCAATCCAGCTACGGCCCGAAATTCGGCTCGATCGGTCTGGTCGAGGTGCTGGAGGCCGTGAAGGGCCACTCGAACCTTGCCGAGCCGCTGGGGCCGAACCAGGGGCGGGGCGTGGCCTCGGGCTATTGGTTCAACCACAACGGCGAAACCTCGGTGTCGATGTCGATTGCCGCGGATGGCACCGTGCAGGTTTCGGTCGGCACGCCGGATATTGGCGGCAGCCGTGCTTCGCTGTCGCTGATGGTGGCTGAACACCTTGGCATCCCCTACGAGGATGTGCGGGTGAACGTGGTGGAAACCGGCTCCCTTGGTGAAAATGAACCCACCCACGGCAGCCGTGCCACCTTTGCCAGCGGCAAGGCGGCGATCCTGTCTACCGATCAGGCGATCAAGGAAATGTGCCGCCGCGCCGCCAATGAATGGGGCATCGACCCCGAGGCGGTGGAATGGGCCGATGGCGCAGCCCAGCCCGCAGGTCCCAACGCCGGGAAATTCCCGCCGATGTCGATCAAGGAGATCGCGGGCAAGATGGGGGAAACCGGCGGGCCGATCTCGGGTCACCATGAATCCCTGCCCGAAGGCGTCGGCGCCAGCTTTGGCGCGCATGTGGTCGATGTCGAGGTGGACCCGGAAACCGGTCTGACCAAGATCCTGCGCTATCTGGTGGTGCAGGACGCGGGCCGTGCGATCCATCCTTCCTATGTCGAAGGGCAATATCAGGGCGGCGCGGTGCAGGGCATCGGCTGGGCGCTGAACGAGGAATATATCTATGGCGAGGATGGGCGGCTGCAAAACCCGATCTTCCTCGACTACCGTATTCCTGTTGCCTCGGACCTGCCGATGATCGACACGGTGATCGTTGAAGTGCCGAACCCGGGTCACCCTTACGGCGTGCGCGGTGTCGGCGAGACCGGCATCACCCCGCCGCTGCCTGCGATTGCCAGCGCCATCCATCAGGCCACCGGCGCGCGGTTGCGGCACCTGCCGATGACCCCGCAGAAGGTGCGCGCCGCGATGAAGGCACAGGACAGCTGAGCCATGGCGCAGGTCGATGTGCATCTCTGGGCCGGTCTCAGGCGATTGACCGAGGGCGCCGAGGTGGTCACGGTTGAGGCCGCGACCATCGGAGAAATGCTGGATGCGCTGGTTCAGGCGCATCCAGGACTAAAGCCGATCCTGGATGCCGGGATCTCTGTCGCGCTGAATGGCGAGATCTATAATGGCGCGCGTCATCGCGCCATCGCCGAGGGCGATGAGATCTATCTGATGCAGCGGATGAAGGGCGGCTAGGGCGCATGTCGCCTGAAACCGGGAACCGGTTTCAAGCTATTTGATATGCTTCATCAATACCTTAAGGCGCGTCGCAAGTCTGCGGCGCGCTTTTTGCATTCCGGTCAGAGTGATCCAACCGGGAGAAGGTTCAGGAGGCTGTTGTCTCGGCGCGGGGCAGGATAGCGCCGGGGTGGGCGATCACCTTTATTGCCATGTCATGTGCCCGGCGCAGTGCCGACGTTGCGGTCTCGCCTTGCAGGACCGCAGCGAGATAGGCACCGTTGAAACTGTCCCCGGCGGCAGTGGTATCGACCACCTTGCTGGCGGCGGGCAGGGCGGGTGGTTCAATCGCGGGATCAAGCGGGGCAGGGCCGAGGGCGCCGCGTTTCAGCGCCCCTTGCCGCAGACCATAGCCGCGCAGCCGCGCCAGGGTCGCGGCCTCATCCTGATCGCCAAACAGCGCCATTTCGTCATCCAGAGAGGGCAGCGCGATATCGGTGATCCGCCAGGCGGCTTCGATCATCGCTTGCGCGGTGGCGCGATCTTCCCAAAGGCGCGGACGGTAGTTTGAATCAAAGGCGATCTGCGCAGGATGCGCGGCGAGATGGTCGAGCAGCGCCAGCCGTCGTGCCTGCGGCAGAATCGCCAGGGTGATGCCGCTGAGATAGATCATCGTGGCGCCGGAGAGCTGGTCAAAGCCATCCTCGAACAGGCAGCGGGCGGCGGATTGGTCGCGCCAATAGTCAAACCGCCGCTCGCCCGCGGCGTCGGTCGCGATGGAATAAATCCCCGGCAGGCGGTCTGGGTGCTGGCGTAGCGCATCGGTGCCGACCCCTTCGGCGGCGATAAACGCCTGCATCGCCTGCGACAGCGGATCCTGTCCAACCACCGAGACAAAGCCAACCGGGGTGGCGGTGCGCAGGTTGCGGGCAAGATAGATGGCGGTGTTGAGCGTATCCCCGGCAAAGCCGATTTGCTGGGCGCGGTGGGCGATGTTCAGCTCAACCATGGCTTCGCCAACGCAGGCGATAAACGGGTGTGGGGCGGTCATGTCGGGTGTCCTCAGCAGTGTGTTAGGAGGCGCGCCAGTTCAGCGCATGGATGACGCCGCGCAGCTCGGCGAGGCCGCGCAGGCGACCGACCAGCGGATAGCCGGGAAAGCTGTCGCGGCCAAGATCGCTGGCCAGCGCGTGGCCGTGGTCGGGGCGAAAGGGGATCTGGGCATCGCTGCGGCCCGTCGCAGTGCGGCGGCGCTCCTCGTCCAGAAGGGCGGCGACCAGCGCCACCATATCGGTGTCGCCCTCCAGATGCGCGGCTTCTTCAAAGCTGCCATCGGGGTCTTTGCGCACATTGCGCAGATGGGCGAAATGGATGCGGTCGCTGAAACGTCGGGCGATCGCGGGCACGTCATTGCCTGGATTGGCCCCGAGCGAGCCGGAACAGAGCGTGAGCCCATTGGCGGGGCTGTCCACCGCTTGCAGGATCCAGGCGATATCATCTGCGTCGGAGACCACGCGCGGCAGGCCGAGGATATCGCGGGGCGGGTCGTCTGGATGGACGCAAAGGCGCAGGCCCAGTTCCTCGGCGGTTGGGATGACCTCGGTAAGGAAGCGTTTGAAATGGGCGCGGATTTCGTCGCGACCAATGCCGTCATAGAGCGCGAGCTGTTGGCGCAATCCTTCTACGTCGTATCGGTCGAACGCGCCGGGCAGGCCGGACATGATGGCGTGCAGCAGCGTGGCCTGATCTGCCTCGCTGCTCTGTTCAAACCAGCTTTTGGCGCGGCTCAGAACCTCGGGGGTGTAATCTTCGGCGGCGGCCTCGCGGCCCAGCATATGAAACTCAAAGGCCGCCATCTTGTAGGCCTCAAACCGCAGACAGGTGCCGCCCCGGGGCAGGGGGTGGTGCAGGTCGGTGCGGGTCCAGTCCAGCACCGGCATGAAGTTATAGCAGATCACCTTGACGCCCTCGGCGGCCAGATTGGCCATCGACTGGCGGTAGTTGGCAAACAGGGGCGTCAGATCGCCCGCGCCGCGTTTGATACGTTCATGCACCGGCAGGCTTTCGACCACGTCCCAGGTGAAACCGGCCTCCTCGATCACCCGACGGCGGGCGGCAATTGCCGCCTGCGGCCAGACCTCGCCATAGGGGATCTCGTGCAGTGCGTTGACGATGCCGCTGGGGCCGGCCTGGGCGATCTCGTCGAGCGGGATACTGTCCAGATCCTGCCCGTACCAGCGCCAGGTCTCGATCATGACAGGATCTCCGCCAATGCGCGTTTGGCGCCTTTTTCCACAAGCGTCGCATAGGCTTTGCTCACGGGCGCCAGGAGCGCGGCGGCCTGTTCGGCGGAAAACACCGCGCGCAGCGACAGCAGGGCCGCGACCTTGGCGTCTGGTGCTTCGGCGCTGTCGCTCAGGGCCTTGAGCTCTGCCGAAAAAGGATCGCGTACATCAATGGGATTGCCCGCCTCGTCGACGCCGCCGACGTAGCGCATCCAGGCGGCAATCGCCAGGATCAGCCCGGGGCAGGGGCGTCCTGCCGCCATGGCCTCGCCCACCGTGCCAAGAATGCGCTGCGGCAGTTTCTGGCTGCCATCCATGGCGATTTGCCAGGTCAGATGGCGGATGGCGGGGTTGCGATAGCGCTCGGCCAGCGCGGCGGCATAGTCGGCGAGGGAGACACCTTCGGGCGGGGTCAGACCGGGGGCGATTTCGGCGCGCCAGAGGTGATCGACAAATGCGGCGAAGGCGGGATCGGCCATGGTGTCGGCGATGGTGTCCTTGCCCGCGAGATAGCCGAGATAGGCCAGCGAGGAATGGGTGCCGTTGAGCATGCACAGCTTCATATGCTCATAGGCGGCGATATCCTCGACCATCTGCGCGCCCACCGCGGCCCAGTCCGGGCGGGCGCCGCCGACAAAGTCATCCTCGATGACCCATTGGCGGAAGGGTTCATGCATCACCGGCGCGGCGTCATATGTGCCGCTGGCCTCGCGCAGGGCGGTGATGTCCTCGGGCTTGGTGGCGGGGACGATGCGATCCACCATGGCGGCGGGAAAGCGGCCCTCGTCGCCGATCCAGTCCGCCAGCGCCGGGTCGATTTCGCGCGCCAGCGCCAGCACCACGCCGCGCGCCACCCGGCCATTGTCCGGCAGGTTGTCGCAGCTCTGCACAGTAAAGGGCGCATGACCCGCCGCGCGCCGCGCCTGAAGCGCGCGCACCAGAAATCCGGGCGCGCTGCGGGGCAGGGGATTGGCGATATCATGCTGGATATCGGGATGGGTGAGGTTCAGCGCGCCACTTGCAGGCTCATGACAATAGCCCTTTTCCGTGACGGTGAGGCTGACGATGCGAATGGCGGGATCTGTCATCACATCGAGCACCGCCTGCGGGTCCTCGGGCGCCACCAGCACCCGGTCGATCACCTGGACATGGCGCGGCGGCACGGGTTTGGGGCCCAGCTCCACCGCCATATAGGTGCCGCCCTGCGGTTCCAGCGCGTCGCGCATGCGCGGGGTTTGTAGCGACACGCCGATGATGCCCCAGTCGCCACCGGACGCGGCGATCGCCTCTTCGGTGTAGATCGCACCATGGCCGCGAAAGAATGCGCCAAGGCCAAGGTGAACGATGCCGGTTTTCGGGGCCGGTTCTGTGCGGGTCAGTCGATTATCGGGCAAGCCAGCCTCCATCTACGTTAATGATTGCGCCATGGATGTAGCGCGCCGCCGGGCTGCACAGGAAGGCAGCCGTGCCACCGATATCCTCGGGCGCGCCCCAATGGCCAGCGGGAATGCGCTCCAGAATGGCGCGGTTGCGGTCGGGGTCGTTGCGCAGGGCCTCGGTATTATTGGTCGCGATATAGCCCGGCGCGATGGCGTTTACATTCAATCCCTGCGCGGCCCATTCATTGGCGAGGATCTTGGTCACCCCGGCGACGCCATGTTTGGCGGCGGTATAGGATGGCACCCTTATGCCGCCCTGAAACGACAGCAGCGAGGCGATATTGACGATGGCGCCCCGGCTTTCGCCCGGTGCCGGGGCAGGGCGGGTGAGACAGGCGCGCGCAAAAGCCTGCGCCGTGAAAAACAGCGCTTTCAGATTCACATCCATCACATCATCCCAGTCAGACTCGGTGAAATCGAGGCTTTCGGCGCGGCGGATGATGCCCGCGTTGTTGATGAGGATGGAATACTCCTCCCCGTCAAAGAGATCACGCGCCGCCATCGGGTCGGCAAGATCCAGGATCAGCTCCTCGGCGCTGCCGCCTGCGGCGGTGATCTGTTCTACCGTATCCGTGCAGGCGCGGCGCCCGGCGCAGGTCACCCGCGCGCCCTGTGCGGCCAGGGACAGGGCGATGGCCTGACCAATGCCGGTATTGGCGCCGGTCACCAGCGCGCGGCGATCGGCGAGGGAAAACACGCTCATCGCAAGTCCTCCGGCTGGAAAAAGTCCATATCGGTATAATCGACATTGTCGCCCGCCATCGCCCAGATGAAAGAATAGCTGCCGATACCCGCGCCGGAGTGGATCGACCAGGGCGGCGACAGCACCCCTTGTTCATTGGCGACAAACAGGTGGCGGGTTTCCTGAGGCTCGCCCATCAGATGCAGCACGCGGGCTTCGGGGGCCATATCCCAATAGAGATAGGCCTCCATCCGGCGATCATGGGTATGGGCGGGCATGGTGTTCCAGACCGAGCCCTCCAGCAGCGTGGTATAGCCCAGCACCAATTGGCAGCTCTCCATCACCAGCGGATGGATGAACTGGTTGATCACCCGCTTGTTCGAGGTGGCACTGTCGCCCATCTCCACCCGTTTGGCCTCGGCGAGCGTGATCAGGCGGTGCGGACAGGCGCGGTGGGCGGGGGCGGAGGTGATATAGAACCGCCCATCCCCCGAAAAGCTCACCGGCCCGGCGCCCATGCCGAGATAGAGCACATCGCCGCGCGCCATTTCCCAGCTTTGGCTCGCGGCGGTGACGGTGCCGGGCGCGCCGATGTTGACGATGCCCATCTCGCGCCGCTCCAGAAAGCTGTCGGTGCGGGTCTCCTCGACCTTGTCGAGCGTGAGCGTGCCGCCAGCGGGCACGGCCCCGCCGATGGTGAAGCGGTCATAGTGGCTGTAGACCAGCCGGATCTGGCCGTCCTGAAACATATCCTCGGTCAGGAAATGCTGCCGCAGGGCGGCGGTGTCCATGCCCTTGGCGTGGTCGGGATGAATGGCGTGGCGGGTTTCAACATAGAGCATGAGATGTTCCTTAGTGGAAGAGCGACGGCAGCCAGAGCGACAGCGCCGGGATATAGGTGACGGCCATCAGGGTGGCGACGGCAGCGCCATAGAAGGGCCAGATGCTGCGCAACACGTACCAGATCGACACGCGTCCGACGGCGCAGCCGACAAACAGGACTGCGCCCACCGGCGGGGTGCAGAGACCGATGCCGAGGTTCAGGATCAGGATCACTCCGAAATGCACCGGATCGACGCCAAAGGCCTGCGCCACCGGCAGGAAAATCGGCGTGGTGATCACGATGAGCGGCGACATATCCATGAAGGTGCCAAGCAAGAGCAACACGAGGTTGATCAGCAGCAGGATCACGATGGGATTGTCCGACAGCCCTTGCAGGGAGGCGACCAGCATGGTCGGCACGCGCAAAAACGCCAGAAGCCAGCCAAAGGCGGCGGCGCAGCCGATCACCATCAGCACCATTGCGGTGGTGCGCACGGCGGCGATTGTGGCGGCGATAAAGGCGCTCCAGGTCAGGCTGCGATAGACCAGCAGGGTCACAAACAGCGCATAAACCACCGCGATATTGGAGCTCTCAGACGCCGTGAAGATGCCCGACCGCACGCCGCCAAAGATGATCAGGATCAGAATGAGCCCCGGCGCGGCGCTGGCAAACAGCAGGGCAAGACCAGCCCAGCCGGGGAATGTCTCGGTCGGGTAGCCGCGTTTCTTGGCCACAAACCATGCGGCGACCATCAGCGACCCCGCCAGCAGCATGCCGGGGATAATTCCGGCGGTGAACAGATCGGCGATCGAGATCTTGCCGCCAGCCGAGATCGAATAGATGATCATGTTATGTGAGGGCGGCAGCATCAGCGCGATGATGGACGAGACCACGGTGATGTTCACCGCATAATCCGCGCCGTATCCGCGCTCTTTCATCTGCGGCACCATCAGGCCGCCCACAGCCGAGGCATCCGCCGCAGCGGAACCGGAAACCCCGCCGAACATGACGGATGCCGCGATGTTCACCTGCCCCAGCCCACCGCGCATGTGGCCAACGGCGGCGGCGGCCAGGGCCACCAGACGGCGGGCGATATCGCCGCGCACCATCAGATCGCCGGCGTAGATAAAGAAGGGGATCGCCATCAGCGCATAGACCGAAACGCCGGAGTTCAGCCGCTGAAACACCACCACTGGCGGGAGGTCGAGATAAAGCACTGTAGCAAGCGAGGCCGCGCCAAGGCAGAAGGCCACCGGCGTGCCGATCAGCAAGAGCAGCGAAAATGTGCCAAAGAGGATCCAGAGTTCCATGGGCGTCAGGCCTTTTCTGCGGCGGTTTGGGCGGAATGGGCCGCAACTGTGGCCTCATCCGAGGCATGTTCGTCGTCGTGATCATCGCCAAAGCGGCGGGTGGGCAGCCCGGCGGCGCGACGGGCCAGCCGTTCCAGCGTGAAGAGCACCAGCAGCACGCCCCCCACCGTCAGCGGCAGGAAATCAAAGGCGCCGGAAATGCCAAGCGAGGGCAGCTTGTTATGCGCTGTCTTGAGCGCCAGATCGGTGCCGTATTTGGCCATGCCGACGCCAAAGGCGCAGATCACAACGTCGGATATGGAAAAGCACCACAGCCGCAGCCTGCGCGGTAGCACCATGATCATCACATCAAAGGCCAGGTGATAGCCTTCGCGAATGCCGACAGCGGCGCCGAGGAAAATAAACCAGCCCATGATCATCACGGCGGCGGGTTCGCTCCAGGGCAGGGAGTCATTGAGCACATAGCGCCAGAACACCTGCGCGGCGATGATGATGGTCATCAAGACCACCCCGGCCCCGGCCACCCAAAGCCCGAGCTGGGCCAAAATGCCGGTTATCTGCGCCAGCCGCAGCATGAATTTCTGCACGCTTTCCCCTCCCATCTGCGAAGGATCGGGGCGCAGCTTGGCGCGCCCCGATCGCTATCTTGCGTCGGATTACTCGGTGGCCTGAATGCGGGTCACCAGATCCTTGAGCTTGTCGGAAGTGACGTATTTTTCGTAGACCGGCACCATCGCCTCGATGAACGGCGTCTTGTCGATGTTCTCGACGATCTCGACGCCCGCGGCCCGCACCTTGGCCTCGGAGGCTTTTTCGCGTTCCGCCCAGAGGTCGCGCATCACTGGAACCGATGCCTTGGCGGCGGCTTTGACGGCGGCCTGATCCTCGGCGCTAAGGCCATCCCAGGTCTTTTTCGACATCACCAGAACCTCTGGCACGATCAGGTGCTGATCGAGGGTGTAGTAGCCTGCGACCTCAAAATGGCCGGAGCTTTCAAACGAAGGCCAGTTGTTCTCGGCCCCGTCGATGACGCCGGTCTGGATCGAGGAATAGACCTCGCCGTAGGGCATCGGCGTGGCATTGGCGCCCAATGCGTCGACCATATCGACAAACAGGTCGGACTGCATGACGCGGAACTTCATGCCTGCCAGATCCTCCATCGAGTTGATCGGCTTTTCGCGGTTGTAGAAACTGCGCGAGCCGCCATCGTAGAAGGCCAGACCGATCAGGTCATGTTCGGCAAAGGCCGCGAGGATTTCCTCGCCGATGGGGCCGTCCATGACGTGGTGCATATGCTCCACCGAGCGGAAGATATAGGGCAGCGAGGGGATCTGGGTTTCTTCGATGATATTGTTGAAGGGGCCAAGCGACACGCGGTTCAGGTCGATGACGCCGAATTGGGTCTGCTCGATGGTGTCTTTCTCTTGTCCCAGCTGGGCGGAGTGAAAGACCTCGACGCAGAGCTTGCTATCGGTGCTCTCTTTCAGGATCTCGCCCATGGCCTCGACCGCGACGACGGTCGGATAGCCTTCGGGGTGGGTGTCGGACGAGCGCAGCGTGGTTTCGCAGTCTGATGCGCTGGCAAGGCCCGCGATCATGGTGCTGGCCAATAGGGCCGCCGTAAGTGTTAGTTTGTTCATTATTATTTCCTCCCTTGGGTGGCTCTCCTCAGAGCCGGTAGGCTTGACGGGCAAGCCGGTGTGCGAGGTCCTCCACGACCTCAAACCCCTCGTCCTCGCCGAGCCGCCCTGTGGCGATCAGCGTGGCGAGGTAACTGGCATCCACCCTCCGCGCCACATCATGGCGGGCGGGAATGGAGCAAAAAGCGCGGGTGTCATCGTTGAAGCCGACGGTGTTGTAGAACCCGGCGGTTTCCGTGGTCATCTGGCGAAAGCGCATCATGCCTTCATAGCTGTCGTGGAACCACCAGGCGGGGCCAAGCCGCAGGCAGGGATAGACCCCGGCCAGCGGTGCCAGCTCGCGCGCATAGGAGGTTTCATCCAGCGTAAACAGGATGATGGTCAGGTCACGCTCCATGCCCACCGCATCCAGAAGCGGCTTCAGCGCGGTGACGTAATCGGTGCGGGTGGGAATGTCATAGCCCTTGTCGCGGCCAAAGCGTGCCAGCACCCCGGCAGAATGGTTGCGCAGGGCGCCCGGGTGGATCTGCATTACCAGGCCATCCTCCAGCGACAGCCGCGCCATCTCGGTCAGCATCTGGCCACGGAAATCCTCGCGCTCGGCGGCATCGGCCTTGCCGGTCATCACCTTGGCATACAGCGCCTCAATCTCGGCGCGGGTGAAATTGCGGGTGGCGGCGGTGGGGTGGCCGTGGTCGCTGGAGGTGGCGCCAAAGCGTTTGAAATAGGTGCGGCGGTTGCGATGGGCGTTCAGATAGCCGGCGAAGCTGGCGGCACTTTCGCCCGCGAGGGCGCAGAAGGCTTCGACATTTTCGACAAATCCCTCGAAATCCGGGTCCACCACCGCATCGGGGCGATAGGCGGTGATCACCCGTCCGCCCCAGTCGCTGTCCTGGATCATCCTGTGCCATTTCAGATCGTCCAGCGGGCTTTCGGTGGTGGCGATGACCTCGATCCCGAAGCGATCAAACAGCGCCCGGGGGCGGAATTCCGGCCGGGCGAGGCAATCACTGATGTGATCGTAACAGTGGTCAGCGGTCGCCGCGCTCAGCCGTGTGTCGAGGCCAAAGACTTCCTGAAAGGCATGGTCCAGCCAGATCCGCGAGGGGGTGCCACGAAACAGGTGATACCGCTCGGCAAAGCGGCGCCAGATCTTACGGCCATCGACCTCGGTCGTGCCGCCATCCACGCGGGGTACGCCCAGATCCTCCAGCGCGACGCCCTGGCTGTGCAGCATGCGAAACACATAGTGATCCGGTGTCACAAACAGCTGCGCCGGGTCGGGAAAGGCGGCGTTTTCGGCAAACCAGCGCGGGTCCGTATGCCCGTGCGGCGAGATGATCGGCGCCTGTGCGATGCTGTCATAAAGCGCGCGGGCAAGGCTGCGAAGCTTGGGTTCAACAGGCAGAAGCCGATTCTCATCCAGCAATGACAAAATCGTATTCTCCCTTGTTTTTAAAGCACATCAGCGCTGGACCCAGCCTGCAATTGGAACTAATATGCTAGTATATCAGTTTCGGTCAAGGAAAATGCATGATTGAGTTTCAGCCCCCCGCGCATCAGGATCCCGCCGGTCGTCCGTCCGTGGCTGAGCAGGTCTTTGGGCAATTGCAGCGTCAGATCCTCTCGCTGGATCTGGAACCGGGCAGCAAGGTGTCAGAGGCCGAACTGGCCAAGGCCCTGGGCGTGTCCCGGCAGCCGGTGCGCGATGCGTTCTTCCGGCTTGCGAAACTTGGCTATCTGCTGATCCGGCCGCAGCGGGCCACCACGGTGACCTTGATTTCCGAAAACGCGGTGCTGCGGGCGCGCTCCATCCGCACCGCGCTGGAGGTGGAGACGGTGCGCACCGCGGCGCTGACGCTCAGCGCCGAGTCGCTGGATGTTCTGGACGATCTGATCGCGCAACAGGACGCCGCCGTGCGCGCCGAGGACAAGGCGGAGTTTCACCGGCTGGACGATCTCTTTCATCACGAGATCTGCAACGGTGCCGGGGTAGGGTTCTTCTGGGAGCTCATCGCCGAGAACAAGGGCCATATGGACCGGGTGCGGATGCTGTCGCTGAGCTTTGCCTCGCGCGATGCCTGGAATGACCACGTGGAGATCATGCGTAATCTGCGGGCGCAGGATGTCGAGGGCGCCAGCACGGCTATTCGCAATCACCTGAGCCGCATCCTGCAACAGCTGGATCGCATCCGCGCCGCCAATCACGAATGGTTCGCCGCCGAAGGAGAATGACGTCGCCAGCCCTTTGTCGATTTCGCTGCAATGCAGCGCAGATGGCTGATTGACCTCGCTGGGATTCTGGGGCTTTCTCCTGCCAAATCAATCGGAGGGTTTCAAATGTTTCATGCAATCAAATGGCTTAGCGGGGCTGTCGCGGCGGGCGCGCTGCTCGCTGCGCCGGCCCAGGCCGAAACCCGGGTCACCTATAAATCCGCCAAGGCGGGCACCTCTTACTATCAGATGGGCGTGCAGATCGCCGAGGCGATGAAGGCCGGATCGGATGGCGATATCATCGTTACCATCGAAGAGGGGCAAGGCTCTGTTCAGAACGTGATGGAAGTGCGCGCCCGCGGCGGCGATTACGTCTTTACCACGCCGCCCGCGCTGGTCGGGCTGGCGCAGAACGGCAAGGCGATGTTTGAAGGCAAATCCGACCCGGCCTTTGACAATATTCGTGCGCTCTTTCCGATTCCGTCGCTGACCATGCATTTCGTGATGTCCGATGACAGCGGTGTCGCGGATTTCGCGGATCTGGACGGCAAGACGCTGTTGTTGGGCAAGGGCAGCTTTGGCGCGCGGGAGGGTGAAAAATACCTCAAGCTCTTTGGCCTGGAAGGCAAGGTCAAGATCGCCGATGCGGAACTGTCCAACGCGGTGGCGGCGCTGAAGAACGGCCAGATTGATGGTTTCGTGACCGCCGGATCCTGGCCCGCCCCCAATGTGGTGGAGGCTGCGGCCTCGACCGGGGTGACGGTTCTGTCGCTGAGCGATGATCAGGTCGCGGAGACCAAGCGCACCCGGCTGGTGATCCCGGCGGGCACCTATGCCGGTCAGGAGCAGGATATCGTTACCACCTCGCTGCCGGTGGTGGCCTATGCGACCACCAAGCTGGATGACGAAACCGCCTATCAGCTGACCAAGACCTTTTGGGAAAGCAAGGCCGAGATGGCCGAGGGTGCCTCTTGGTGGAACGGGGTCGATGTCGATCTGATGAGCACCATCACCGGCAAGATCCACCCCGGTGCGATCCGCTATTACCAAGAGGCCGGCATTGCGCTGACCGACGCACAGATGTAACGCAAGCACGCCTTGCAAACGACCGGGGGCTGGGCCGCATGGCCCGGCCTTCTTTATTGGAAAGTACGGAACTATGAGCGGATTGAACGAGCTGCCGGACACCCCGTGGCAACGCGGAATTTGGATCGCATTGGGCTTTGTGGTGGTGGCGTTTCACATCGGGCTGGTGTTTTCCGGCCTGGTGCCCAATCTGGTGTCTCGCCCGCTGCATCTGGCGCTGATCCTGCCTTGGGTTTTCCTGTTTGGCGTCTCTGGCCGCTGGCGGCTGCTGTCGGGCGCGGTGCTGAGCCTCCTTGGCGTTGCCGCCGCCTGCTGGGTGGCCTGGAATGCCGATCGTCTGGGCGATCAATACGGGTTCCTGGAGAGCGGGTTTCAGATCGGCGTCGGATTTGTCCTGCTTGCCGTGGTGATCGAGGCGGCACGGCGTGCCATTGGCTGGCCCTTGCCCTTGGTCGCGGTTCTGGCGTTGCTCTATGGGTTTTTCGGGGATCGCATCCCGGGTGAGTTCGGCCATTCCGGCATGCCCCTGCGCTCTTTTCTGGGCACATTGACCATTGCCGAAGGCGGCATCTGGGGCAGTCTCGCGGCGGTTTCCGTGGGGGTGGTGTCGATCTTTGTGATCTTTGGCGCGGTGCTCAACGCGGGCGAGGCGGGGCAGGGGTTCATGAATGTCGCCGCTGCCGCCGCCGGTCGCCTGAAAGGCGGCGCGGCAAAGGTCTCGGTGCTGTCATCGGCCTTGTTTGGGTCTATTTCAGGCTCCGCCAGTGCCAATGTGGCCTCGACCGGGGCAATCACCCTGCCGGCGATGACCCGGCTTGGCTACCCAAGACGCCTGGCGGCCGGGGTCGAGGCGGTGGCCAGCTCCGGGGGGCAGATCATGCCGCCCTTGATGGGCGCGGGCGCCTTTGTGATGGTGGAGCTGACCGGCACGCCCTACACCCAGATCATGGGCGCGGCGCTCTTGCCGGCGTTGCTTTATTTCTGGGCGGTCTGGGTGGGGATCAACGCCTATGCCACCCGGTTCGACCTGAGGGGGCTGGCGGCGGCGGATCGGCCGGCGCTGCGGGATGTGCTGATCACCTCCGGGTTCTTTCTGGTGCCTTTCACCGTGTTGATGCTGGCGATGTTCGCTTTTGGCTATACCCCGCAATATGCCGCCTGCCTGGCCATTCTGGCCGGGGCGTTGCTGTTGCTGATCGACGGGCGGCTGCGGTTTGACGCGGCCCAGACCGCGCGTCGTCTGGCCGAGGCGCTGCTGACCTCGGCGAGGCAGGTGGCAATGATCGCCGCGATCATCTTTTGCGCGTCGATCATCATTGGCGTTCTGGGCGCAACCGGCCTCGGGGTAAAGATCACCTCGGTCATCCTGGAAGGTTCCGGCGGTCAGCTCTGGGCCTCGTTGTTGCTGACAGCACTTGCCTGTCTGATCCTGGGCATGGAGGTGCCGACCACGGCGGCCTATGTGATTTGTGTTTCGGTGGCGGGGCCGGCCCTGATGAAACTGGGGCTGGCGCCGCTTCAGGCACATTTGTTCGTGTTCTGGTTCGCACTGCTGTCCACCATCACGCCGCCAGTGTGCGGCGCGGTCTTCATCGCGTCGGGGATGGTAGGGGAAAACTGGATCAAGGTGGCGGGCACGGCGATGGCGCTTGGCATCGGCTTGTATCTGATCCCGCTTGGCATGGTGACTTGGCCGGCGCTGATCCACCTGCCGGATACGCCCGTTGCGGCGATTGTCGCCTTTGTCGCGATGGGAGCCAGCCTGGCGGCTCTTTCCTATGCGGTGATCGGGCGGTTGCCCGGCATGATGCGCGCGGCGCTGGCACTGGCGGGGGCGGCGCTGCTGTTTGGTCCTGCCTTGATCCGGGCCATGTGACCGCGCGCCGAGAGCCTGACTCAGGTCAGGGTTCTGGGCTTTGTCGGCCCGGTCTCCTGCCCCGTGCGGCGGGAGCTGCGGGCGGGTTGGCGGGCAGTTGGGACGCCATGTCCTGGGCGCTGGCCCGTGCCCGCGCCTGGGCACAGCTGTTCTGGGCGTCCTTGATGATAAAGTTCACAAGCGTCCGCGAGACCTGCAACTCCTGTGCGATTTGCTTTTGCGGCACTTCGGACAGGCGGTGGCGCAAAAAGGCGTCGCGTTTGCGCGCTGGCAGGGCGCGGAGCGCGCCGGTCACGGCAGAGAGCTGCTGTTTCCACTCCAGACAGGTCTGGCCACACAGCGGGGTGGTGCCTGCAAGGGCCAGCTGGCTCTCCTCCTCAAAGGGCATCGCGATTTCCTTGCGGGTCTTGCGCAGATAATCGACGGCCGCATTGCGCACCATACGCGCGACATAGCGGTCCGGCTTTTCCGGTGCGGTGCGGGGTGGGCCGGAGAGACATTTCAGCGCGGTGTTCTGAAGCACGTCTTCGGCGGCGTCCATCGACCCCACAAGTTTGAGGGCGGTGCAAAGGTGGAGTCTCCGGCGGGTGACAAGCTCGTGGATGAGCATCTCGCGCACTGGCCGGTGTGCGTGTTCGGACATGGCATTCCCAAGGGCAGACAGCCGGAGCGCAGCTCCGGTCAGGTTGAGATTTTGACGGGGAAACTGCCTTTGGCGTGTTCAGCCTTGGGTTGCGTTGTTGTTATCTCTCAGAACTGTCGGCGGGTCAAACGCTAGATGGGAAAGATGTACCCGGATGCTGCATTTTCTGCGGATGTCGCTGGCGCGGCCCCGGCAGGACCGGTCCGCGCCGCGCGGTATCATTCTGCGGCGGTCAACTGGGCGCTGCGATCCGGTCGTGGGCAGAGCAGCTCGCCCGCGATTTCATCCACCCGCACCGCAAGCACGGAAAGCAATGTGTCGCTCAGCCCGTGGGTATCTTCGCAATAGCCTTGCAGGAAAATCCGGGGACTAAAGCCCTCGGCGGTGCCGATCTGATAGGTCCGCCCTGTCTCGGCGCCGGTGATGTGATCGTGCAGCCCGGCCAGAAGCGTTTCGCCAAGCCGACGCTGATACCCGGTTGCAAGCACCACCAGATCGTAGTCGCGGCTCTCGGGGCCGCCGCCATCGGCAGGGCAAAGCATCAGCCTGATCTTGCCGTCACTGGCCTCTGCGGCGCTCACCCGGGTGCTGCGCAGCAGCCCATAGGCGTCGCCTCCGGTCACGTCCTGTTCGTAAAACAGCCCGTAGATCTGCGCGATCAGGTCGCCGTCCACCACTGAATAATTGGTGTTTGCGTATTCCTCCATCAATGCGCGGCGCTGTGGCGCGGGCTGTCGATAGACGTATGAGGTGAAATCGGCGTTGAAAATCTCGTTCACGAAAGGGCTGTCGTCGGAGGGTTTCAGCGCATGGCTGCGAAAGATGAAATCGACCTCGGGCCGGGTCGGATCATTGGCCAGATCATAGAAGATCTCGGCGCCGCTCTGACCGGATCCGATGACGGCGACCTTCAATGGCCGCTTTGCTGCCGCGAGCCGTGGCTTGACCGTGCTGAGATAGGCCGAACTATGCACCACCTCCAAAAGATGCTGCACCTCGGCAAAGACCTCAGGCACCGAGGGTTTGCCGCCGATGGCCAGCACCAGATCACGGGTCAGGCGGCGGGTCTGCGCGCCGCTGCTGTCTTGTGAAATCACCGCCAGCAGATCGACGCTGCCGTCCGGCCCGCGCACCGGTTCCGCACCGACCACGCGCTGGTCATAGGTGCAGATCCCTTCCATTTGCGCTGCCGCCCAGGCGAAGTAATCGTTGAATTCATGCCGGCTGGGGAAAAAACTCTTTCGGTTGACGAAGCGCTCCAGCCGGCCCTTTGCGGACAGGTAGCTGAGAAAGGAAAAGCGGCTGGCCGGATTGCGCAGGGTCACCAGATCCTTGATGAAGGAGACCTGCATGTCGGAATTCTCCAGCAGCATGTCCGGGTGCCAGGCGAAGGCGGGTTTGGCTTCCAGGAATATGGCGTCCAGGGTCCGGGCACCGCGCTGCGCGCGTTCCTGGAGCGCGATGGCCAGCGCCAGGTTGGACGGGCCAAAGCCCACGCCGGTGACATCGTGAATATGTTGCGGGTTGGTCATTGGGGGTCTCCGGTCATCAGGTGGTTGCAAAGGGACAGGCGCAGCGGTGCACCGGGGTCAGCCGGGGCCGGGCGGGACCACAGGCGCGCCTTGAAGAAATAATCGCGCTCCAGCCGCACCAGCACGGCGCGCTTATGGGCAAAGTCAAACTCCTTGACCCTGGCAAAGCCCGAGCGGCTGAGGTTGCGCAGCTGTTGGCTGTGGTTTGCGGCGGGTTCGCCGACCACGGCCTGCGTGCGCGGTTCGGCAAGGAACATGTAATGCATCAGCGAGGGCAGCCAGGTGGTGATGTAATCGGCGCCGCGGGCGTTTTCCTCGCCCACCAGCACATGCCAACCTCGGTCCCAGGCCGCGGCCTCATACTGCGCGCCAATGCGGTTTTCACGTGCCCAGTAGAGTTCGAAGTAGCAGAACGGCTGGCCATCCAGGCAGCCCAGAACCGGCATCATATGCGGATCCGCCGTGATCCGGGCGAGGTAGTCCCGGTGATAGTCGAGCGGGCCGGATTCCGCAAAGAACGCCGCCACGCGGGTGTCATTCATCCAGCGGTGAAACAGCGCCAGATCGGCCTGCGCATCCAGGGCGCGCAACGAAAAAACCTGATCGAGCCAGGGAATGTGACGGTGATAGAGCAGACCGGCGGGTTTTGGCGGTCGTTTGGGATGCGCCCCATGCGGTCCGGGCAGCATGGTCTGGGGATAGCTGTCGCGGCCTTGCGCCAGCCAAAGATCGGGAAGCTGCCACAGCTGTTCCGGGAACACCCCCAGCCATTCGCGGTCCAGAGCCAGCGCCGCGCCGCGCGTCAACAGCTCGGCTTCCAGATCCTGCCAGCGATCCCGGCGCAGGGTGATCAAGACCTCCTCGGCAGCCCAGTTGCTCAGCGCTTCGCAGGCGGCCAGGGTGCTGAGAAAATCCGCCGGTGCCTGCGGCGGCGCCAGCTCCAGGCGGCCGCCGCCGTGATCGGTGACCGCCATGTCCAGGCGGCCGCCTGCGGCAAAGACGGTCACCCCTTCGTCGTGCCGCTGCGCCCGGCGGGGCAGGTCTTGGGGTGCGGTTATATCCAGTGACATGCAGTCCCTCCATTTGATGCGGCGCGGAGCATTTCGCGCCGGCTCTGTTGAGAGGAACGAAGCGGCGGCGCGAAAATTTACAAAAAAGATCAGAAATTCAGGCGTTTTTGCCGCCCGCCCGCCCTGCGAGTCAGCCCTGCCAGCCCGCCACGCCAATCGGCCCGGCACCGGCGGTTGTCGGGGGGCATCGCGGGGTGGTCGCCGCACGCGGCGCGCAGAGCGCACGCGGCCTCAGCTCAGGGCGAAAACCTTTTGAATGGCGCGGTTCACAGCCACCGGCAGGACCGACATATGGGTTTCGCCTTGATAGGTTTCATAGTCTACCGTGACCCCCGGCACCCTGTTCAGCTCTGCGGCCATCTGCCGGGCGGCGGCGATGGTGCGGGTCTTTGCCCGCTCGGCCCGCCGCTCTGTCGCGTCCTCAGCGGTTTCCTGGAACGGGGCAAGCTGGTCGCCTTCCCAGGCGCCTGCTGAAAGATGCACAAAAATCGGCCCCTCTCCGGGATCAAAGCGCGCCTGATGCGCCAGCACAAAGCTGTTCTCCCAGGTGATCGCCGGGCTGGCTGCGATCCAGTGGCTAAAGGCGCGGGGCTGCGTGAACATCAGCCACAGGGCAAAAAGCCCGCCAAAGGAGTGCCCGAACAAGCCTTGATGCGTCGGGTTCAGCCGCACCCGGTGCGCCACAAACGGGCGCAGCTGGTCCAGCAGGAAACGGGCCATTTCCGCGCCGCCTCCAGTGCGCACCGCTGCGCCACCGTCCTGAAAGGGCGGATAACTTTGCCCCGGCGGCGGGCCCAGGTCCCAACTGCGTCGGAAGGGGTCATAGGCGTCATCGGTTGGATAGCCCACCGCCACCAGCACCCCCCAACCCGTGTTGGTGCCCGCAGGGTAGCAGGCCTGCGCGCGCATCGCATCAATCGCGGTGCCGATCACCGCATTGCCGTCGGTCATATAGAGCACCGGCCAGCCTTGCTCCGGCGGCTCTCCCGGTGGCACCCAGATGAACACCCGTCGGATATCGCCGGTTTCAGTGTCCCTGAGGTCATACCAGCGCGCGCCGGTCCAGGCCGTGCCCTCTGCGCAAAGGGGTGGGGGGGTCATTGGCGGGCCTCGTCGATTGCGGTCCGCAGGTCTTCGACGAGGGTGTCGGAGTGCTCCAGCCCGGCTGAGATCCGCACCGATCCCGCCGGCGTGTCAAAGCGTCGAAACACATTGGCGTCGCCCGACAGCCGCAGCGCCGCCTGCGCCGGCAGGATCAGGCTCTCGGCACCGCCCCAGCTGACGCCGATCCTGACCACTTTCAGCGCATTGGCAAAGCGCGCGATATCGACGCTGGCGTCCAGGTCGAAGGCAAACAGCCCGCCATAGCCCGAAAGGCAGGCATTGCCGGGATTGGCCTCGAAGGCGGGGTGGCGCACCCGGGTCACCGCCGGATGCGCCGACAGCGCGCGCCCCAGTGCCAGCCCGTTCTGCGCATGCCGTGCCATGCGCAGATGCAACGTGCGCATCCCCCGCAGCACCAGCCACGCATCAAAGGGGGACATCTTGCCGCCCAGATAGGGATAGGAGTCGTGATTGATCCTGTCGATCAGCGCCTTTGGCCCGGCGACCAGCCCGGCGATGGTGTCGGAATGCCCGGCCAGGTATTTTGAGGCAGCGTGAACGATCAGATCAATGCCGAACTCCGCCGGGCGCTGGTAGAGCGGTGTCGCCCAGCTGTTGTCGATCACCGAGATCACCCCCTGCGCCCGTGCAGCCGCACCGATTGCACGCAGGTCCTGGGTGGTGAAGCTCCAGGAGGTGGGGCTCTCCAGGTAGATCAGCTTGGCCCCGGGCAGCGCATCCACAACGGCCTGGGTGTCGGTGCCATCCACATAATCGGTCTGCACCCCGAATTTCTTCAACACGCATTCAAACAGCCGAAACGCGTCGGAATAGAGGTTTTCGACCGCCACCCCCCGGTCGCCCGCCTGTACGAAGGGCAGGACCGCCGCAGCAATCGCCCCCATGCCGGAGGCAAAGCCGCGCGCGGCATCCACCCCTTCCAGCCGCGCAATCAGGCGCTCCAGCTCGGCCACCGTGGGGTTGTTGCCACGGCTGTAGATGTAGCGGTCCGACTCTCCCGCAAAGACGGCGGCCATGTCTTCAAAGCGGTCGAACAGGAAGGAGGAGGTCTGGAAGATCGGCACCGAGCTTGCATCATGCGGCAGGGGCAGCTGGGGCGCGACCAGCTCGGCGGTCATCTGTTCAAGCGTCGGTTTGGCCGATTGTGAGAGATGGTCTTTCATGCGGGATGTCCTTTCAGTGTGAAACGCGGCAGCTGCCAGAGGATCAGCATCGCGCCGATGCCGCTCAGCAGCGCGGCGGCAGGCAGGCTGGCGGCCAGCCCGGCAAATCCCCAGTGGCGGGTGAAGATCAAAAGCAAGGGCAGGAACAGCCAGCCCAGCGGCGCCAGCCCCAGCACCGCCGCAAGGCGCGCGCGGGCGGTGGCTTGTAGCGTGACCTGGGCCGCATGGCGCAGCGCGGTGGCAGGCAGCGATAGGGCGAGCGCGGCCACAGCGGGTGCCGCAAGCATCCGCACGCTGTGCTCGGTGGTGAACAGATCGCTGAACGCCGGGGCTGCCAGCAGCCCTGCGGCCATAAACAGCGCCGCCGCCCCGGTTGCGATGGTTGCCATGGCCCATGCGGCAGCGGTCACCCGCGCGCCGTTCGCGGCCCCCGCCGCATGGGCCAGAACCGGCTGCGCGCCCAGGCAGAAGCCCTCGATGGGAAGGCTGGCCAAGACCCAGAGGCGCAAGGCGATCCCCATCGCGGCCTGGCCGCTGGTCCCTTCCAGCTCGCCGGCAAGGCGATACATCAGAAGGAAGGCGAGGCTCGCCAGCAGAACCGACCCCGCCTCGGGCAGGCCGATGCGCAGGACGGGCCAGAGCCGCGCCAGAGCGGGCAGCGAAAGCCTCGGTCGCATCCGTATCGCCCCGCGCGCGGTGGCAAAATAGCCGGCATAAAGTGCAAGCGTCACCAGTTGCGCCACCACCGTGGCCAATGCCGCGCCCTTGACGCCAAAGCCGACCCAGAAGATCAACACCGGATCCAGCACCATATTGAGGCCAAAGCACAGCCCCAGGCTCAGCAGGCTGAAACGGGCGTTCCCTTCGCCGATGGCTGTGAAATCGCAGAGGATCTGCACCATGCCCAAGCCCGCCGAAACGGCCATGATCGACAGATAGGCCAGCGCGGGAGCGTGCAATTCCGGGCTGGCGCCGAGCAGGTCCAGCAGCGGCAACCGCATGCACCAGAGCAGCGCCGCCAAGCTGGCCGCCAGCAACATGCACAGGGCCATCGCGGCAGAGGCCAACTGGCCTGCCTCCTCGTGCTGCCGGGCCCCCAGGGCACGCCCCGTGGCCGAGGCCGTGCCGACGCCGAGCCCCACACCCACGGCGGCGGTCAGTCCGGTCAGCGGCAGTGCAAGGCTGACCGCCGCCAGTGCCTCCGGCCCCAATTGCCCGACGAAATAGGCATCCACCCCCTGATGTGCGGCATTGATGGACAGCCCGCCCACCGCAGGCAGCGCGGTGCGGAGCAAGGTCTGCATCAGGGCGGGGCTGCCCAGGTCGATTGGCGTCATGTCGGTCTGCGCTCTGCTACTCAGCTGCTGTTGCTGAGTTGACGGGCGGCGGCGGCAAAAATTCACCCGCGGGGCAACTTTATTTTGCCAGGGGTGAATTCCGCGCGCCTGCCCACGTCATGGAGAGGACAACACCCTGATCCTGATGGAGACCCCGATGACCCGATCCGACCCTGGCCAGTGGATATCTGTGCAGAACAACGAGGGGCGCTGGTCCGTCTGGCCTGCGGAGCTGCCGGTTCCTGCCGGTTGGCGAGCCATGAGCGCCGCCGCCAGCCGCGAGGCGTGCCTTGCCGAGATCGAAACCCGCTGGACCGATCCGCGCCCGAACAGCCTGAAGGAGGCGACATCATGAGCATCGAAACCGGCCTTGCACCCGGCCTTGTGGCGCTGAGCCCGGGCGAAAAACAGATCTGTGCCCATGATCGGGTGGGGCAGCTCGCGCCCTATGCGATCCAGAGGGTGCGGCTAAAGGCGGATCTGCGCTGGAGCAAGGCGCAGCTGCGACAGGCGGCAGACGCGGTGATCGCGGCGCATCCGGTGTTTGCCGCCCGGCTACGCCGCCGCGCTGGCGGCACGCTGCTGCGCAGCCAGGATGCGGCAGACCGGGTTTCCCTGATCGAGCTGGCGACGGATCAAGACATCGAGTCCCGCCTTGCCTCCGCGCGGTTTGACCTGGAGGGTGGCCCCGGTGTGCTGGCGCTTTTGGCTCCGACGCAGGGCGGCCATATGATCGCCCTGGCGCTGCATCCGGCCTTTGGCGATTTCGCGGTGTTGGAGCATATCGCCAGCAGTCTCGCCGCTGCGCTGCTGGGGGAGCGGCCGTGCGAGCAGGTGCTGGCGCCGCTGGCGTTGCCGGATGCCGCCACGCAGCGCGCCCGGCTTGATCACTGGCGGCCTTTGCTGGATGGCACAACCTGGCTGAATGCGCGCCTGCCTCAACGCTACAACGGGGCCGAGGATCTGGCGCGCGCCGAGGTCAGCCATCGGCTCGATTGCGGCCAGACACGCGCGGCGTTGCGCCGGGGCGGTCTCCCGCTGGAGGTTTCCCTGGCGGCGGCGGTGGGCGTTGCATTGATGCGCTACAGTGGCCACGGCAGGCTGCGGTTTGCGGTCGGCCAGATGGCCACCCACAGCACCCGACGCAGCGAGGATATCCTGCCGCTTTGTCTGAACCTGGACCCCGGGCAGCGCTTTGCCGAGGCAGAGGCCGAAACCCTGCGCGCGCTGGCCGATGCCCGGGCACATGGCTTGCCCTCGGAGTATTTGCTCCAGGATCTGCTGCGCCGCGACGAGGCGGACCGCCATCCGCTGGGCGCGATCGCGCTGCATGTGCAGCAGGAAACCGCGTTGCCCGAGGGGCTGGATCTGCTGACCCGGCCAGAGCCGGCGGCCCTGGGCGAATGCATGTTGCTCGCCTATCTGCGGCGGGACGGGGCGCTTGAGCTACACGCAAACTATGCCCGCGGCCTGTTTGAACCAGCATTGATCGACCGTTTCCTGGTGCATGTCACACGGGTTCTGACGACCGGAACCCAGCAGTCGGACCTGCCCGTCGGGCGCATCCCGCTGCTGCTGCGCCAGGAGCTGGACCTGCTCTCGGCCCCATATGAGGACAACACGGAAAACGACCCCCGCCCGGTACATGAGCTTATTGCGGATCACGCCCGGCTGACCCCGGAGCGGACCGCACTGATCAGCGCTGGCGTGGAGTGGAGCCATGGCGCCCTGAACCGCCGCGCCAACCGTCTGGCCCATCGGCTGCTGGATCTGGGCGTCGGCGCCGAGGTGGCGGTGGCGATCATGGTCGAGCGCGGCAACGAGGCGGTGATGGCGATCCTGGCGGCGCTCAAGGCAGGCGGAGCCTATATTCCGCTAGAGCCGGACCACCCCGAAAGCCGCAATCACCATATCCTGACCGATGCCGCCGCGCATGTGGTGATCACCCGCCGACGGTATCTGGACCGGTTGCCCGCTGGCACCGGCGCCCATATCCTGTGTCTCGATGACAGCCCCGGCGCGGGCCAGCCGGAGAGCGATCCCGAGACCACGATCCACCCGGACCAGATGGCCTATATCATGTATACCTCCGGCTCCACCGGCAAACCCAAGGGCGTGGCGGTAGAACATGGGCCGCTCAGCCATCACCTCCAGGATACGGCGCGGGTCTACGAGATGAGCCGCGACAGCCGCGAGCTGCCGTTTCTGCCCTTCTCCTCCGACGGCGGGCACGAGCGCTGGATGAACCCGCTGATGATGGGCGGCTCTGCGGTGATCCCGGATGGCCCTTTGTGGACACCGGAGCAAAGCTTTGCCGCGATGCGCACCTATGGCTGCAACAATGCCTCGATCCCGACGACCTATCTTCAGCAGTTGGCGGAATGGGCCGCGGACACCGGCGAGGCGCCCGATATGCGACTGTATTCCTTTGGCGGCGAAGGTCTGGCGCAGACCACCTTTGATTTGTTGTCGCGCGAACTGCGCGCGCCTTTGCTGATCAACGGCTATGGGCCGACGGAAACCATCATGACCCCGATGGTCTGGAAGGTGCGCGCCGGCACCCGCTTTGATGGCGCCTATGCCCCGCTGGGCCGCGCGGTCGGCAACCGCCGCGCTTATGTTCTGGATGAACGGATGATGCCCTGTCCGATCGGCGTCGCGGGTGAAATTCACCTCGGCGGTGAAGGCGTGGCCCGGGGTTATGTCAACCGTCCTGGCACCACCGCTGATCGCTTCATTCCCGACCCCTTTGGCCCGCAACTGGATGGGCGCGACGGCGCACGGCTCTATCGTTCTGGCGATCTCGGGCGCTGGCGCGAGGATGGCACCATCGAATTCCTGGGGCGCGTCGATTTGCAGGTGAAACTGAACGGGTATCGCATTGAACCGGGCGAAATCGAGGCGGCGCTGCTGGCGCAGCCCGGCGTTTCCGAGGCGCTGGTGTTGCTGCGCGAGGACGATGGCGAAAAACGCCTGGTCGGCTACGTGGTGGCGCCACCCGAGGTGCAGGAAGAAGACCTGATGCGCGCGCTGGAATCGGGCTTGCCCAAGCATATGCTGCCCTCGGCCATCGTGGTGCTGGAGCGGATGCCGGTCAATCCGAACGCCAAACTGGACCGCGCCGCACTGCCGCTGCCGGGCCGCCGGCACCGGGCCTCGGCGGGGGTTGCCGCCACGGGCGCGACCGAGGCCGATATTCTGGCGATCTGGCAACAGGAAATCGGCAACCCGGAGATGGGCGTCACCGATGATTTCTTCGCCATGGGAGGGAAGTCGCTCACCGCGCTGAAGGTGCTGACCCGGATGCGCCGCCACTGGCCCGGGGTTGCGCTGACCATTGCGGATCTGTTCGACGCGCCCACGGTGCGCAGCTTGGCCCGGCGCATCGCGCAGGGGGATGCGACCGGACGGCAGGCGATCACCCTGCGCGGCACGGGCACCGGCAGCAAGCCGATGCTCTATTGTTTTCCGGGGCTTCTGGTCTCGACCCGTGAATACATGCGGCTTACGGATTATCTGGGCGACAACCAGCCGGTGACCGGGTTCCTCTGCCATTCCCTGAATGAGGAAAAGCGGCTGAATGTTTCGGTGTCAGAGGTGGTCGCCGGATATGTGGCGCATATTCGTGCCGAAAGCGCAGGCCGCCCCTGTGCCTTCCTGGGCTGGAGCTGGGGCGGGCTCTTGGCCTGGGAAGCGGCAAGACAGCTGCGGGGGGAGGTCGATATCCGCATGATCGGCATGGTTGATGTCTGTGACCTTGGCAGTGATTTCGCCCCCGGAGCGGTGCCGGACTTTGCCCCGGGCGAACGCGCGCGGCTGGAGGCGGAGATGCGCGACTGGCTCCGCAAGACCAGAATGCGGGCGCAGTGGGAGGCGTTGATCGCCGCGATGGACGGGCTCTGTTATGATCAGTTCCTGCGTTTCATCGGCAATGAGGCAGAGCCCTTGCCCTGTGACGGGCCAGAGGTCTCCAGCCGGGAGCATACATTCTGGGTGTTGATCGACAATGCGCTGGTGTTCCGCCAGTACCAATTGGCGCAGCTGGATGTGCCGGTGGCCTCTTTCAGCGCTGGCGACAGCCTGAGCCGGGGGCTCAACCTGGTGGATTGGCGGCGGTATTCGTCACGCGCCAGCGCGGCTGCGGTGGTGCCGGGGACCAATCATCTGCATATCATTGGCGATCAGCTGTTTCATGCGCGCTTCAAGGCTGCGCTCGATGCGGCCATGGGCGGCTGATCGCCTGTCTGGCGCTGTCGTTGCCTGGGGTCAGGATCCGTTCCTCCTGAGCCCAGGCAACGCGTCTGTTGCAGGATCGCCATCCGCGGCGGCCGCCAGCGCCGGGGCCAGCCGCTCAAGCGCCCAGGTGATCGACAGCGGAGACTGAAAGCTCATCGCCCCCATCAACTCCCGATCCGCCCAGACCGAGCGTGCCTCGCGCGAGAGGCGCAGCGCCTGATAGGGTGCCAGCGCTTCGATCCGCTGGCGCGAGGGGGCATCCACCAGCCAGAGCACCACATCCAGATCCAGAAGGTCGATCCGTTCAAGGCTGATCCCGAAGTTGCCGCCGGAGCCGGCCAAGTCATCGAAACCGGGGGGCGTTTTGATACCAAGCCGTGCCAGAAGACGGTTGGCCCCATCCGCAGACCGGTAGCCGATGATCTGGCCGCCGGCGAAATGCGCCGCCGTGCCGCGCAGGCCGGAAAGCTGCGGAAAGGTCCGCGCTGTGGCTTTGATCTGGCTGTCCAGCTCTGCGAGGACCGTCTCTGCCCGTGTGGCCGTGCCGGTGGCCCTGCCGATCAGCCGCAGTTCTTCCTGCCACGGCGCGCCCCAGGCGGGATAGCCCGCAGGCGGTCCCACCACCGGCGCGATCTGCGACAGGATGGCGTAGCTGCGCTGGTCCAGCGGAGCAAAGGTGGCCACGATCAGGTCGGGGTCCTGGGCGAGCACCCATTCGATGTCGATCTCAAAGCCACGCTGCACACCCGGCGCAGCGCCAAGCGCCTGGCGGGCGCTCTCGGCCCAGGGCCAGGTCGCATAGGGATAGTTGCCGAACCACTCGTGCACCCCCACCGGCGCAATCCCCAGTGCATAGAGAAAATCCTGCTCGTGATACCCGACCGAGACAACGCGTTCGGGTGGGGTGGCGATTGTCGTTTCACCATACTGATGAACAACCCGGATCGGGAAACTGTCCACGGATTGGCCTGCGGCCACGGGGGCCACCGGGATCAGGACAATCAGCAAAAACAGAAGAATGCGCCGCATGGTCGTGCCTTTCGAGAGGGGGCGGGACCTGGCAGCTGGCTGGGGCCATTTCGGAAGAGCCTAAGGCCGCGCGAAACGCGGGTCAAGACGCGGCCCCTTGACGCCTTGGGCGGCTTGGTCCAGTCAGGGACAGCCAGCGCCGCGCCAGCCGAAGTCACTGTTTCAGCTTTCGGCACCCACCATGCGCTTTCCCTCTTTGCGACTTGCCCTGCTTCTTGCCGCCCTATGCGGCCTTTGCATGCTGGCCTTTGTGGCCGCCTTGCTCTGCGGGGCGGGGGCTGTTCCGGCGGGCAGCGCCTGGGCGGCGCTCGTGCACTATGATGCGGCAGATCCGGCGCAGGCGATCGTGCGCGGGCTGCGCCTGCCGCGCGCCCTGGCCGGGGTGATCTGTGGCGCGGCCTTGGCCACGGCGGGTGTGATCATGCAGGCGTTGACCCGGAACCCGCTCGCGGATCCGGGGCTGATGGGGGTGAACGCAGGCGCGGCGCTGGCCGTGGTCGCGCTGCTTTGGGTTTTTGGCCCGCAGGATGTCGTGGCGCTGGCATGCGCCGCCATGGCAGGCGCCGGGCTGGCCGCCGCGCTGGTGTGGAAGCTGGCAGGCGGGGCGGTGATCTCGGAGAGCCGCGCGCTTTCGGTGCGGCTGCCGCTGGCGGGCACCGCGATCAGCAGCCTATGCCTGTCGCTGGTGGCGGCGGCGGTGCTGCTCAATACCGAAACCCGCGAGCTCTACCGGTTTTGGATGATCGGGTCGCTTGCGCAGGCCGGGACCGCACAGCTGATTCCGTTGCTGCCGGTGGCAGTGGCGGGCGTGCTGCTTGCTCTGGCCTGCGCGCGCGGCCTGGATGTGCTTGCTCTGGGGGCCGATCTTGCCGCCGGGCTTGGCGCGCGACCGGGGGTCACGGTTGGGGCGGCGCTGGCCGCGGTGACCCTGCTGTCCGGCACGGCAGTGGCGCTGGCGGGCCCGCTCGGCTTTGTCGGGCTGATCGTGCCCCATGCGGCGCGCACCATCGGTGGCAACCGGATCGCCGTCACGCTGCTTGCCGCGCTGCCGCTCGGGGCGGCGATGGTGTTGGTCTGCGATACCATCGGGCGCGTCGCCGCCCGCCCTTCCGAGATCGCCCTGGGCGCGGTTCTGGCGCTGATTGGGGGGCCGGCCTTCATGGTCCTGCTCTCGCGTATTCTGGGGCCGGCACGATGAGGCTCGGGCTGATGTTGATCGCGGTTGTTCTGCTGACCGTGCTGTCGGTTGCGGCGGGGCGCAGCTGGCTGACCCCTGTCGCCCTGTGGCAGGGGCTGGCGGCCGGACCGGGGGGCGATTTCCTGATCTGGGGGCTGCGCTTGCCACGGGTGGTCTGCGGCGTCGCGGTTGGGGCGGGGCTTGGCCTTTCGGGGGCGGGGTTTCAGTCGCTGCTGCGCAACCCGCTGGCCTCGCCGGACGTGATCGGGATCACCCAGGGCGCCGCTTTTGGCGCGGTGGCAAGCCTGCTGGCGGGGGGGGCGGCGATGGCCGGCGCATGGGGCGGCGGCCTGTTGGTCATGGGGGTGATTTTTCTGCTGTCGTTTTCGCCGTCAGACGGGGTCGAGCCACGACGGCTGGTATTATACGGAATTGGCGCGGGGATCACCGCTTCGGCCGGGCTCAACATTCTGATTATTCGCGCCAATGATGCGGCGGCGGGGCAGGCGATGGCCTGGCTGGCGGGATCGCTGAACGGGCGCGGCTGGCCGGAGGCGGCAACCGCGGCGGCGTTGGTTCTGCCGCTCGGCCTGGGTCTGATGAGCGCCGGGCGGACGTTGGATCGGATCGAGCTTGGCGATGATCTTGCCCGCGCGCTCGGGCTTCGGCTCACGCTGTGGCGGCCACTGCTGGCGCTTGCGGCCGCCTTGCTGGCTGCCGGGATGGTGGCGATTGCCGGGCCGCTGGCCTTTGTCGCTTTTGCGGCGGGGCCGATTGCCCGGGGGCTGGGTCGCGGTGGCCCCAACCTGGCGGGCGCGGCCCTTGCCGGGGCGGGGCTGGTGCTCTTGGCCGATCTGGCGGCGCGCGTGCTGGCGCCCTCGGCCTTGCTGCCGGCGGGGCTTTATACCGCGATACTGGGTGCGCCCTGGCTGATTTGGGTTCTCAACCGCCGCATCAGCCGGGGCCAGCTATAGAGGAGAGGCCATGACCGTATGCATCGAGAACATTCAGGTGTCGCTGGGCGGCAGGCAAATTCTGAACCGGCTTTCGCTTCAGTTGCCGGGCGGTCGGGTCAGCGGTCTGATCGGCCCCAATGGCTGCGGCAAGACGACCTTGCTGCGCAGTATCGCGGGATTGTTGCCGATAGGGGACGGGCGTATTTTGTGGCAGGGCTGCCCCATTGGCGACATGAGGCCGGGAGAACGGGCCCGACACATCGCGATCCTGCCGCAATCGGCCCAAGCCCCCGAGGGCATGCGCGTCGCCGAGCTCGTCGCGCGGGGCCGCACGCCGCACCAGCGGGTGTTTCGGCCCATGTCGCGGGCCGACCGCGACGCGGTGCAACGCGCGATGGCGGATGTCGGGGTTGATCAGCTTGCAGGCATGCCGGTTGCGGCGCTGTCGGGGGGGCAGCGGCAGCGGGTCTGGATCGCCATGGTGCTGGCCCAGAACACGCCGCTGGTGTTGCTGGACGAGCCGACCACCTTCCTGGACCTGCCGCATCAAGTCGATGTGCTGCAACTGGCACGCCGGCTGAGCACGGAACACGGGAAAACCGTGGTGATGGTCCTGCACGACCTGAATTTCGCCGCACGCTACTGTGATCGTATCGTCGCGCTGAAGGAGGGCCGGTTGATTGCGGAGGGAACCCCCCGGGAGGTGCTGACCGAACAGACCATCGCAGCGATGTTCGCGATGACCTGCCGGATCCAATCTGATCCCCGCCACAATGTTCCGTTGGTTCTGCCGGCCTGACCGCGCGGGCTGAAGCGGCTTGGCCGTCAAGGGTGATGGCGGCGCAGATCCATGCTGCGCCGCCCAAGCCGCCTAGAAGGATGTGCCGACCGTCAGCATCGCGGTGCGGCCCTGGCCACGGACACAGCCATAGCTGTCATAGCAGACGCCGAAATAGTCGCGATCAAACAGGTTGGCGACGCGGAAGTTGATGTCCAGATTCTGCCACTGATAGCGCAACGCCAGATCCGCCACCGCATAGGACGGCGTCTTGCGCAGGTTGTCCTGGGTGGAGAAGGCCGCCGCGTTATACCGCAGCCCGGCGCCTGCGGTCAGACCGGGCAACAGATCGGCGGCATCATAATCCAGCCACAGTGACAGCTGATGCGGCGGTGCCATTGCGTTTTCATTGCCCAGTTTCGACGCATCCGACGAGCGGGTGATCTCGCTCTCCAGATAGCTATAGCCCAATACCCCTTGCAGCCGGTCCGTCAGACGGCCCCGGGCTTCCAGCTCCAGCCCGCGCGACCGGATTTCGCCGACCTGAGTGAAGCTGCTCCAGGTTGGGTCGTTCAGGTCATAATCCTTCACGTTGGTCTTGCGCAGGTCAAACAGCGCCGCGCTCAGCATGTAGTTGCCGTTGTCGGGCAGGTAGCGCAGGCCCAATTCCCACTGTTTGCTCTTGGAGGGGTCAAGCGGCGCGCCGGAAATGGTCTTGCCGACATTCTGGATAAAGCCCTCGGTGTAGCTGACATAGGGCACCATTCCGTTTGCCATCTCGTAGGTCAGGCCGATCATACCGGTGGTGGCGGAATCCTTTTGTGTTTCGGAGGAGCCGGCAAGCCAATCTTCGACTTTGGTCTCCAGCCAGCTGTGGCGCAGACCGGCCGTGATCGACAGGCCAGTGTCGAACTTGAAATGGTCTTGCAGGTAGAGACCTTTTTCACTGTAGGTGGTCCGCCCGCGCGCGCCCAAAGCCGGTTGGCTGACGGCGAAGTCAAAATTCGGATCCGTATAGGGCACCAGATAGGTGCTGTAGTCGAGATACTGGGTGACATCGGAACGGCTGTATTGATAGTCGAAGCCGGCGATCAGGCTGTTTTCCCCCCTGCCGGTGCCGCTTTTCCATTCCAGATTGTTGTCAAACCCGAGCGTCCAGGCGTCTTCGTCGTTGTTGAAGGCGTAATAGGACAGGCCACTGGCACTGGCATCGGAGTAGTCGAGCTGCGCATAATCGGTCTTTTGCCGGGCATAGCGGAGTTTTTGGTTGAAGGTGAAACCCGCCCCGAAACGATGCGCGAATTCCCAGCCAAAGGAGGCCTGTTCGGTCTTGAAGCTGTTATAGGGCGATTGCCTCAGCGCAAAATCCTGCGGCAGGCTTCCTGCTGGAACATTTGCATCCTCGCCGGGCACGGGCGCAAAAATCAGCGGTGTGCGGGCGTCTTTCTGATAATGCATCAGCACCGTGAGGCTGGTGTCGTCACTCGGTGCCCAGGTCAGCCCGCCGGAAATGAGGGCGCGGTCGTTGGCCGAGCCTTGCACCTCGGTTGCCCCGTCGCGCAGCAGAAGCGTCAGGCGCCCGGCCAATGTGCCCTGCGCATTCAGCACCGCGGACCAGTCGGCACCTGCTTCGACCGTGCCATGGCTGCCATATCCGGCATAAGCCTTGGCCAGCGGTTCAAAGCTCGGCCGCTTAGTCACCAGGTTGATCATCCCGCCGGCATCGTTGGCGCCATAAAGCACCCCGGCAGGCCCGCGCAGCACGTCGACACGCTCCAGCATGTAGGGATCGCTGGAAAACGCCGTGAACCCCAACACCTTTTGCGGCAGCCCATCGCGATAGAGCGAAGTGGACCCCATATCAAAGCCACGGATCGAGAATTGATCGAAACGGTCGTCGGTGCCCCAGGACGACGGGTTGATACCGGCGGTGTATTTGATCGCATCCTCGACCTGCGCCGGCTGGCGGCGCTCCAGCTCGGAGGAGGTCACCACGGAAATCGACTGCGGCACCTCGCTCAGCGGCACACCCGATTTGACGCCGGTTTCTGTTGCGGGTGCCAGATAGCCCTCGATCGCTCCGGCATATTGCAATTTGTCGCGCACGATGATCGGCGCGAGCTCGATTACCTGATCTTGCGCCTGTGCGGGCAGGGCGGCCAAAGAGCAGGCGGCGAACAGGGTGCCGCGCCACAGGGTGTGGGGGCGGCGGGACCGGCAGGGCGCCGGCGAATATGTAAGTGTCATCACTGTATCCCAGACAGCGAGCCGCGCGTCTTGCACGGTCTCGGGCGATTGTTGCAGCCGGCGGATGTGCCAGCGTTCTCACCTGGGGCGTGCCTGGGTGGCGGAAAGATACACAGCGCCAGATGGTTGTCAATCACAGCCACAGGTCGCGTCGTTGGCCGGTGCGTTGCGTATTCGCGCAGCACAATCGGGCGCGTGGCCGGGCATCCGCCCGCCCGCTTTGGTCAGGAGGGGATGTGTTTCAGTTATTAGATAATGAATACCAAAGTCCAATATAAGATAATTTTTCGACTATCACGATGGGAGCTATACCTCTCGCCACGTGCGAACTCTGGCGGATGCAAATCCATGAGCGCGCCGCTGACAACGGGATACAGGGGTGACCGCCGGAAACGGGACCGTCGCCGATTGGGAGGACACATGAAATATCTTGCTCTGGCCTTTGCCACGACCGCGACCACCGCGTTGACGGCCATCGGGGCCCACGCGCAATCTGCGGAAGTGGTGCATTGGTGGACATCTGCCGCGGAATCCGCCGGTGTTGGCGTTATTGCGCACGCCTATGACGGGCTGGGCGGCGAGTGGATCGACCAGGCCGTGGCCGGCAGCGATGCGGCCAAGGCGGCCGCGATCAGCCGTATGGTGGGTGGCAATCCGCCCGAGGCAGCGCAGTTCAGCCTTGGTGCGGATATCGACAACCTCGTTGACAGCGCGGTGCTGGCGCCGCTTGATCAGGTCGCCACGGCGGACCATTGGGCCGATATCATGCCCGCGGCGGTGATGGATGCGGTGACCCGCGACGGCCATGTCTATGGCGTGCCAATTCAGCTTCAAGGCACCAATTTTCTCTTTGCCTCGCGGGATGCGCTTGAAAAGGTCGGCGCCGAAATGCCGCAGACCTGGGACGCCTTCTTTGCCACTGGCGACAAGCTGCGCGACGCGGGGATCATTCCCTTTGCCCAGGCAGGTGATCGCGATGTCTGGTTCATGAACACCTTCCAGGCGGTTCTGGCATCGGTCGTCGGCACCGAGGGTTGGAACGAATTCACCGGCCCCAATGGTCCCGAATTCGTGCGCACCGAAGCCTTCCGCCCGGTTGCCGAGATCATGGCGAAACTGCCGAGCTATGCCGATGTCGGTGTCTCTGGTCGCCAGTGGAACATCACCAATCAGATGATCCTGAACGGCGAGGCGGGTTTCTTCATCATGGGCGGCTGGGCGATCGGCGAGATCGGTGCCGCCGGTTTTACCCCGGGCGAAGAGGTGCTGTGCGGTGTTGGCCCGAACCAGGGGCCGTTGGTGGTTGCCGGGGATATCTGGGCGATGCCGGCCAAGGGGGACGGGCTGACCGAAGCCCAGGTCAAGCTCGCCGAGGTTACCACCTCCGTCGAGGTGCAGGCCGCGTTTACCGCCGCGATGGGGTCACTGCCGGTCCGCTCCGGTGTGGATACCTCCGGTTTCAATGCCTGTGCCGCGGCGGGCGCGGCCTCGATCGCCGAAGGCAATTCGGTGATGGCGCTCTTTATCAACTTCTCGCCCGAGAAGCTGGGCGCGCTGGGGTCCGAGCTGAAGGTGCTTTGGGTGAACTCCGATGCGACGGCGGACGACTATGTCGAGACCATCGCGGGCGTTCTGGAAAACTACTGATCCTTGAGCAAACGAAAGACTGTGCGCCGCAGGCCTCTGCCTGCGGTGCGCATCACCCACGCGCTGTTGGAGGGATTGGCGATGGCAAAATTTTCGGGAACGCGCGCGCATGTCTATCTGGCGATGATGCCGGTCTGGATCATCGTGCTCGTTGCTCTTGTGGGATCGACGATTTGGACATTCGTCATTTCCTTGACCAGTTCCAAGCTGCTACCGGTCTATAAGTTCAACTTTTTTCACCAGTATGAACTGCTGTTGAAGCTGCCTGCCTGGCAGGTGGCCGTCTCGAACCTGATCGTATTCGGCCTGCTGTTCATCGCGATTTGCCTGGTGTTTGGCTTTATCATGGCGATCATGATGGACCAGAGGATCCGGGGCGAGGCGCTGTTTCGCACGATCTTTCTCTATCCATATGCGATGTCTTTCGTGGTTACCGGTCTGGTGTGGCAATGGGTATTGAACCCCGGCTTCGGCATTCAGGCGGCGGTCAGGGGGCTTGGCTTTGAGACCTTCACCTTTGACTGGATCGTGCAGCCCAAACGGGCAATCTACGTCCTTGTGCTCGCGGCGGTGTGGCAGGGCAGCGGCCTGGTGATGGCGATCCTGCTGGCGGGGTTGCGGGGTGTTGACGAGGATCTGTGGAAAGCGACCCGGATCGACGGCATCGCAAAATGGCGGGTCTATCCCTCGATCGTGCTGCCGATCATCGCGCCGATGGCGGCAACCGCCACGGTCTTGCTCGCGGTGTCGGTGGTGAAAGCCTATGACCTTGTGGTGGCCCTGACCGGCGGCGGACCGGGGAATGCGACAGAGGTGCCGGCGAAATTCGTGATGGAGAACCTGTTTGCACGGCAAAACATTGCCCTGGCGAATGCGGGTGCGATCATGATGCTGGTTGCGGTGGTCGCGATCCTGGTGCCGATGTATTATGCGCGCCGCTACTCCGCGCAGAAGGCGGGGGCGTGATCATGAGCAGCAAATCGGAAAAAATCATGGCTCGGATTGGCGTTTACGCCTTTCTGGTGATCGCGGCGGCCTTCTTCTTGATGCCCTTTTACGTGATGATCGTGACCTCGCTTAAGACGATGGATGAAATCCGGGTGACCTCGATCTTTGCGGTGCCGAGCGCACCCACGCTGGAGGCCTGGATTACCGCCTGGCAATCCGCCTGCACGGGGCTGAAGTGCAATGGCCTGTCGGTCGGCTTTCTCAACTCGGTGCTGATCATGGTGCCCGCCACGGTGTTGTCGATCCTGCTGGGCGCGGTGACGGGCTATGCGCTGTCCTTCTGGCGGCCCAGGGGCGCGGGGATCATCTTTGGCGTGCTGATCGTGGCGGCGTTTATTCCCTATCAGGTGTTCATCTACCCGTTGGTCCGGATGCTGTCGCAGGTTGGGCTTTATAACAGCCTGGCCGGGATTGTGGCGATCCATGTGATCTTTGGCATGCCGATCATGGTGCTGTTGTTTCGCAATTATTATGCCGGTCTGCCACGGGATCTGTTCAGCGCCGCGCGCGTCGATGGCGGCGGGTTCTGGGTTATCTTTGTGCGGCTGATCCTGCCCTTGTCGCCGCCGATCCTGATCGTCGCCGTCATCTTGCAGAGCACCCATATCTGGAACGACTTCCTGTTTGGCCTGGTGTTTGCCGGTTCTGACAACCAGCCGATGACGGTTCTGTTGAACAATATCGTCAATTCGACCCAGGGCGAGAAAGCCTACAACGTGAATATGGCCGCAACCATTCTGACCGCTGCGGTTCCCCTGATAATCTATCTGGCTTCCGGGCGCTGGTTCGTGCGCGGTATCGCCGCTGGCGCCGTGAAGGGATAAGACATGGCTGAAGTCTCAATTGAAAACCTCGATATCCAGTTTGGCTCCGTGAGCGTCCTGAAGGATCTCAACCTGCTGATCGAGGACGGCGAGTTCATCGTGCTGCTGGGCTCTTCGGGCTGTGGCAAATCGACCTTGCTGAACGCGGTGGCGGGGCTGATCGACGTGACCGGCGGCAAGATCCGTATCGCGGGAGAGGACAAGACCGACGCGGAACCCAAAGATCGTGGGATCGGCATGGTGTTCCAGTCCTATGCGCTCTATCCCCAGACCACGGTAGAGGGGAACCTGAGCTTTGGCCTGCGGATGGCGAACATGCCCAAGGATGAAATCCAGCGGCGGATCGCGCGGGTGTCCAAGATGCTCCAGATTGAACCCTATCTCAAACGTCGCCCCGCCGCCCTGTCCGGCGGTCAGCGCCAGCGCGTGGCGATCGGGCGGGCGCTGGTGCGCGATGCCGACATCTATCTCTTTGACGAACCGCTGTCGAACCTCGACGCCAAGCTGCGCGCCGAACTGCGGGTGGAGCTGAAGGAGCTGCATCAGACTATCGGCAAGACGATGATCTATGTGACCCATGATCAGGTCGAAGCGATGACCCTGGCCACCCGCATCGCCGTGATGCAGAACGGGGTGATCCAGCAGCTTGCCTCGCCTGAGGACATTTACGAACGTCCCGCGAACCTCTTTGTGGCGGGTTTTGTCGGCTCGCCCGGCATGAATTTCTTCTCCGGTCGGCTGCGCGCGGAGGCGGGTAAGACCGTCTTTGCGATCCAGGGCGGACCCGAGATCGACGTGACCGATTACGCCTTTGCTGCGCCGCTGGGGCAGGGCGGCGAGGCGGTGCTTGGTCTTCGGCCCGAGCATCTGTTCGTGGAGGCCGGTAATCTGCCCCTGCGGCTGCCCTTCACGGTCAGCGTTTCGGAATCCATGGGCGCTGACAGCGTGCTCTGGGGCACCACCGCCGGCCAGAAAGCCTCGGTTCGTTTTGGCAGCGAGCTGAAACTCAATCCGCCGCGCGGCACGGAGATGGAGCTTGGCTTCTCGCCGGCGACTTTGTCGCTGTTTGACGCCAAATCGGGCGTCCGGCTCTGATCGCAGCATAAAGAAGGAAAGATGATGGATACGGCCTGGGTCGAAGACACGCTGCAAAAACTGACGCTGGAGGAAAAGGTCTCTCTCCTCGCCGGTGCCAATTTCTGGGAAACCGTCGCGATCGAACGGCTGGGCGTGCCGGCGGTCAAGGTGACCGATGGCCCCAATGGCGCGCGCGGTGGCGTCACCGAGAACGGCCCGACGGCGGCGGTGTTTCCCGCGGGCATTGCGCTCAGTTCCAGCTGGAACCCCGACCTCGTGCGCGAGATCGGCGCCGCCCTGGCCGAGGAAACCCGCACCAAGGGCGCCAATGTGCTGCTGGCGCCGACGGTCAACATGCATCGCGGCCCGCTCAATGGTCGCAATTTCGAGTGTTACTCCGAAGATCCCGAGCTGACGACCGAGATCGCGCTTGCCTATATCGACGGGCTGCAATCCAACGGCATCGGTGCCACGATCAAGCATTTCATCGGCAACGAGAGCGAATATCAGCGGATGACCATGTCCAGTGATATCGACATCCGGGCGCTGCGGGAGATCTACCTGCCGCCCTTCGAGGCCGCCGTTGCGGCTGGGGTCTGGGCGGTGATGTGTTCCTACAATCGGCTGAACGGCACCTTTACCAGCGCGCATAAATGGCTGCTTTCTGATCTTTTGAAAGACGAATACGGTTTTGATGGCGTCGCTGTTTCGGACTGGACGGCGGTCAAGAGCACCGCAGAGAGCATGAACGCGGGGCTGGATCTGGAAATGCCGGGTCCGGCGCTTTATCGCGGCCAGGCGCTGCTTGATGCGATCGAGCGCGGCGAGGTGGATCTGGATATGGTCACCGATGGCGCGCGCCGCATTCTGGGTCTGGTGGATCGCGCGGGGGTGCGCCTGAAAGAGAACCCGAAAGAGAAAATTTCGGTCGATGCGCCGCATCATCGTGCGCTGATCCGGCGGGCCGTCGCCGAGGGGACGGTATTGCTCAAGAACACCGGTATCCTGCCCATGCAGGCGGGCAAAAAGACCCAGGTCGCCGTCATTGGGCCGAATGCAGATGTCGCCCGGATCATGGGCGGCGGCAGCGCGCGGGTGAATGCCCATTACCGCGTCAGCCCGCTGGAGGGGCTTAGCGCGCGCAAGGAGCTGGACATCCGGTTCGAGACCGGCTGCGCGAACCATCTGCTGTTGCCGGTGGTGCATGGGCCGATGACCTCGACCTTTTACAACAGCCCGGATTTTACCGGACCGGTTGCGCATGAAAAGCAATATAATCAGTCAGATGCCAAGTGGTTCGGCTCTAACGAGCCGGGTGTGGACCTCAAGGTTTTTTCGGTCCGCAATAGGTTCGACTATAGCCCGAGCGAAAGCGGCCGCCACCAGCTGGGACTGGCCAATGCCGGACTGGCCCGCCTGTATGTCGATGACCTTTTGGTGGTGGATGGCTGGGATGGCTGGCAGCCCACGGGCGCGACCTATTATGATTTCGGCGGCGACGAGCGGATTGTCGATCTCGATTTGGAAGCAGGAAAGACCTACCGGTTCCGGGTCGATTATCAATCCACCACCGGGGTGATGGACGGCATCCAGGCGTTCCGCGTCGGCGTGCACCGGCCGCTTGGCGAGGCGGGCCTGATGCGTGCCGAAGAGATCGCGCGCGAGGCCGAGGTGGCGCTGCTCTTTGTCGGGCGCACCCCGGAATGGGACAGCGAAGGGCGCGATCTGCCGGATCTGGCGCTGCCGCGCGAACAGGACGAACTGATCGCGCGCATCGCCGCAGTCAACCCCAACACCGTTGTCATCCTTCAGACCGGCGGGCCGGTGGCCATGCCGTGGAAAGACGACGTCGCGGCGATCCTTCAGGCCTGGTATCCGGGGCAGGAGCTTGGCCATGGTCTGGCAGACGTGCTGCTGGGCGATGCGGAGCCCGGCGGGCGCTTGCCACAGACCTTCCCGACCGCGCTCGACGTCAATCCGACGGCTGGCAACTATCCGGGCGAGAACGGCCATGTCAGCTATGGCGAGGGTATTTTCATCGGCTATCGGCACTATGACGCGCGCGGCGGTACGGGGGTGCTTTACCCGTTTGGGCATGGCTTGTCCTACACGACGTTTGATATCGGCGCGCCCGTGGCGTCGGCGTCCGAGATCGACGCCGGGGGCTCTGTCACCGTCACCGTGCCGGTGCAAAACACCGGTCCGCGTCGGGGCAAGGCGGTTGTGCAGCTCTATGTTGCGCCGCCACAGGGCCGGGGCAGACCTGTCAAGGAATTGCGCGGCTTTCGGCCGCTGATCCTGGAACCTGGCGCGCGCTCCGAGGCGCGGATCACGCTCGACATGCGCGACCTGGCGTATTTCGATGTGCAGAGCAATGCCTGGACCGCACCGGCAGGGGATTATGCCCTTTGGGTGGGCACTTCGGCGTCGGACCTGAGCCACAGCCTGGCGCTGCGCTTGACCGCGGATTGGACCAAGCCCTGCCAGACCGCCGCTCCCGCGGCGTAAATGGACCGGAGTCCGGGCAAGTGTTAGCGCTAGACCCAGTGGCATAAATCATCTAATTATCTTCCCTCCGATGATATAAGGAAGGAAGATAAGTGAACGATCTTGGCCTTCTTCGGATCTTGGTTGCGGTGCATGAGTGCGGCACGACGACGGCGGCTGCCGAGCGGTTGAATGTCTCACAGCCCTCGATCTCGCAGGCGCTGGGGCGGCTGCGGGACATCACCGGCGACCAGTTGTTCATTCGCGGCTCGCGCTCCATGAGCCCGACACCGCTTGCGACCCAGCTTTATCTTGAATGCCGTCACCCGCTCAGCCAGCTGGAGGCCACGTTCCGCGCAGAAGAGCCCTTTGATCCCCAGACCGCGCAGGATCGTTTTGTCATTGCCTTGTCGGATATCGGGGCGCTGACCTTCCTGCCGCCGCTTGTGGGGGCGCTTCAGAAACATGCGCCTGGCATAAAGGTCGAGGCCACGCCGCTGGAGATTGCCCAGGTGGAAACTCTGCTGAAATCCGGGCGGCTCGACTTTGCGATCGGCAAGCTGGAAGCCCAGGACCCGGAATTGTCGCAGATCGACCTTTTGGATCAGCACTATGCCGCTATTGTCCGCCGGGACCATCCGACGATCCAGGGCGAGATCGACGAAGCGACATTCCGGGGGGCAGCGCATGCGGTTGTCTCTGATGCGGCGGGGCATTGGCAGGCCGTGAGCCATGCCGTGCACGCCGGTGAACCCGTCTTTGATGTGCGGCTGACGCTGGCACAGTTCAACGTGCTGCCGGCCGCGATCAAGGAAAGCAACCTGATCGGTGTGGTGCCGCATCGCAGCGCTGTGGCTTTTTCGGAAACCTGGGGGCTACAGGTGATCGAAATCCCGCTGCCGCTGCCGCGCTTTACCGTTCGGTTGCTGACCCACAAGGCCACCGACCGTCGCCGCGCCGCCTATGACTGGATGACGCAGTTGATCAAGCAGGTTCTTGGCCCCGATCAGACCGATCCCGCTTGATGACGCGGGCGCATGCCGGTCTGCCCTCAGGTCTTTGCGATCGCCACTTCGATCAGCGCCAGCCCCTTTTTCGCGGCGACATGATCAAGCGCCTCGGTCAGGGCGGCGTTGAACTCGTCCTCTGTCCGGGCGTGACGGGCAAAGGCACGGGAGGCCTCGGCGACCTTGACGAAATCCGGGCTGGGCGACAGATCGGTTAGCGGCACCGCATTGGCGCGCGCGGCATGGCCGTCGGGATAGATGTCCAGCACCGACTGGCGCACCGCCCCCCATTCGGCGTTGTTCAGCACCAGCACCACCATCGACAGGCCAAGCGCCTCGGCGATCTGATGGCAGGCGACCGGGTTGGCGAACATATAGGAGCCGTCACCCATGGTGGCGACAACGGTTCGATCCGGGCGCGCAAGCGCAAAGCCCATGGCGGCCGGAAACCCCCAGCCAAGGCCACCCGCATGAGGCCCATCGAACCAGCTTTGGTGTTTTTCGAGTTTCATCGCTGACAGCTGGCAGCCAAGTTCTGAAAACACCGTGGCATCGCGGTCCCGCACATGCAGCGAAAGCGTGTGGCTGATCCAGCGCTTGGTGAGGGCCGCCGCGCCAGCGTCGCCGAGGGCGGCATTAAAACGGGCGGTTCTGTCGGCCTCGTTCGCCTGCGCGACGGATTTTGCACGCGCGGCGGCCTTGCCGTTCGCGTCGTTGCATGCCTCCAGCGCGGTCTCCAGGGCCAGAAGGGCCGGGGCAATCTCGGTGGTGACACCCAGATCGCAGCGGAAGTTGCGCACGCCGGAGCGCTCTTGCAGCGGGCGCGGGCCGATCTGGATTACGGTGGCATCTTCGCGGGGCTCCACATCGGCAGGCGACCAGGGGGCAAGCACGTCGAGGCAGAGGATCACATCGGCCTTTTCCAGCCAGGGACGCGGGTTCGGCCCCGTGGCCATCGGATGGCTGGTCGCCAGCGCCAGCTCCACCGCCCAATATTGACAGACCGGAATGCCCCATGTCGCGGTCAGGCGGGCCAGAGCGTCAAATGCCTCCTGCGAGCCGGCGCCGTGCTGGGCAAAGATGACCGGATGCTCTGCCTCGGCGAGCAAGCGAGCGATCTCCTCCATCGTGGCCGGATCGGGACCGATGGTGGCGGGACGCATCTGTGGGCGGCGCAGGGCCCCATCGGCTGGCACGGTTTCGCAGAGCACCTCGCGCGGCAGGCTGATGTAGACCGGCCCTTTGGGGGTTGAACTGGCAATACCATGGGCGCGGTCGGTGACGTCAAAGACCTGTTCGGGAAAGCGCAGTTCGTAATCCCATTTGGTCGCCTCGCGGATCAGGCTGGCCTGGTCGAGCATCTCCTGCCCCCAGCCGATCGGCACCGTGCGCGCGCCCAGCCGGCCCTTTTCCAGCGTCGGCGTGCGGCCCGAGAACAACAGCATCGGGATATTGTCGCAGGCGGCGTTGATCGCACCCATGGCGACATTGGCAAGGCCCACGTTGGTATGCACCATCACAGCCTGAGGCCGCCCCGTGGCCAGCGTATAGCCATGCGCCATGCCGGTCGCGGCGCTCTCAAACGGCACGGTCACCGTGCGCGGCAGAGACATGCCTTCGGCCTCGGCTTCGGACAAACCCTCGATAACAGGGGGGAAATCGGTGCCTGAGTTGGTGAACACATACTCCACGCCCAAGGCGCTGAAACGCGACAGCAATGCTGCCCCTGCGGTCATTCTGGTGTCGTCGCTCATCTCGGCCTCGTGTATTTTTCTCATATAGTGAGATAAGAATCTCATAAATGATTGGAGGGTTGGGGAGATTTGTCAAGCGTCCAAGCGGGCTACTGCGGGATCGCGTTGGAAACCTCCTGTGCGGCCTGCGTGAGGCTGGCGGCAATGCGCGCCTCGTGCTGCGCTGAAAAGCGGCTGGCCATGCCAAAGGCGGAAAGCGTCAGGCGCAGCGCTCCGGTCTCGTCAAAGACCGGCACCGCTACGGCGCCGATATCCGGCTCGCTTTCGCCACGGTTGCAGGCAAACCCATCCTGTTGTGCGCGGTCGATTTCATGGTGCAGCCTGTGCGCTTCTGCCTGCGTGAGCTTGCCGGTGTGGATCAGATCAGTGATCCGCGTGCTGCGCTCTTCCGGGTCGATATGCGCCAGCCAGAGCTTGCCCTGCGCCGAGACATGCAGCTCCAGCATCCGTCCAACCTGGATATTCACCGAGATCGGGCGCGGCGCGATGGCCGTGGCCAGACAAACGACGCCCTCCCGGGTGAGCTGTCCGGCCATGACGGATTCGTTCAGGCGGCTGCTGATCTGTGCAATGACCGGCTGAACAAGCGTGGCCAGCGGATTGGTGCGCTCCGCGATGCGGCCGAGCTTTTCAATGTGGTGGCCAAGGCTGTAGGCACCGCGACGCACCTGCACCAGCGCGCCGACCTCTTCCAGCGTCACCAGAAACCGATGCGCGGAACTTGGGCTCATTTCCAGCGCAAGGGCCACATCGGCCGCCGATACCTGCGGTTTCTGTTCGGAGAAGAGGTCAAGAATTTCGAAGGCCTTGATCAGCGATCCGTTCAGCGGTGTTGCCATGTGCTTTGCTCCGAATGAGGTGGATGGCACGCGGTCACGGGCGATCCGGTCTATCTCCGGCATCCTGGCAGATGTCGCGGCTTTGAAACAGCTCCCTGATCTGCGCGCGCAGCCAGATACAGCCGGGATCCTGCATCGTGTTGATGTGCCAGACCAATTGCACCTTCTGGCGCCCCCGTGGCAAGGTCATGTCCAGCATCGTGGCCTGTCCCGCCTCGACCATCCGCCGCCCCAGATAGCCCGGCACGATGGCAAAGGCGTTCAGCGTCGAGAGCAGCTCCGGCAGGGCGCCGAAGTTGCGGATCCGCATGCAGACGTTCTCTGCCAGGCCGCGTTCGGCCAGTACCTGTTCAACATCATCCGCGTAGGTCAGGCTCGGCACCGCCATCACGATCCGCTCCCGGCATAGATCCAGGTTGGCGGCGCGCTGATGGGACAGGCCGGGAGGGCCGACCACGCGGTAATCCTCGTCAAACAGATGCATCTGCCGCAGCTGTGCGTTTTGCATTTCCAGCAGGCCGATCGCCATTTCCGACTCTCGCGTTGCAAGGGTTCGATAGAGGTCGAGAAATGGCGAGGAGGCGTTTTCCAGCCGGATACCGGGGGCGCGCGCGAACACATGCCGGGCCAGGGGCGCCAGAAAGACCTGTTCGCCGAGGCCGGACAGGGACAGCCGAAAGGTCCGCTTGCTGTTGGAGGCATCAAAGGTTGTCGCATCGTTCAACACCGAGGCAATGCCGGAGAGATGCTCGCGAATGTCGGGCACGATCCGTTCGGTGAATGGCGTTGGCTCCATCCCGCGCGCGCCGCGGATGAACAGCGGATCGCCAAGCATCTGCCGCAGACGCGCCAGCGCGTTGGAGGTGGCAGGCTGGCTCAGCCCCAGATTGGCGCCAGCGACCGAGACGGAGTGCGAGTCATAGATCTGAAGCAGGAGGTCGAGCAGGTTAAGGTCGATGCGGCGGGGGTTTATCATTATTCTGAATAGTCCCTATCCAAACTATCATTTGGACTTTAAGCGCAGTCGCTTCCATCGTCCATCATGCTTTTCGGAGGAGTCGCCCGGTTCGGGCAAGGAAAGCACATTTGGGGAGAAATTCATGCACCGTCGTAACTTCATGGGCGCGCTGTTGGTTGCCGCCTCCAGTCTTGCGCTGTCTTCCGCCGCGAAGGCACAGGACTACACTTTTCGCCTGCATCACTTTCTTGGCCAGCAGGCCCCGGCGCAGACACAGATGCTGGAGCCCTGGGCGAAGGCCGTCGAAGAGAATTCCGGCGGTCGCGTCAAGATCGAGATCTTTCCCTCCATGACCCTGGGCGGGCGGCCGCCGGAGCTGATCCAGCAGGTTCGCGATGGTATTGTTGATCTGGTCTGGACCGTGAACGGCTATACGCCCGGGCTGTTCCCGCGCACCGAGGTGATGGAACTGCCGACCGTTTACAAGAACGACCCAAGGGCGGCGAACCTCGCGCTTTATGATATGTTCGAGGAGGACCTGGCCGAGGACTACAAGGGCGTCGAGGTGATGTTCCTGCATGTGCACGCCGGTCAGGCGCTGCATACCGGCGATCTGGATGTGACCAGCCTTGACGATCTGAAAGGGGCCAAGCTGCGGATACCGACCCGCACGGGTGCCTGGGTGATCGAGTCGCTTGGCGCCACCCCGGTGGCAATGCCGGTCCCCGAACTGCCCCCGGCGCTGCAAAAAGGTGTCGTCGATGGCGCGTTGATCCCCTGGGAGATCATCCCGCCGCTGAAGATCCAGGACCAGACCAAATACCAGGTCGAACTCTACGATGAGGAGCGTTTTGGCAATACGACCTTCCAGGTGTCGATGAACCAGGCCCGCTGGGACGGGCTGCCGGAGGATATCCAGCAGGCGTTCCGCGATGCGTCTGATCGGGATTGGTGGGGTCAGGTGGGCGACATCTGGCGGGCTTCTGATGATTTCGGCATCAAGGTCGCCACCGACGCGGGCAACACGCATCGCATTCTGGATCAAGAGCAAACCCAGCCCTTCCTGGATGCCATGTTGCCGGTGGTGGACCGGTGGATCGAAGAGGTCTCCGGCAAGGGCATCGACGGCGCCGCGCTGGTCGAGAAGGCCCGCGCATTGGTCGCCCAGAACACGGCGGGCTGACCTTGGCCGAGGTAATGGAACAGGATGACCGCCCCGACACCTCCGGGGCGGTTGCGAAGGCGGTTCTTGCTTGGGCGCTGCTGGGTGGTCTGCTGTTGCTCGCGGTGGTGATGATGAATGTCGCCTCGGTCCTGGGCACGCTGGTCGGCTGGCCGGTGCCGGGGGATTTTGAGTTGACCGAAATGGGTGTAGCGATCGCGGCCTTTGCCTTTTTGCCCTATTGCCAGTTGTCGCGCTCTAACGTGACGGCAGATATTTTTACCCAAGGGGCGGGGCCGCGTCTGCGCGCCTTTCTTGGCGCTCTGGGGTCGCTGATCGCGCTGCTGTTTGCGCTGCTGATGCTCTGGCGCATGTTTGACGGCCTGCTTGACCAGAAGAATTATGGCTACGAGACGTCGATCCTGCAAATTCCGGTCTGGCTGGCCTATCTGCCGGTTCTTGCGTCGCTTGCGCTCCTGGCCGTCGCCGCCCTCGCCACGTTGACACAGGACATTCGGCGGCTGTCGAACGGAGGGCCACATGACTGATCCGCTGACGCTGGGTATTGCGGCGCTTGTCATCCTTGTTGCGTTGATCGCCATCCGCATTCCGATCGCCTATGCGATGATCCTGGTGGGGGGCGTGGGCATCGCGCTGGTGAATGGCATCGCGCCGGTCTTCAACCAGCTCAAGACGCTCGCCTATGGGCAGTTCTCCGTTTACGATCTTTCGGTGGTGCCGATGTTTGTGCTGATGGGGGCGCTCGCGTCCAAGGCCGGGCTCAGCCAGGCGTTGTTTCGGGGGGCGAATGCCTGGCTTGGCTGGATGCGCGGCGGCACCGCCATGGCGGCGATTGCGGGCTGCGCGGGGTTTGGCGCGGTCTGTGGATCCTCGCTGGCGACCGCCTCGACCATGGGCCGCGTGGCGCTGCCCGAACTTGAAAAATACCGCTACTCTGGTGCGCTGGCCACTGGCACCCTGGCTGCGGGCGGGGTGCTGGGCATCCTGATCCCGCCCTCGGTTGTGCTGATCATCTATGCGATCATCGTCGAGGCCAATATCGTCACCATGTTTGCCGCTGCGCTGCTGCCCGGGCTGATGGCGGTGGTTCTCTTCATCCTCACGATCGCGCTTTATGTCTGGATCAAACCCGAGGCCGGCCCCGCCCATGGCGGCGTTGGCGCGGCAGAGTTTCGTTCTGCAACCATCGGCATGATCCCGGTGCTTGGCATCTTTGGTATCGTGCTGGGGGGTATATATGGCGGGTTTTACAATCCGACACCGGCTGCCGCAATCGGCGTGGCGCTGGTCTGGCTTTACGGTGCGATCACACGCGCAATCCGCCTGCCCGACATGATTGGCGCCCTGCGCGAGACCGCCTCGACCACCGGCATGATCTACCTGATCCTGCTGGGCGCGGAACTGATGAAGATCTTCATGTCCCGCATCGGCCTGCCGCAGGCCACGGCAGACTGGATCATCCAATCCGGCATGGCGCCGATGATGGTGATGCTCCTGCTGCTGGTGGCGCTGATCCTGCTGGGATGTCTGATGGACAGCCTGTCGATGATCCTGCTGGTCATCCCGTTCTTCTGGCCCGTGCTGGTGGAGCTGAACGGCGGGCTCTACATGGGGGCAGAGGGGGCCGGATTTGGCATGAGCACCGAGGATCTGAAGATCTGGTTCGGCATCCTGGCGTTGATCGTGGTGGAGCTGGGCCTGATCACGCCACCGGTGGGCATGAATGTCTTTGTCATTTCGGCGCTGGCCAAGAACACGCCGATGTCGGCGACCTTCAAGGGGGTTTTGCCCTTCTTTGGCGCTGAAATTCTGCGGGTGCTGGTGTTGCTGGCCTTTCCGGGTCTGGTGCTTTGGTTGCCGCAGGTCTTTGGTGGATAGGTCTGGTTGAAAAGGAGAACACCATGAAAATCGCAATACTTGGCGCCGGTGCCCTTGGATCGGTGATCGGGGCAGAGCTGCACACAGCGGGCCATGATGTGGTGCTGCTCGATCTGAACGAGGCCCATCTGAGCGCGATCCGCGCAGAGGGGCTGCGGGTGGATTGGGACGACCGCACCGACTACCTGAAGATCCCCGCGATGCGGCCCGACCAGGCGCCGCAGGTTGATCTGGTGATCCTCTTGACCAAGACGATGCATACCGACGCCGCCTTGCAGGGGATCGCGCCGCTGATCGACGCAGGCGCCTGTGTGATGACCTTGCAGAACGGGCTTGGCAATGTCGAACGGCTGCGGGCGCGGGTGCCGGATGGCCAGGTTCTGTTCGGCTGCACCATGACGCCGGGCGATCTGCGCGGGCCCGGCCATGTGGCCAGCCACGGCATGGCCTACACGCCCTTTGACGCGCTGGATGCAAACGGTGCTGCCGCAGAGCTGGCGGCGGAGCTTGACGGCGTGCAGCTCACCTGGACCGAAGCCGCCGCCGCGCAGGTCTGGAAAAAGGCGGCCTTCAACTGTGCCAGGACCGCCACCGCCGTTCTGGGCGCAGGCACCGTCGGGGCGATCGCCGAATATGTCGGCGCAGGGCTGGCGCGCGACATCGCCGCCGAAGTGCTGGCGGTCGGCGCCGCCGAAGGTGTCACCGGTGATATCGCGGCGGTGGAACAGCAAATCGACTTTGCACTGCGCGAACATACGGGCCATAAACCCTCGATGCTTCAGGATGTCGAAGCAGGCCGTCGGACCGAAATCGAGGCGCTGAACGGATATGTCGAACGGATCGGCGAGACGCGCGGTATCGCGGTGCCGATGAACCGCCTGCTCGCCGCCCTGGTGCGGATGCGTGAGGCGCAAGGTTGAGGATAGGGTGCGTTCGCAAGGCGAAAGACCCAAAGAGCAAGGTCATTCAAGGAGGAAATCAAGATGACAGTGGCATTCGTTGTGAACAATTCGGACGCAGAGGCCTCTGACAAGAGCACCTTTGACCGGATTGATCCGGTGACCGGCAAGGTCGCAAGCACCGCGGCCGCCGCCAAGGCCGCCGATGCGGCAGTGGTGGCGCAGGCGGCAGGCGCAGCCTTCCCGGCCTGGGCGGCCACCGGCCCCGGTGAGCGGCGCGCCCTGCTCAACAAGGCGGCGGATATCATGGACTCCAAGTCCGACGCCTTTATTGCGACGATGATCGCCGAAACCGGTGCGACAGGCCCCTGGGCGGGCTTCAACGTGATGCTGGCGGCGGGCGTGATCCGCGAGGCGGCGGCGATGACCACCCAGATCGGCGGCGAGGTCATCCCCTCCAACAAACCCGGCACCCTGGCCATGGGGGTCGCGACACCCAAGGGGGTCTGCCTTGGTATCGCGCCCTGGAACGCGCCGGTGATCCTCGGCACCCGCGCCCTGGCGATGCCGCTGGCCTGCGGCAATACGGTGATCCTGAAAGGGTCTGAGGCCTGCCCCAAGACCCATCGCATGATTGTTGACTGCTTTGTCGAGGCTGGTCTGCCCGAGGGTGTGGTCAATTATATCTCGAACGCGCCCGCTGATGCCGCCGAAGTCGTCAAGGCGCTGATCGAGGCACCGGAGGTCAAGCACGTGAACTTCACCGGCTCCTCTGCCGTTGGGCGCATCATTGGCCGCCTGGCCGGCGAGAACCTCAAGCCGTCGCTCTTGGAACTGGGCGGCAAGGCGCCGCTGGTGGTGCTGTCGGATGCGGATATCGACGGTGCGGTCAATGCCGCGATCTTTGGCGCCTTCATGAACCAGGGTCAGATCTGCATGTCCACCGAGCGCATCATCGTCGATGAAGACATCGCCGATACCTTTGCGCAGAAACTGGCCGAGCGGGCATCGAAACTGCCCTATGGTGATCCGCGTGGGCAGGTCGTGCTGGGCGCACTGGTGAGCCCCGAGGCCGGCGAAAAAATGGATGCGCTGATCAAGGATGCGACCGCAAAAGGCGCGAAATGCATCGCTGGTGGTGCGCGCGACGGGGCGATCCACTCCGCGACCCTGCTGGATGGCGTAACCCCGGACATGCGCATCTATGGCGAGGAGAGCTTTGGCCCGGTCAAATCCATCATCCGCGTCAAGGGCGATGCCGAAGCGATCCGCGTTGCCAATGACACCGAATACGGCCTCTCCGCCGCGGTCTTCAGCCAGGATATCCAGCGGGCGCTCTCCGCGGCCAAGCAGATCAAGAGCGGCATTTGCCACATCAATGGTCCGACCGTCGCTGACGAGCCGCAAATGCCCTTTGGTGGGGTGAATGATTCCGGCTATGGCCGCTTTGGCGGCAAGGCGGCGATCGCTGAATTCACCGACCTGCGCTGGATCACCATCGAGGCCCCGACCCAGCACTCCCCCTTCTAAGCCTTTAATTTCGCTTCGAACCCCCGGAACAGCGCGCAAGCCCGGCGCGCTGCCCCTCCGATAAGACGACCAACCCGCCGCGAGGCAGCCAGCCGGTGCGTGCGACGGGGCCGTCAGAACCCATATGCGCTGGCGGTGACCGCGGCCTCCAGGCCGCCATCGGTTGCGATGTTTGTGCCGTTGATCCAGCGCGCGGCATCCGAGCATAGGAACAGGATCGCCGGGGCGATATCCTCGGCCGTGCCAGCGCGGCCTACGGCCTCGACGTCGGCATTGACGCGGGCGTCCCCCAGAACCTCGCGGAACTGTTGCAGGATCGGCGTTTCCACCGGACCGGGAGAAACCGCGTTGACCCGGATGCCCCGGTTTTTGAAATGAGCCTGATGGGCGGCCAGCATTGTCCAGACCAGCAGAATTTCCTTGGACACCGGATACCCGGCATCGTTTGGAATATCATGGTCGGCAACGATCTGTGCCGCGTCGGGGAAGCCGGTGGTGCGGGCAATCGCAGCGGCGCGGGCGGCGTTTTGGCGCCAGCCAAAGCCGGCAATCGAGGCGACATTGACCACGGAACCGCCTTCACGGATTTTCGGGGCGAGCGTCTCGGTCAGGGCGCGCAGGCCAAAGAAGTTGACCGCCAGCGTCTCCGCCGCGCCACTCTGGCCCGAAAGGCCCGCCACATTGCACAGACCGTCGAACCGCTCTGGAAGGGCATCGGCGATGGCGGCGACCCCTTTCGGGGTCGAGAGGTCACCGATCAGGACCTGACCAATGCTCTGTTCGGGCGGGCTGCGATCAATGCCGATCACGGTCGCGCCCATCTGCCCGGCCATTTCGGCTGTGCGCCGCCCGATGCCGCTGGCGACGCCGGTGACCACGATGGTTTTTCCAAAAAGCATAATGTTACCTCCCTTGCTCTGATTGGGTGTCAAACTGGACGCGATAGCCCAGCGGCATGAGGCTGATATGGGTGCGTGTTTCGACCCAACCCCAGAGCCCTTTGGGCAGGAACAGCGAGAACAGCATCGCCACAGCGCCCAGCCCGACCAAATACCAGACGCCGGTGTCCGCAAACCAGGTCTCGGCGGCAAAGAAGATCAGCGCGCCGAGGATGGCACCTTCGAACCGGCCAAGCCCGCCAACCAGCACCATGAAGATCATATAGGCGGTCCATTGCACGCTGAAATAGGTCTTGGGCTGGAAGGCCGAGACCTGCGCCAGCCAGAGAGCGCCCGCGACAGCGGTGCCAAAACCTGCCAGCACAAAGAACAGCCGCTTGGTGCGCATCGGGTTGACGCCAACGGAATCCGCCGCTTCCTCATTGTCGCGGATCGCCTGCATTGCCAGCCCCGAGGGCGTGCGCAGCACCGCAAACAGCAGCGCCAGCAGCCCCACCATGCCGATGAGCGCCGCCCAGAAGATCAACACCCGCCGCGCGTCAATGGCATAGGCATTGAGCGAGATCAGCGAGGTGCCGGTCTCGCCCTGGATCAGCGGGTCGAGATTGACGCAGAGATGCGCGATCGAGGCCAGCACCCACATGCCGATGGCAAACTCGCCCGCACGCAGATGCAGCATGAAGAGCGACAGCAGCCAGCTCAGCCCGGCCACGATCCCGGCGCCCAGAGCCATGGCGGCGAAGGGGTTGATCCCCGCATCCGCCAGCCGGATCGTCATATAGGCACCAAGCCCGAAGAACAGCTGATTGCCGATCGAGACCAGCCCGCCATAGCCCGCCAGCGCGTTCCACATCGCGGCGAGGATCACATAGATGAACAGCACGGTCAGCCGCTCGATCACGCCCCCGGATGCAAAGCCCGGAACCAGGGCCAGCAGCAGGAGCACCACGGCGGCCAGGGCAAAAGTCAGTTTGGACTGCCAGGTCCAGCGATGGATGGTCATTGCGCCGCTCCTTTTCCGGTGGATCGCAGGATTTGCATCAGATTGAGCGATCTGCCCTTCAGCGAGAGCCGAACGAAGAGCACGATCAAAAAGACCAGATGCCCGCCCAAGAGGAAGCCCTGCGGATGGATCTGCGCGCCAAAGGATTGCGCCACCGCCAGCACGATGGCCCCAATAAGCACCCCCCAAAGCGAACGCGCGCCGCCGATGATCGTTGCCTCAAAGGCAAACAGCAGCTGTGGCGCGCCAGCATAGGCGTCAAAGGTGCCGCGCAGGCCAAGCGCAACCCCGGAGACCGCCACCGTCATGGTCGCCAGCGCTGCGGCGATCCCCGCCGCGCGCCGCGCATCGACCCCGATCAACCCGGCGGTGACGGGGTCCGCGGCGGTGGCGCGGATCTGCCGCCCCAGCGCCGTGCGCTTCAGCATCAGGTCCAGCCCGCCCAGGATCACCAGCGCCGCCACAAGGATGTAGACCGGCAGCTTGCCGACATAGATATTGCCCGGCAACTCAAAGGCTTCCCAGCTGAGATCACCGATATAGGGCGACAGCGAACGGGTATTGGCGCCAAACTGTTGAAACATCAGGTTGTCCAGCACGATGGCCAGGCCAAAGGTGGTCAGCACCGGCAAGAGCTCTCCGCCCCGGACCGCGCGTTCCAGCATCAGGCGCTGCAACAGCCAGCCCGCGATGCCCATCACCGGCAGGATTAGCAGCACCCCAAGGAAGGGCGACAGCCCCGCGCTGTCGGCGAGCAGCCAGACCAGATAGGCGCTGACCACCGCAAGCGCGCCATGGGCCAGGTTGATCACCCGCATGACCTGAAACATGAAGGCCAGCCCGCAGGCAATCAACGCGTAATAGCCTCCCAGAAGCACGGCCTGAATAAGGATATTGATCATGCGACAGCTCCCGTCTCCGCGCTTCCGAAATAGGCCTGGGTGATCGCCTCGCGGCTGGTCTCTGCCATCGGGCTGTCCAGCATCACCCGGCCTTCCAGCATGCAGATCACCCGATCCGCCACCGTCATCGCGCGGGTCAGATCCTGCTCGACCAGAATGATCGTAGTGCCGGTGTGCATCAGCGCCTCAAGCGAGGCATAGACCTGATCGACCACCAGCGGCGACAGGCCGAGGCTGACCTCGTCCAGGATCAGCACATCGGGGTTGGACATCAGCGCCCGGCCGATCGCCGTGGCCTGTTGTTCGCCGCCCGACATGGTGCCGGTCGGCGCGTGGCGGCGTTTGACAAGATTGGGGAAGGTCTCGAACACCCGCTCAACCGTCCAGTCACCTGGCCGCCCGACGGTGGCGCCAAGCCGCAGGTTTTCCTCGACGCTCATGTCCAGAAACAGCTTGCGCCCTTCGGGCACCAATGCCAGCCCTGCCGCCACGCGCGCATGGCTGCTGGTCTGCGTCATATCGGTGCCGTTCAGCTGAATGCTGCCGCTGAACACCGGGTTGGCCCCGGCCAGCGCGCGCAGCAATGTGGTCTTGCCCGCACCATTGGCGCCGACCAGGGCAAGGATCTCGCCCTTTTCCAGCGCAAAGCTGACGCCGCGCACGGCGCGGAACTGGCCATAGCGCACATCAAGATCGCTGATCTTCAGAATGCTCATGCCGGAGCCCCCCCAAGATAGGCTTTGACCACTTCGGGATGGCGCATCACCGCGTCCGGCGTGCCCTCGGCGATAATGCGGCCTGCGTCCATGCAGACCAGCCGCTCGGCGATCTGCACCAGGATATGCACGATATGCTCGATCCAGACGATGCCGATGCCACGCTCGCGCAGCTTGCGGATGGTCTCCACCAGCTCGCTGGCCTCGGCGTCGGTCAGCCCGCCGCCGATCTCATCCAGCAGCAGAAGGCGCGGCCGCGTTGCCAGCGCCCGCGCCAGTTCCAGCCGCTTGCGATCCAGCAGGCCGACGCTTTCCGCCGGACGGTTCGCCACCGCCATCATGCCGCAGATCTGTAGCGCGTCCAGCGCCAGGTCATAGGCTTCCGACTGGCGGCTGGCGCCCGCATGGGTCGCGGCCACCAGCACGTTCTCAAAGACGGTGATGCCGGAAAAGGGCTTGGGGATCTGATGCGTGCGCACCAGACCCTGTTTTGCCCGCTCCCGCGCCGGCAGAGCGCCGACCTCCGCACCATTCAGCTGGACCGAGCCGCGCGTTGGCAGCGTCGCCCCCGACAGCACGCCGAGCAGGGTGGACTTTCCCGCCCCGTTCGGCCCGACGATGCCCACGGCCTCGTTTGAATGCACCGAGAAATCAATGCCATTCAACACCGCAAGCGATCCAAAGGATTTGTGGATCCCCGTCGCATGAAGCTGGGTCTGCTCTGCCATCACCGCGCCCCCGATCATTCGTTATACGGGGTCAGCTCGGCGGTGATCGGCACGTTCGGGTCGGTCGCGTTGTTGACCAGCACATAGTCCAGATCGAACGGGCCGTCCTTCGCCTTGACCCATTGCGAGCCGAGGATAGGGCCTGAGGCCACATTCGGCACCGGGCCGGAGGTGAAATCGACCTGGCCGCCGATGGTCTCCACGTTCAGCGTGGCGATGGCGTCGCGCAGGGCTTCCTTGGAATGCGGATCGCTCGCGGCCCTCAGTGCCTCGATACCGGCATCCAGCAGTGACAGGGTGGCGCCCAGCTGCTGGGTCCATTGCTCGCCGCTCGTGGCTTCCCAACCCGCCGCCAGCTCGTGGCCGGTCTGGCCGGTCACCGGCGAGGTGTAGGGGAAATCGCGGTGCCAATAGGCGGCCGAGGCCATGCCTTCCGCCAGCGATCCCATCGCCTCCATCTCGGAGGGAAAAAGCCCGGTCTTGGCGGTCTGCATGATCTTGACCTGGCGGGTCAGACCCTGCTGCGCTGCCTGACGCCAGAAAGCGGCGAAATCCGGCGGGATCGGGAAGGAATTGATGATCTCGACGCCCTCGGCCTTGAACAGCGCGATCTGGGTCGAATAATCAGTGGTGCCGGTCTCATAGGCGCCGGGGTCAATGATGGTATAGCCCGCCGCTTCCAGCTGCGGGGCCAGCACCGCGCGCACCGCGTTGCCGTCGGCGTCGTTGGGATACATCACCCCGACCTTCTTGTTGGTTTCGATCTGCGACCAGGTCGAGCTGTAGGTCTTGAAGATCTCGCCGACGCCGAAACCAAAATGATAGGTCCATTTGAACGGGCTCGGCTCGCCCGGCTTGGCGCCACGGCCAAAATACCAGGCCTCCCAGGGCATCACGGTGGACAGGCAGGGCACGCCGGCGGCCTCGCAGGCGTCCGAGACCGGGTTGATCACCTCGGGCGTGGACACCGCCAGCATCAGGTCGATCCCCTCGTTGATCAGCTCCTTGGCCAGCTGCGCCGCCCGCGCCGGGTCCGACTGGGTGTCCCGGTCCAGGATTTCGACGGCGTAGGTCTTGCCCGCCACCTCGATCCCGCCGCTCAGCGCCGCACGCACCTGTTCCAGCACATAGCCATCGGTTTTGCCAAAACCCGCCAAGGGCCCGGTGCGCGGGCTGACAAAGCCGATGCGGATCGCTCCGGCGTCGTCGGCAAGCGCCCCGCGCGCCGACAGCAGCAAGGTCGAGGAGGCAAGAATGCCTGAAAACTGACGTCTGTTCATTTTGATCTCGGTCATCGTTTTTCCCTGTTGTATTGCCCGTTTTCGGGCTTTGATGATTGTGGCGGAATGCGCGCATCGGCAGGCCAGCGGCGCGGCGCGAGCAGCGGCTGGGGACACCTCTTTGGTCGCGGCGAGCTCCGCGTGTGTTTCCGGCGGCAGCGGTGCCGCCGGATGAGCGGTTTTTGGGCTGGTTCGGCGGGCCGGGGCGGTTACGCCTCTTCCGCATCCTCATAGGGAATGGCGGCAAAGCCCGCGGTGCCGTTGTGTTCTTCCATCACGCTGCGCTTTTCGCGATTGATCACCAGCTTCAGCACATCAGGCCGCGCATAGTGGCCAGCGGGATCTGCGGCCCCCTTTGCGATGGACAGCATTGCGGGGTCGAGATCGGCATAAAGGATGCCTTCCTCGTCCTCGGGCAGCGGGTCGCAAAGGGGGCGGCCATCGGGGCCGAAAATCTGGGCAAAGCCGCCACCGGGCCTGGAGGTCTGCGGGTTCAGCAGATGCGCCTTTTCCGGGTTGTCGCCGGCAATCCGGTCGAACATCTCCTGGCTGACGATGGCGCAGGGCGCGAGGACATAGCACGACCCTTCCACCGCATAGATCTGCGAGGCGGCATTGTTGACCTCGGGGCCAAGCGCATAGGCCAGATCGCGGTAGACGCAAAAGCTGGGCCAGGCGGCGACGTGGATTTCTTCGTGCTGGGCATACATCGACATCTTGACCAATGGCTGGACATGTTCCCAGCAGTTCAGCGCGCCGAGGCGGCCGACCGGGCTGTCAATCACCTGAAGATCCGAACCGTCGCCCTCGCCATAGATGCTGCGTTCCACATGGGTCGGCTTGAGCTTGCGGCGGTTCAGCAGGATGGTGCCGTCCTCGCCGATGATGACCTGGCTCATGTAGCGGCTGCCGCCGGCGCGTTCGGAATAGCCCATGACCATGGTGATCGCATTGTCATGGCAGATTTTTTGCAGGCGCTTCATCTGCGGC
>NZ_JAATOX010000081.1 GCF_011806385.1 Phaeobacter sp. HF9A | reverse complement strand
GCAGCCACGCCGACGGCGAAGACGGCGGAGGCCGCAACACCGGCTGCGCCACAGTCACAAGGAAAGGCGGCTGCTACCGCTGCGCCGAAAGCGGCCAGCGCAGCGGCAAAACCGGCACCTGCGGCGAAACAGGCACCTGCGGCAAAACCGGCCCCCGTTGCGAAAGCGGCCAGCGTGGCGGCGAAACCCGCGCCGGAGAAGCCGGTCACAAAGGCCGCCGAAGCGCCTGGCAAGGATCAGACCAGCGCGGCGCAAACCCGGCCGCGCAGCCCGGCCACGCCGCCGGCGATGCCGGAACGGGCGGCCGCGACCCCCTCGAGCAAGACAACTGGCAAAACCGTGGCGCCCAAGCGCGAGACGTGAGCGCTTTGACTTGACAGTTTGGGCGCGGCGCGCCAACGCTGCGCCTCATGTTGGATCTGCGCCCGGTTGGATATGTCATTGGCCTGCTCGTCTGTATTTTGGGCGGGATGATGGTGTTTCCGCTCTTTCTTGACCTCTACGATGGTCGGGGAGAGTGGCCCGTTTTTATGGAAAGCGCGCTCTTTTGCCTGCTGGCGGGGGGGCTTCTGGCGCTCAGCTGTGCCAATGGCGTCGGGCGGGGGCTGAGCATTCGCCAGACCTTTTTGCTGACCACGCTGGTCTGGGTGGCGCTGCCCTTCTTTGGGGCGATCCCCCTGATGCTGGGCGCCACCGAGCTGAGCTTTACCGATGCGTTTTTCGAGGCGATGTCGGGGCTGACCACGACCGGATCGACGGTGATTTCCGGCCTTGATACCCTGCCGCGTGGCCTGCTGCTGTGGCGGGCTATTCTGCAATGGCTGGGCGGGATCGGGATCATTGTGGTGGCGATGGTGTTCCTGCCCGAGCTGCGGGTCGGGGGGATGCAGATCTTCAAGTCGGAAGCCTTTGAAACCATGGGGAAAATCCTGCCTCGCGCGCAGGAAATCGCCAAGCAGATCTCGGTCATTTACCTGGTGCTGACGCTGATCTGCGCGCTGGTGTTCACGGTGCTGGGGCTGGAGCCCTTTGATGCGGTTGTGCATGCGATGACGACCATGTCCACGGGCGGTTTTTCCAATTATGATGCCTCCTTCGGGACGTTTTCGGGGCCGCCGGAATATGCGGCTTCGCTGTTCATGATCCTGGCAGCGCTGCCGTTTGTGCGCTACGTTCAGATGGTCAACGGCAAGGTGACGCCGTTTTTCCGCGACACCCAGATCCAGACCTTTCTGGCCACCATCCTGGTGCTGGTTCTGGTGACCTCTGTGGTCTTGGTGTCGATCTTTCCGCACCATCCCGAACAGGCGGTGCGCGAGGCGCTGTTCAATATTGTCTCGATCATGTCGGGCACCGGCTTTGCCAGCGTGGACTACATGGAATGGGGCAGCTTTCTGATCATGGTATTCTTCTTCATCGGCCTGATCGGCGGCTGTGCGGGCTCCACCGCCTGTTCGGTGAAGATCTTTCGCTATCAGCTGCTGTTTGCCTCGATCCGGGCGCAGGTGCAGCGCATTCGCTCGCCGAACGGGGTGTTTATTCCCCGCTATGACGGCCGCCCGGTGACGCCCGACGTGCTGAGCTCGGTGATTTCGTTTTTTATGTTCTTTGTGATCACCATGGGGATTGTCGCCTGGGCGCTGGCGCTGACGGGGCTGGATTTTATCACCGCCATTTCCGGGGCGGCGACGGCGGTGGCCAATATTGGCCCTGGTCTGGGCGATACCATCGGTCCGGCGGGGAATTTTGCGCCGCTCAATGACACGGCGAAATGGATTCTGGCGATTGCGATGCTGATCGGGCGGCTGGAGCTTCTGTCGGTCTATGCGATCCTGACGGTTCGTTTCTGGCGGAGTTGAGGTCGCGCCTGGGCCTGTCCTTGCGCAAATCGCGACAGTCTGGACATTAAGCATCGCGCGCTCTTGCTCTTGGCGAGGGGCTCGCCTAAGAACGCGCGAACCTTTAACCCCGCAAGCGGAGGGAGACACAGAGCCCCATGCCCCTACTTGTGATGAAATTCGGCGGCACATCCGTCGCCAACCTGGACCGCATCCGCCGCGCCGCCAAACGTGTCGGCGTGGAAGTGGCCAAGGGTTATGACGTCATCGTCATCGTGTCGGCCATGTCCGGTAAGACCAACGAGCTGGTTGGTTGGGTCAATGAGACCTCGCCGCTGTATGATGCGCGCGAATATGACGCGGTGGTCTCCTCCGGCGAGAATGTCACCGCCGGCCTGATGGCGCTGACGCTTCAGGAAATGGACGTGCCGGCGCGCAGCTGGCAGGGCTGGCAGGTGCCGCTGAAGACCACCTCGGCGCATAGCCAGGCGCGGATCGAGGAAATCGGCACCGACAACATCAATGCCAAATTCGGCGAAGGTATGCGTGTCGCCGTGGTTGCGGGCTTTCAGGGCATCAGCCCCGAGGGGCGCATCACCACGCTGGGCCGGGGCGGGTCGGACACCACCGCCGTGGCCTTTGCCGCCGCCTTTGGCGCCGAGCGCTGCGACATCTACACCGATGTGGACGGGGTCTATACCACCGATCCGCGCATCTGTGACAAGGCGCGCAAGCTCGACAAGATCGCGTTTGAGGAAATGCTGGAGCTGGCATCGCTGGGTGCCAAGGTGCTGCAAACGCGATCGGTTGAGCTGGCCATGCGCTACAAGGTGAAACTGCGCGTGCTGTCGAGTTTTGAAGAACAATCCGACGAGGCCGGAACCCTGGTCTGCGACGAGGAGGAAATCATGGAATCCAATGTTGTAAACGGCGTTGCCTACTCCCGCGACGAAGCCAAGCTGACCTGCCTGTCGGTGGCCGACCGCCCGGGCATCGCGGCGACCATCTTTGGCTGCCTGTCGGATGCGGGCGTCAATGTGGACATGATCGTGCAGAACATCTCTGAGGATGGGCGCACGGATATGACCTTCTCCTGCCCCACCGATCAGGTGAAGCGCGCCGAAGTGGCGCTGAACGGTTTCAAGGAAAAGGGCGAGCTGAACTATGCCGAGCTGGTGGCGGATACCACCGTGGCCAAGATCTCGGTCGTGGGCATCGGCATGCGCTCGCAGTCCGGCGTGGCGGCCAAGATGTTCAAGGTGCTGTCGGATGAGGGCATCAACATCAAGGTGATCACCACCTCGGAGATCAAGATTTCGGTTCTGGTGGATCGCAAATATATGGAGCTCGCGGTGCAGGCGCTGCATGACGCCTTTGACCTTGATAAGGCGAGCTGATCCCGCTGAAGGGTGAACAGGATGAAACGCCGGGGCCTGGGCTCCGGCGTTTGTCGTTTTGCGATAGCCTAACTGCACGCTGTGGTTGTGGGCGCGGTCGGCTGTTTTGCCGCTGGCGAGGTGACTATTTCGCAGGCCCTGGGCCGCTGACCCCGGGGGAGGGCATTGAAATTGCCGCAAAACCTCTTGCCAGCGCGGGGTGCAGCGGACACATTGCCTTGGACTTCGGGTCCTGACGTGCGAGAGTCGGTGCGGAGGAGCATTATCCGATTGAGACTTCAGGACAAAGCCGAACGCGCAGAAATGGGCGTCCGGTTGAGGTCGGGTGAACAAGCCGGGAAAGGGCGGGCATGGTAGAGAACACGGAATCCGAGAGTCGGAGGCTTCTGGTTCGGCTACGGGAGGCCATGGCGAGCGATGGCGCCGGACAGGAGCGGCTCGATAAGATCACCCAGTTGATTGCCGATAGCATGGGCACCGAGGTGTGCTCGATCTATCTGTTTCGCGACGAGGAAACGCTGGAGCTCTGCGCGACGGAGGGGTTGCATCGGGAATCTGTTCACAAGACCCGCATGCGCGTCGGCGAGGGGCTGGTGGGCCGGGTGGCGCGTACTGGCAAGGTGATCAACACCTCTGACGCGCCAAGCGCGCGCGGCTTTCGCTATATGCCGGAAACCGGCGAGGAGCGCTTTACCTCCTTCCTTGGTATTCCGGTACAGCGCCTGGGCGAGATGATGGGCGTTCTGGTGGTGCAGTCCAAGGAGACCCGCGAATATTCCTCTGATGCGGTCTATGCGCTGGAGGTGGTGGCCATGGTCATCGCCGAGATGACCGAGCTGGGCGCCTTTGTGGGCGAGGGTTCTGCCATGTCGCCGCTGCACCAGCAATCGGTGCTGCTCAAGGGGATCACCGCGCAGGAGGGCGCCGCCGAGGGCCATATCTGGCTGCACGAGCCGCGCGTGGTGGTGACCAACCCGATCGCCGATGACCCCCACCGCGAGCTGGAGCGGCTGCAAGAGGCAGTGGACGAGCTGCGCGTGGGCGTGGACAATATGTTGCAGGTCAATGGCACCGGCAATAAGGAACAGGCGCAAGTTCTTGAAACCTATCGCATGTTTGCCAACTCCAAGGGCTGGATGCGGCGCATGGAGGAAGACATCGCCCGTGGCCTCAGCGCCGAGGCGGCGGTGGAGAAGGAGCAATCCCTTGCGCGGGGCCGCATGGCGCAGGTGCAGGATGCTTATCTGCGCGAACGGTTGAGCGATCTGGACGACCTGTCGAACCGGCTGCTGCGGATCCTGACCGGGCAGGGGCGCGATACCGGCGCCGAGCTGCCCGAGGACCCGATCCTGGTGGCGCGCAATATCGGCCCGGCGGAGCTGCTGGAATATGGACGCAAGCTGAAGGGGATCATCCTTGAGGAAGGCTCTGTTGGCTCGCATGCGGCGATTGTCGCGCGGGCGCTGGCGATCCCGCTGGTGGTGCGGGTCGGGCGGATCACCACCGAGGGGCTGAACGGCGACCATGTGCTGGTGGACGGCGATCAGGCGGTGGTGCATCTGCGCCCCGACGAGCCGGTCGCCACCGCCTTCCGCGACAAGATCGCCATGCAGGCGCAGGCGCAGGAACGTTATGCTTCCATACGTGAGAAACCCGCCGTAACCCGCGATGAACAAAAAATTAATCTGATGATGAACGCCGGGCTGATGGCGGATCTGCCGTCGCTTCAGAACTCCGGTGCCGAGGGGGTTGGGCTGTTTCGTACAGAGCTGCAATTCCTGGTGCGCAACAAGATGCCGAAACGCTCGGAGCTGGTGGAAAGCTACAAGCAGGTGTTGCAGGCGGCGCAGGGCAAGCGGGTGGTATTCCGCACCCTGGATATCGGTTCCGACAAGGTGCTGCCCTATATGAAGCCCACCGACGAGCCCAACCCGGCCCTGGGCTGGCGGGCGATCCGGGTCGGGCTCGACAAGCCCGGGGTGATGCGGATGCAGTTGCAGGCGCTGATCCGGGCGGCCAATGGCGGGCCGCTGACGGTCATGTTCCCCTTTGTCGCGCAGTTCGAGGAATACCGTCAGGCCCGCGCCGAGGTCGACAAGACCCTGGAGCGCGAGCGTCGCCTGGGCCATGCCTTGCCCTCGCATCTGGAAATCGGGGCGATGCTGGAAACGCCCTCGCTCGGTTTTGCGCCGCTCAAGTTCTTTGAAGAAGTCGATTTTCTGTCGATCGGCGGCAATGATCTGAAGCAGTTCTTCTTTGCCGCGGACCGCGAAAACGAACGGGTGCGCAAACGCTATGACACGCTGAACGTCAGCTTTCTGAGCTTTATCGAACGTATCGTCGAACGCTGCGATATCTCTGGCACACCGCTGAGTTTCTGCGGCGAGGATGCCGGGCGGCCGATCGAGGCGGTTTGCCTTGCGGCCATGGGCATTCGCATCCTCTCCATGCGTCCGGCGTCGATCGGGCCGGTAAAGTCGCTGATGATGCGGGTCGATCTGGGCGAGATGCGCAAGATTATCGCCGATGCGCGCCATCGCGGCGACCAGACGGTCCGGCCTGCGGTGATGCAATATCTGCGAGAGCTCTAGGCTCAGCCGCCACTACGCCTGCATGTTCACCGGCTCCTGTACTGGGGGCCGGTGTTTGTTGTTTTTGCCAGCCGATCTGTGGGATTTTTGGGGCTGAATGGGTGATGTTTGGGCGTTGGGCGCTTACATTTTTCAACTATTTTGCGCAAAAAGTCCCAGCATGATCCAAAATTGTTTAAAATTATCAATAATTGATCCTATTTTCAACGCTGCCCGCTGATGACAGCGCGAGGCTGCTGTTTGCCCTGATGTCGGCGGGGGCGGTGCAAAAGGGGGGGCTGTTTTCCCAAGGCACAATGCAGGCAGAGTGCCAGCGCAGCAACCGCAGAGCACGGCGATGGTTATCCACAGATACTATTGCGCTCAACAGGCTGAGTTTGCGGCATCCCGGGTGATTTATCCACAGGCCTGCCGCAGGATATGCACAGGCTGGGGATGCAATCTGTCGCCGATCTTGGTGAGGATGCGTCGAAATGACTGAGGGGCCGTTAATCTGGCGGTTTCCCCGCGACAAACCCTAGGCGAAGGTGCAGCAATTGCTAAGATCGCGGCACTTTAGGGAGGACGGCGCAGACATGGCCAATGACACAGGACTCACACCTCGGCGCAGCGGCGGCAGGATCCTTGCGGATCAGCTTCGGCTGTTGGGGGCGGACACGATCTATTGCGTGCCGGGAGAGAGCTATCTGGAGCTGCTGGACGGGCTTCATGCGCATCAGGACGACATTCGGGTGATCACCTGCCGCCACGAATCCGGTGCGGCGAATATGGCCGATGCCTATGGCAAGCTGACCGGACGGCCGGGGATCTGCGCGGTGACGCGGGGGCCGGGGGCGACCAATGCGTCCAACGGGGTGCATACGGCGTTTCAGGACTCCACGCCGATGATCCTGCTGATCGGCCAGGTGGGGCGCGGCATGGTGGATCGCGAGGCGTTTCAGGAGATCGACTATCGCCGCATGTTTGGCGAGATGGCGAAATGGGTGGCGCAGATTGATGACGCGGCGCGGATCCCGGAGTATATGGCGCGGGCCTGGAAAGTTGCGCAATCGGGCCGCCCCGGGCCGGTGGTGCTGGCGCTGCCGGAGGATATGCTGACTGATGTGGTCGCGGTGCCCGATCTGCGCCCGACGCCCTGCGCGAAATCGGCGCCGCTGGCGCGCGACATTGCGCAGCTGCAAGAGCTGATCGCCAAATCCGAACGCCCGATGCTGATGGTGGGCGGCCCCGCCTGGAGCGCGGACTGCGCGCAAAAGGCGCTGACCTTTGCCGAGCGGCTGGGCCTGCCTGTCACCACGTCCTTTCGCAGTCAGGACTATGTGGACAACGGCCATGACAATTACGTCGGCCCGGTGGGCATCGGCCCAATTCCTAACCTGCGCAAGCGGTTGCGCGAGGATGTTGATCTGCTGATCACGGTGGGCCCGCGACTGGGCGAGATGACCACGCAGGGCTATGAGCTGATCGACATTCCGCATCCGCAGATGACATTTGTGCATGTTCATCCCGGCGCGGAGGAGCTTGGTCAAGTCTATCAGCCGGATCTCGCGATCCAATGCGACCCGGAAGAATTCTTTGACGCGGCAGAGACGATCACGGTGCCGGAGGGGCCCTATATCTGGGCTGACTGGCTGCGCCAGCAGCGGCAGGATTACCTGGCCTTCCAGACCCCGACAGAGGTGCCCGGCGACGTCAATATGGCCCAGGTGGTGCTGCATATGAGCCGCACATTGCCGCGCGATACCATCTATACCAACGGGGCGGGCAATTACACGGTCTGGCTGCACCGTTTTCACCAGCACCGCGCCTATCGCACGCAGTTGGCGCCGACCAGCGGCTCCATGGGCTATGGCGTGCCTGCGGCGGTGGCGGCGAAGCTGCACCACCCCGAGCGCACAGTTGTGGCGATGGCGGGGGATGGCTGTTTCATGATGACCTCACAGGAGCTGGCCACGGCGGCGCAGCACGGCGCGGATGTGATCTATGTGGTGGTCAACAATGGCATGTATGGCACCATCCGCATGCATCAGGAACGCCACCACCCGGGCAAGGTGATCGCAACGCGGCTGGTGAACCCGGATTTTGTCGCCTATGCGGCGGCCTTTGGGATTGCCGGGGAGAGGGTGCTACGCACGGAGGATTTCCCGGCGGCGCTGGAACGTGCACAACGCAGCGCCGGCGGCTATCTGATTGAAATCGTGGTAGACCCCGAAGCGCTGACACCGGGGCAATCGCTCTCGGCTATTCGGGCCGAAGGGGAGGCCAGGCAGCCGGGCTGACCCGACGCTGAGCTGTCGTACAATAACAAAGGCGGGCCGTCCTATGGAGGGCCCGCCTTTGGTTTGACTTCAAGACCCCTGGATCAGTCCAGGAAGGCCTTTTCCACCACGAAATGCGCCGGCTTGGAGTTGGCGCCTTCCTCCAGGTGGTAGGTGTTTTCAAAGAGATCCTTGAGCTCCAGGTTGAAGGCCAGGTTGCCGCAGATCATCGCCCGGTCGCTCTCGGGGTTCAGCGGCGGCACGCCGAGATCGGCAAACGCCTCGCCGGAGCGCATCAGGTCGGTGATGCGGCCCATCTTGGCGCTCTCTTCGCGGGTGGTGGTGGGGTAGTATTTGATCTTCTTCCAGAAGCCCTCGCCGATCACCTCGTTCAGGAGCTCGTCGGTCTTCAGGCTCTCGATCAGCTCAGCTCCATAGGTCAGCTCATTTGCCTCGCGGCAGGTATGGGTGATGATGACCTCGTCGTAATCCTCATAGGTCTGCGGTTCGCGCAGCAGGCTTGCGAAGGGGGCAAAGCCGGTGCCGGTGGCAAAGAACCAGATGCGTTTGCCGGGCAGGAGCGCGTCATGCACCAGGGTGCCGACGGGTTTGGGGCGCAGGATGATCTCGTCGCCGACCTTGATGTGTTGCAGCTTCGAGGTCAGCGGGCCGTCCTGCACCTTGATGGAATAGAACTCCATTTCCTCGTCCCAGCTGGGCGAGGCGATGGAATAGGCGCGCAGCAGGGGTTTTTGCTTGCCAGTCTTGGGATCGGGATCGCCCATCAGGCCGATCATCACAAACTCGCCGGAGCGGAACCGCAGGGAAGCGGGCCGGGTGCAGCGGAAGGAAAACAGCCGGTCGGTCCAGTGTTTGACCTGCGTCACGGTCTGGGAATCGGGCAGGGTCGGGGTTGCCTTTGCAGGCGCGGCAGCATCGGTCACGGGTAGGGTCTCGTTCATCATGTCTCTGCCGGAAGGGGTAAACCGGCACCTCTGATTAATCTTTGATCCATGTCAGGGAAACCCCCAGAATGCCCGGCGTCCGAATGACGCGGGGGCAGAGGGGGCAGGCGGCCTGACGTCGGGGGCTGGCTTAGCGCGCGGCGTTGGACTGCGCGCGCAGGCGGGCCTGGTAGTTATGGCTTTGCCAGTTGGCGCGGAACTTCCATTCGGCCTCGGGCTGGCGGGTGGCGAGCTCGTCGGAGATTTCCACCTCGTCAAAGCCCACACGCCGCGCCATGGCGTATTGATCCGAGATCACATGGCCACGCGCGCGCAGACGGCCATCATAGCCCATCAGGCGCAGCATACGCGCGATGGTGAAACCGCGGCCATCGGCGAAGGAGGGGAAATCCACCCGGATCATCTCGACGCCGCCCAGCTGATCGGCCAGGCTTGCCGGGTCGGTGTCGGAGGCAAGATCGAGCACATTTGCGCCCTCAAACCCTTTGGTCCAGTCATCCTGGGCAAAGCCCGTATCGGTTACAATAACGCTCATCTCATTCCGCTCCTGTACGGACGAACTGGCCATCCACGATATGGATGCCGCATTCTTCCTTGTTCTGGTTGCGCCAGCGACCGGCGCGGGGGTCTTCGCCTTCCTTGACCGGGCTGGTGCAGGGCCAGCAACCGATCGAAGGATAGCCCTTGGCCACCAGCGGGTGACGGGGCAGGCGGTTTTCGGTCATATAGGCGCGCACGTCTTCCGGCGCCCAATGGGCCAGCGGGTTGATCTTCATGCGGCCTGTGGTGCCGTCCGGGCCGTCCTCAACCTCAAAGAAATCGAGCGCGGCGCGGGTGCCGGACTGAAACCGCTTGCGGCCGGTGATCCAGCCGTCATAGCCCGCCAGCGCCTTTTGCAGCGGCAGCGTCTTGCGCAGGTGGCAGCAGGCATCGGTATCCGAAAAGCGCAGCGCGCCGTAGGGGTCTTTCTCGGCGATATCGGCAGCCTTGATCACATGCACGTTTTTCAGCCCGAGCCGTTCGCTCACCTCCTGCTGGTAGACCAGCGTTTCGGTGAACAAGAGTTCAGTATCGACAAAGATCACCGGGGTCGCCGGGTCGATGATCGCGGCCATATGCAATAGCACCACCGATTCCGCCCCGAAGGAGGACACCAGGGCGATATTGCCAGCCTCGCGCAGGGCACCCTCCATCACGGAGGTGGCCGAGTGATGTTTATAGCGCGTGTTCAGCGCCTCCACTTTTTCGGCCAGAGCCACAGCGGCGGGATCCACCTCTGTGAACTCTGTTGGGGCCCGTTCGGGTAAGGTCATGGCTCAGGCCACCTTTTTCTCTGCCGCAGGGTAAAGCGCTGCCTTGAAGGGATCCATGCCGACACGGCGATAGGTCTCGATAAAGGTTTCCTCGGCGCTGTCGCGTTGCTCCAGATAGGCGGTGATGATGCGCTCCACCGCGGGCACGATCTCGTCATAGGCGAAACCGGGGCCGGTGCGGGTGCCGATCGCAGCCGTTTCGGTGGCGTCGCCGCCCAGGGTGATCTGGTAGTTTTCCACCCCTGCGCGATCCAGACCCAGGATGCCGATATGGCCGACGTGGTGGTGACCACAGGCGTTGATGCAGCCGGAGATCTTGATTTGCAGATGGCCCACGTCATGTTCCATCTTCAGATCGTCAAACCGGGTGGCAATCTCCTGCGCGACCGGGATCGAGCGGGCGGTGGCCAGCGCGCAGTAATCCATGCCGGGGCAGGCGATGATATCCGAGATCAGGCCGATATTGGCGGTGGCCAGATCGGCGGCCTTGAGGCGCGCATGGATCGCGGGCAGGTCGTTCTTGTGCACATGCGGCAGGATCACGTTTTGCTCATGGCTGATGCGCAGCTCGTTGTAGGCGTATTCCTCGGCAATCGCGGCCATTTCACGCATTTGCGCTGCTGTTGCGTCGCCCGGGGTGGCGCCATGTTTCTTGATCGAGATGGTGACGATGGCATGGCCCGGCGCCTTGTGGGCGGCGAGGTTGGTATCGGCCCAGGCGCGGAACACCGGATCAGAGCCATAAGCGGCGTCAAAGGCTTCGGTGCTGCCTGCGCGGAAGTCGGGCGCGGCGAAGTGGCGTTTGATGTCCTGAAACAGCGCCTGATCGGCCCCGCCAAAGGTCGGGCGTACCTGTTTGAAACGCTCTTCGGTCAGCTCGCGGATTTTCTCCAGACCCAGCTCATGCACGGTGATCTTGATGCGGGCCTTGTATTTGTTGTCGCGGCGACCAAGCTGGTTCCAGACCGAAATCACGCTCTCGATATAGGGCAGCAGGTCATCGGCGGCGACAAAGTCATTGAGCACCTTGCCGATCATCGGGGTGCGGCCAAGGCCGCCGCCGACCAGCACCTGATAGCCGATCTCGCCCGCGTCATTCCTGACGATCTTTACCGCGAGGTCATGCGCCTTCAGCACCGCGCGGTCATTGGCGGCGCCGGACACGGCGATCTTGAACTTGCGGCCCATGAACTGGAATTCCGGGTGGTCGGTGGACCACTGGCGGATCAGCTCGGCAATGGGGCGGGGATCTTCGATCTCGTCGGCGGCGGCACCTGCGAAATGGTCGGCGGTCACGTTGCGGATGGTGTTGCCGGAGGTCTGGATCGCGTGCAGGTTCACCTCGGCCAGCGCATCGAGCATATCCGGCACGTCTTTCAGCTTGGGCCAGTTGTACTGGATGTTCTGACGGGTGGTGAAATGGCCGTAGCCCTTGTCCCATTTCTCGGCGAGCAGAGCGAGCTGGCGCATTTGCGCGCCGCTCAGCGTGCCATAGGGGATCGCGACCCGCAGCATATAGGCGTGCAGTTGCAGATAGAGCCCGTTCATCAGGCGCAGCGGCTTGAACTCATCTTCGGTGAGCTGGCCGTCGATGCGGCGTTCCACCTGGGCCCGGAACTGGCGGTTGCGCTCTTCCCGGAATGCGGGGTCGAAGGCGTTGGATTTATACATCTTCCAGGGCCTCTTTGGTGTCGGCTTGCTTGCCGTGGGCATAGTTCGAGGGGCCTTTGCGGCGGAAGTCCTCGCGGAAATGGGTTGGTTCGGGGCCGTTCTCGCCCGCTTTGGCATCGGCAAGGTAAGCGCCGACGGCGATCTTTGCCTGGCTCTGCGCCTCCAGCAGGCGCAGCTGCGCCTCTGCCTCGTCCTGGATCAGCTCAGCTTCTGACAGCGAACGGGTCCAGTCGCCAGAGGCGGTCAGGTAGATCACATCGCCTTCGAGCAGATCGTTGGCGGTGACCACTTTGGGGGTAAAGGCACGGGCCATCAGGCAAGCTCCATTTTCAAGGTCGCGGGGGCAAGGCGCGGGGCCAGCCCAATAAAGGTGAGCGCCGGGCCGGTCAATCCGGCGGCGGCAAGATCGGCGGACAGCTGGCCGAGCGTGGTGGCCAGCACGTTCTGGTCCATGCGCGAGGCGTTTTCCACCAGCGTCACCGGCGTGGCCGGGTCGGCGCCATGCATCAACAGGCGGCCCTGCACAAAACGGGCGGATTTCTTGCCCATATAGACGGCTGCGACCTCGCCCCGGCGGGCGAGCTGCGTCCAGTCGTGATCGGCAAAGCCTTTCATGTCATGGCCGGTCAGGAAGCGCACCGAGGAATTGCGACCGCGCTGCGTCAGGCTCTGACCGATGGCGGCCACGGCGGCGGAGGCGGTGGTGATGCCGGGCAGGATCTGCGTGTCCACGCCAGCCGCTTCGCAGGCGCAGAGCTCCTCGTCGAGGCGGCCAAAGATGGTCGGGTCGCCGGATTTCAGGCGCAGCACCTTCAGGCCCCGTTGCGCATGGGCGACCAGCCGGTCGCAGATCTCCTGCTGCGCCATCGAGGGGCCGAAGCCTTCCTTGCCGACATCCTCCAGCGTCGCATTGGCATGGGCGAGGGCCATGATCTCGGCGCTGACGAGGCGGTCATAGAGGATCACATCCGCTTCTTGCAGCGCTTTCAGCACCTTGAGGGTCAGAAGGTCGGGATCCCCCGGGCCGGAGCCTGCAAAGGCCACAACGCCGGCGCACATCACCGACGACGCTCCCGGGAGGGGCGGCTGGGTTCTGCGGTTCTGGTTGTGGACGCTGGGCATCATCTGATCCGGTTTGGCTGTTTGACTTGATGTTAGATATAGGAAATATTCCCGTCTCAGCGCTATATGCGTGGGGAAATAAGGACAGGCGTTCAGCGCGATTTGGGCAGGAAGTCCGATTGTCCTGTGGTTGGGGGAATTTTGGAATGACAGTGCGGATCGACGCCACGGATCGGAAAATTCTGGCGGAACTGCAACGCGATGCGGGGCAATCGCTGGACGAAATCGCCAAACAGGTGGGCAGTTCCAAGACCCCGGTGTGGAATCGGATCCGCAAGCTGCGCGAGGCCGGGGTGGTGGGAAATCAGACCATGATCCTGGATGCCGAGGCGCTGGGGTTTGAGGCCTGTTTCTTTGTGCTGATCCGCACCTCGGAGCATGAGGCGAACTGGCAGGCGGCGTTTTTGCGGGCGCTGCAAGAACGCCCCGAGGTGCAGGAGGCGCATCGGCTGGCGGGCGATATCGACTATATTCTGAAGGTGCGGGTGAAGAACGCGCGCGCCTATGACAAATTCTATCAGGCGCTGATTTCCGAGGTGCGGGTGCATAATGTCACCGCGCTGTTGTCGATGGAGGAGATCAAATCCACCACCCATCTGCCATTGGATCAGATCCGGGTGGAGTGACGCCGCCACCGGCCAGAAAGGGGGCGCTGCCCCCTCGCGCCGCTGGCGCTCACCCCCTGGATATTTGAGGTTAGAAGAAACGGGCATGGAAAAGGCCGCGCGGTGGGGCGCGCGGCCTGATATGAGAGGCGTGAGGTGGGGATCAGAAGCTCAGGTAGCTGTCGAGGATCTTTTGATAGGTGCCGTCTTCGCGCATGGAATGCAGCGCGTCATTGGCTTTTTTGGCCTGGTCCTCGTCGGTGAAGCCGATGTAGTAATCGAGCGTGCCCGGGAAGATGGCGTGATAGGTGAAATCCGTTTCAAAATCGCCAAGTTCGCCGCTCTCGATGATCGTCTTGGTCAGCCAGCGGAAGATGTTCTTGTCGATGATGATGGCGTCGGAGCGGCCGGACAGGAAGACCTTGACCTGGGAGATCTGGCTGGAGGCCTCGCGGTATTTCGGGTTCTTGCTGGTCACGTCGGCAAATTCCTGGCCCAGGACCTCGGCGGCGTTGTTCCAGGCGATGGCGGCGACATCACCAAGGTCGGAGACCGAGTCGATGGTGTAATTGTCGCTGGTACGGGTGATCACGAAATTCTCGAACCCGCTGAAGGCATCGGTGTAATACATGCCGTCCTTGTCATTGGGCACGGTTACGCCTGCGTCGATATCGCCATTGACGTAGGAGAGGATCAGCCGCTTGTTGGCCATGCATTTCTCTTCGATGTCATAGCCTGCGCGTTTGAACAGCTCGCGCGCCAGGAGTACTTCGATGCCGTCGCTGCAATCACTTGAAACAAAAGGCGGTTTGTCCTGGCCGTAGCCGATCGACAGGGTCTCGGCGGCAGCCGGCAATGACAGCCCCAGCGCGGCGATACCAGCAATGGCGGACATAAATTTGGTTTTCATGAATGGTCTCCTCGTATCTTGTTCGACGGAGGCTAGGATTTGGGCCTGAACGAGAGGTTAAGAGCGTCTGGCAGGGAGCCGTCGCAGTGTCATCGCGCGGGGGGTGTTGCCTCGCGCGACGTGAGAGACGGCTCTTATCTGATTGTTTTAAAAAGCGATAATCTGGCGCTATTTGAATAAAATGCCGCTGTTTTTTTGCGGAGGTATGATGAAATTATGGGCGTGTGATGAAAAAATGATCTTTGATCGGGCCGGGCCGCGCGGGGAATAGGGCGCAGGCCGAGGCGGGCCGTGCCGTGGGCTGTGCCGTGGGCTGCGCCATGGACTGAGGGGGAGTCGGCGGCCCTGTTGCGCGGGCCGCCCCCCCCCCCGAGGGATCTTTGCAGGCGCCTAGAGGCGCACCATCAGCCGCGTCAGATTGTGGAAATGATAGCTGTTGGAATACTCCGGCGCGGCGGCGAGGCTCAGCTCCGGGCAGCGCTCAAACAGGATCGGCAGGGCGATCTGCATTTCCATCCGGGCCAGCGGTGCGCCGACGCAGAAATGCAGCCCGCCGCCGAAGCTCTTGTTGATCTTGGCCGGGCGGGTCGGGTCAAACTGATCGGCGCGTTCCAGCGCTTCTGGGTCGCGGTTGGCGGCGGCCAGCATCAGGGCGACCTGATCGCCGCGCTGGAAGCGGTGGCCGAAGACCTCGATCTCCTCATAGGCGTAGCGGGTGAACATATGCAGCGGCGGGTCATAGCGCAGGATTTCCTCGACCAGCTGCTCGATGCCCTCGGGCGCCAGCCACTCCGGCTGCCAGCCCTGTTCCAGCATGGTTTTGATCCCATTGCCCAGGGAATGCACCGTGGCCTCGTGCCCCGCATTCAGGAGCAGAATGCAGGTGCCGATCAGCTCGTCGGTGGAGAGGCTCTCGCCGTCTTCCTCGGCCTGGATGAGGCGGGTGATCAGATCCTCACCGGGGGTCTTGCGGCGCTCCTGCACATAGTCGGTCAGGAAGGCGATGAACTCTGCGCTGGCTTGCGCGGCGGCGTGTTCGGTCGCCTGGGTTTTGCTGGCCTGATACATCGCCACCATCTTGTGCGACCAGTCCAGCATCTGCGGCGCCATGTCCTCCGGCACGCCGAGGAGGCGGCAAATGGCGATCACCGGCACCTGGGTGCAGTAGGCGGGCAAGAGGTCAAAGGGCGCATCGGTGGGAAATGCGTCGATCAGCTCGTGGCAGAGGCGTTCGAGCCCCGGTGCCAGGGCCTTGATCTCGCGGCTGGTGAAGGCGCGCAGCACCAGTTTGCGAAGGCGGGTGTGGCGCGGCGGCTCGGCGTCCAGCAGCGAATGGGCCTCGACCTGGAGGAAGGGCGCCAGATGGGCGGGGCCTTCGCTGGCCAGCTCCGCCGGGATTTCGCGGCCAAAGCGGCGATCGCGCAGCAGCAGATGCACAGTGTCGTGGTCAAAGGCGGCGGCCATCTTGTAGTCTTGCCAATAGGCCAGCTTTCCGACCGCGCGCGCCGCGTCGTAAAACGGGTAGGGGTTCTGGACAAAGTCCGGCTCGGTCGGGGATTGGATAAGGGTCTTCATGAGAAGAGGTTTTTGCCGAGTCCGCTGGCCTTGGCAAGGGGGGCTTTGCTAGGGTGACGCGATGATAGATTCCCACCATCCCCGACTTGCGCTGGCCCTGGGGGTTTCCGTTGTGATGGCGCTGCTGTCCGCATTGGTCTGGACCTCCGGCTATCGCCAGGCGCTCACCGCCTTGGCGGAGCGCAGCGCGTCGGATCTGGCGCTGGCTTCGGACCGGGTCAGCACGCAATTGCAGATCTACCGCGAACAGGCGGTGCTGGTGGCCACCCATCCGGCGCTGCGGCGGCTGGATGAGCCGGTGGGGCGCAGCGCGGCGCAGGCGCTGCTGCGCGAGGTGGCGGACAAGACCGGCGCGCTGGATGTCTTTTATGCCGATACGCAGGGGCAGGTGCTGGCGGCTGCCGAGGGCGTGGCTGGCTCCAGCGTTGCGAGAAGCGACTATTTTCGCCGCGCCATGCAGGGGGCCATGGGCACCGAGGCGCGGGTGCTGGCGGGCAGTGATCGGCGCGCCTATTTCTTTGCCGCGCCGGATTTCGGTCCCGATGGGCGGGTGCGCGGTACCGTGGTTGTGGTCGCCGACATCAACCTGGTGGAGCAGACCTGGCGCGGCTCGCTGCCGGCGGTCTATTTCACCATTCAGGATGGGCAGGTCTTTATGTCGAACCATTCGGAGCTTCTGTTCTGGCAGCGCGAGCCCAACGGCCCGGGGCTGCGCTCGGCAGACGGGGTGGCGCAGCCGCTGCGGGTGCGTCACATCGGCGGCCATGAGATCTGGCAGCAACGCTGGAGCCCCTATCTGCCCACCCAGGCGCTGCATCTGGGCATCGCGCTGCCGGCGATCGGCATGCATGGCGAGATCCTCGTGGATGTCTCTCCGGCGCGCCGGTTGGCGGCCTTGCAGGCCCTGGCGATGGCGGCGCTCTGTCTGGCTTTCGGCACCATCCTGTTTCTAGTGGCCGAACGCCGCCGTACCCTGGCCGAGGCCAACGCGGTGCTGGAAAACCGGGTCTTGATGCGCACCAGGGCGCTGTCGGAGGCAAACCAGCAGCTGCGCCGCGAGGTGCGCGAGCGCGAGGAGGCCGAGGCTGCCCTGAAACGGGCGCAGGCGGATCTGGTGCAGGCTGACAAGCTCTCGGCGCTGGGGCAGATGTCGGCGGGGATCAGCCATGAGCTGAACCAGCCGCTGATGGCGATCCAGCAATTTGCCGAGAACGGTCAGGCCTTTCTGACGCGGGGCAAGGCGGAGCGCGCGGGCGAGAACCTCTCTCGTATTGCCCAGATGGCGGCGCGGATGGCGCGGATCATCAAGAACCTGCGCGCCTTTGCCCGCAACGAGAGCGAGCCGGTGGGGCGGGTGGATCTGGTGCAGGTGATCAATGCCGCGGTGGAGCTGACCGAAACGCGGCTGCGCGACTATGGCGTGACGCTGGACTGGCAGCCCGAGGCAAGCGGCGCGGTCTTTGCCCGGGGCGGCGAGGTGCGGTTGACGCAGGTCTTTGTGAACCTCATCAACAATGCCACGGATGCGATGATGGCGCAGCAGGAGCGGCGGATCATGATCGCAATCGACACGGGGCCACGGCTCTCGGTCACGGTGCGCGACATCGGCCCGGGACTTGAGCAGCCCGAAAAGGTCTTTGAGCCGTTTTATTCCACCAAGGCGGTTGGCAGCTCCGAGGGCATGGGGCTGGGGCTGTCCATTTCCTACGGTCTGGTGCAAAGCTTTGGCGGCAATATCCGGGGCAGCAATACCGAACAGGGCGCGCTGTTCACCGTCGAGCTGGACTATTGGAAAGAGGAAGACGCCGCATGATTGCTCCTGCCGTGCACAAGGTGCTGCTGGTTGACGACGATGCCGCGGTGCGCGAGGCGCTGGGCCAGACGCTGGAGCTCCATGAGCTGGAGGCGATCACGGCGGGGTCTTTTGTGGCGGCCAAGGATCACATCACGCCAGGCTTTCAGGGGGTGATCCTGTCGGATATGCGGATGCCGGGGCGCGACGGGTTTCATCTTCTCGACTATGCGCAGGGGGTGGACGGCGAGCTGCCGGTGGTGCTGCTGACCGGCGAGGGCGACATTCCCATGGCGGTCAAGGCGATGTCGGAGGGGGCTTTTGATTTTCTGGAAAAACCCTGTGATACCGCGACCCTGCTGGCGGTGCTTGAACGGGCGCTGAAGACCCGTGCGCTGGTGTTGGAGAACCGCCGCCTGCAAACCCAATTGGAAAGCGGCGATCCGGCGGCGCGGATGTTGTTTGGCTCCTCGCCCCAGGCGCAGGAGCTGCGGGCAAGGGTGCGCTCTGTGGCGCCCACCGGGGCGGAGGTGCTGGTCACCGGCCCTCCCGGCAGTGGTATTCCCAAGGTCGCAGAGGTGGTGCATCTGA
>NZ_JAATOX010000080.1 GCF_011806385.1 Phaeobacter sp. HF9A | reverse complement strand
GCCCTGTAGCGCGAGTTCGATCACCATGAAAGTGCCGCCCCAGGTCACCCCGAGGGCCGCGACCATAACCCAATAGCGTGGTGAAATCTCTGGCATCCGGGCGTCCTTCCTTGTTGCGCGGACAAGAGCGCGCGGCCCTGGAAAGGTCAAGCGCAATTGCTTTGGTGGTTGGCGAAGTGATTGTTTGCAAGGCGAAAATTGAAACGAAAAAGGCGCTCCGGGAGATCCGAAGCGCCTTGCAGAGAACCGGGCGCGGGCGCGCCCGCGAGGCTCTTAGTTCTTGGACTTGTCGACCATTTTACCGGCAGAGATCCAGGGCATCATTTCACGCAGCTTGGCGCCGGTGGCCTCGATCATATGCTCGTCGTTGGCACGACGCGACGCTTTGATGGTGGGCTGACCCACGGCGTTTTCCAGCATGAAGTCGCGCACGAATTTGCCCTGCTGGATGTCGGCCAGGACCTCTTTCATGCGGGCTTTGGTTTCGTCGTACTTCAGGATGCGCGGGCCGGTGACATATTGACCGTATTCCGCAGTGTTGGAGATCGAGTAGTCCATGTTGGCGATGCCGCCTTCATAGATCAGGTCCACGATCAGCTTCACTTCGTGCAGGCACTCGAAATAGGCCATTTCCGGCGCGTAACCGGCCTCGACCAGGGTTTCAAAGCCGCAGCGGATCAGCTCGACCAGGCCACCGCAGAGAACGGCTTGTTCGCCGAACAGGTCGGTTTCGCATTCTTCGCGGAAGTTGGTCTCGATGATGCCGGAGCGGCCGCCACCGATGGCGGAGCAATAGGACAGGCCGATTTCCAGCGCCGAGCCGGAGGCGTCTTTGTCAACCGCGACGAGGCAGGGCACGCCGCCGCCTTTGGTGTATTCGCCGCGCACGGTGTGGCCGGGGCCTTTGGGCGCCATCATGATGACGTCGACGCCTTCTTTCGGCTCGATCAGGCCGAAGTGCACGTTCAGACCGTGGGCGAATGCGATTGCTGCGCCGGGTTTGATGTTGTCGTGGACGTATTTCTTGTAGGTCTCGGCTTGCAGCTCGTCGGGCATGGTGAACATGATCACGTCACACCAGGCTGCCGCTTCGGCGATGCCCATGACGGTCAGGCCTTCGCCTTCGGCTTTTTTGGCGGAGGGGGAGCCTTCGCGCAGCGCGATGACGAGGTTTTTTGCACCCGAGTCACGCAGGTTCAGCGCATGCGCGTGACCTTGAGAGCCGTAGCCCAGGATGGCCACTTTCTTTTCCTTGATCAGGTTCACGTCGCAATCGCGGTCGTAATACACACGCATCGGAATTATCCTTCGTCGAGTTGATGTCTGAGGGCGATCATAGGCGGGACAGGCGGGAGTGCGAGGGGGATTGTGGCGAATATTCACCTATTTTCGCGATAGATATTCGCCAAATATTTGATTAATGTTCGTTTCATGCTTGATGATCTGGATCGACGAATATTACGCAATTTGCAGGGTGAGCCGGGCCAGTCGCTGCCGGATCTGGCGGACCGGCTGGGGCTCACGGCTTCGCGCCTGTCGCGGCGGCTGGAAAAGCTGCGCGAGAGTGGCGTCGTCAAGGGCAGCCGCGCGGTGATCGACTGGCCGGCACTCGGCTATGCGGTGGAAGTGTCGCTGCGGGTGACGCTGGACAAGACCAATCCGCGCGCCTTTGACGAATTCATCCCCGCCGCCCGCGAGATCCCCGAGGTGCTGGAGATCCAGACCTTTCTGGGCCAGGTCGATGTGCGGCTCAGCGTGATTGCGCGCGACATGCCGCATTATCAGGCGCTCTACCGCGAGCGTATCCTGCAATTGCCCAATATCGCCGATATCGAAGCGCTGATGCATGTGGCTCGGATCAAGACCAGCAGTGGCTTGCCGCTATGACGGGGTTGGATCAGATCGACATGGCGTTGTTGCGCGCCCTCTCTGAGGATGCCAGCCAGACGGCGGGGGCCCTGGGGCGCAGCCTTGGTCTGAGCCAGCCAGCCACATGGCGGCGGATCAAGCGGCTGGAGGAGGCGGGGATCCTGTCGCATCGGGTGCTGGATCTGGATACCGAAAAGCTCGGCTTTGGGGTCACGGTGTTTCTGGGCATCAAGCTGGCGACCAAGGGGCGGGTGAGCCTTGATGATTTTGAACGCGCGGTTTCGGCCATTCCCGAGGTGCAGACCGTTGAACATGTGCTGGGGCTTTATGATTACCGGCTGCGGGTGGTGGCGCGCGACATTGCCGATTTTGAACGCGTGCTGCGGCGCCGGGTCATGACATTGCCCGGGGTGGGCAATGTGGATGCCAATGTGCTGTTGTCCGAAGAGCGCCGCCCGGGGCCGCTGGACGGGTCCTGAGCCTAAAGCGCATCCGCGAGCAGCGCGACCTCGTGGCGATACAGCGTCCGGCGCGCGGCTTGCGGCGCATCGGGCAGATCGCCGAGCTGGCTGCGGGCGGCAAAGGGATGCAGATGGGCGCGATCCGGCAACAGGCTCTCGCAGAGGGCGCCATTGGCCAGGACGATCTCGTGCCGGTCAAACATCAGGTGGTGATAAAAAACCAGCCCGACCGGCCGCTCTTCGACCCCCGGCTGGCCCACCAGGAATTTCGCCGCGACCAGAACGTCGCTGTCGCCCCAAAGCAGCTCTGCAAGGGCGCAGCGTTTCAGCACCCGGTGGTTCGGCGAAACGGCCAGAGGGCTATGGTTGCCGATGCTGCCGGTCGCGAAATGGATGGGGGCGTTGTCATTCATGCCGATGGCGCCGCGACAGCCGACCCAGCGCAGCGGCTGGAGCCCATTGTCGAGGGTCTGCACCAGATCGCCGGGCCGCAGGCTTTCGATCGGACGTTGGCCGGTGGCGGTTGCGATCAGGGTGCCGCGCATAAAACAGATCGGCGTGACCGAGGAGACGTAGTCGCCCACAAAGAACATCCCGTCGCCGGCCTCGACCGCATCATCGGTGTCGCCATCGTGGTTGAGGTCAAAATCCTGCACATGGTCAAGCTGCACCGGCGCGCCGCCGTTAACGCCGATGTTGGTGCCCGGTGCCACAATCAAGGAGCCGCCAAGTGAGGGGCCGCCGTCCTGCGGCAGCAGAACATTTGAGTTAAATTTTACATACCCGTCGCCAAGGCCCGAAAGATCGGACTGCACGTTTGCGGTCTGGCCGGGGTTTTGCGGCGCGTAGTTATATTTGATCAGGCTGTCATCACCGGTGTCCTGCCAGGCCTGGTAATCCTCAAGACTGTCAAAGACGGTCACATCGGAAACGGCACTCTGGTTGCCGATCTGGCCATCACGGGTGATCCTTTTCACCTCGACGAGCACAACGTCATCGGCCTCGAACACCTGCCGCCCGCCGCTGATCGTGGCGGAGCCCTGGCCGTTCGTGCCGCCGTTGCTATTGGTTCCGACGCCAGCATCCGCTGCCACGTCAGCGCCGAATACGGCAAATACCCCAACTCTCATCGTCTAACTTTCTTGGTTTCCGTGGGCGTTGTCTGTGAACAACTGTCCGTTTTGACACGGAAGCGCATGGCTCGATTTGCCTGTATCATAAGGCGAAAGGGCGCAGTGAGTCGATACCAACCCAAAGGGGCAGCGTTCGCGGACGGCCCGTCGCGGCTTTTGCGCGTCATCTTGCTGAAAATACCTCCGCCGGAGGCGCAGGCTTGCCCCCGAGGGCAAGCCCATATTGCGCTCTTAGCGCACCCCAAGCCCCATCTGCATCAGCATGCGCCGCACCTGCGGCAGGGAATAGAGTGCACTCAGCCCCCCGGCACGCAGATCGCGCAGCGGGCGGGCCTCGATCATCGAGGCCCGGTTCAAGAGATCAATGCCGCTGACCCGCAGCTTGATATCGCCGTGGCGGGCCTTGTCATAGGCGTCGAGCATCGCCTGATCGCCCAGACCTTCGGGGCGCGCTTCGGCGAGGTCCAGCAGAACCCGCAGATCCGAGAGCGACATATTGAGCCCCTGCGCGCCGATCGGAGGCACCACATGGGCCGCCTCGGCCATCAGCGCCAGCCGCTCCGCCGCCAGCCGCTCGGCCCGTTGGCTGATGATCGGCCAAAGGGTGCGGCGCGAGGCCAGTTTCAATACTCCCAGCACACCGCAGGAGCGGATGTTCATCTCTGCCTCAAAGGCCGCGTCATCCAAAGTGGCAAGGCGATCGGCATTGGCATTGGTTTCCATCCAGACAATGGCGGAGCAGGATTGCCCGTCACGATCGGGCAGCGGCACCAGCGTGAAGGGGCCGCCGGAGCGGTGGATCTCGGTGGAGACATTTTCGTGCGGCAGATCGTGGGTGACGGCAAAGGCCAGCGCCTTTTGGCCATAGCGGGTGGTCTGCACCGGAATGCGGGCGGCCTCGCGCATGGGCGAATTGCGCCCGTCGCAGGCCAGCACCAGCTTGCAGCGGATGCGGCTGCCATCGCTCAGGGTGACGCGGGCGTCATTGGTGCGGGTGAAAAGGGATTTGCTGCCCAGGCCGGGACGGAAGTCCACATTGGCCAGCTCGCCGATGCGCGCCAGCATTTCCCGGCGCAACAGCCAGTTGGGCAGGTTCCAGCCAAAGGGCAGATCCGAGATTTCCGCCGCATTGAATTCGCGCACGATGCGGGGTTCCGGCACCTCGCCACCCGCGTCGATGATGCGCATGATCTGCAAGGGCGCGGCATGAGGCGCCAAGCGGGTCCAGAGCCCGGCTTCCTCCAGCAGTGTTTTGGCCGGTTGCAAAAACGCGGTGGTGCGCAGATCCGCGCCCTCGTCCTCGCGGTTGGTGATCGGGGCGGTGGGATCCACGCAGATGACCGAAAAGCCCTTGGCGGCAAATGTCGCCGCAGCCGTCAGCCCGGCAATGCCGCCGCCCGAAATCAGGATATCACATGTCTCGCTCATCGCCCCTGCCTCGCATCTGTACTCCCCATGGGACATAGGGCGCGAAGCAGGGGAAAGACAAGCGGCGCGCTGCCGCAGGGGGATTAGCCGCGCGAGATCAGCACCAGGATCACAAACATCACCGGCACCATTGCCACGGCAGGCAAATAGAGACCCGGCAGGCCAAAGAGCATCACCAGAATGCCCCAGAGGCTGACGAAACTGGCGATGGCATAGTAGATATTGTGCGCGTCGCCATAGCTCACCTCTTTCCAGATGCGCCCGATCAGGGGCAGGCGAAAGACGATGCGCTCAAAGGGGCTCAATTTCGGGGGCAGGGTATAGGCGGTCATGTCAGGCTCCGTCGTGTCGTTTCCAACCTGCGATATAGGGTTGGAAACATGTGGCTGACATGCGCATTTTGCCGCTGCGACAGGCTACCGCAGTTGCGCGAGGAAATCGGTCAGATCCACCGTGTGGTGATGGATGTGATCGCCCACGTAGGCCTCGGGCGCGACATGCACGGTGCGCATTCCCATCGCATGCGGCGCGCTGAGGTTGCGCGGATCATCCTCAAACATCGCGGCCCTGGTGGTATCGACGCCAGCCAGCGCAAAGACGCGCTCAAAGGCGCTGCGCTCGGGTTTGGGGCGATAGGCGGCGTGTTCGACGCCGTAGATGCCGTCAAACAGGCCCGTGAGGCCGCGCGCGGCCAGCACGCGTTCGGCATAAGGGGCGGAGCCATTGGTATAGACGATCTTGCGCCCCGGCAGCGCGGAAATATGGTCGGCGAGCGCCGGGTCGGGGTCCAGATGATCCAGCGAGATATCATGCACCGCCACCAGAAACGGATCCGGGTCGAGGTCATGATGCTGCATGAGCCCCGCCAGCGTGGTGCCGTGGTTGCGCCAGTAATCGCCGCGCAGCTGGTCGGCTTCGGCGCGATCCACGCCCAGCTGTTCCATCACATAGGCGATCATCTTTGCCTCGATCTGGTCGAACAGCCGGGCAGAGGGCGGATAGAGCGTATTGTCGAGATCGAACACCCAGTGTTCGACATGCGTGAAAGATTGCTTGACCATGGCGCAGACCTAGGGGGCTGCGCTGAAATTTGCAATGGTGGAAAAGACCTTGGCCAAGTGGCGCATGGACCCCGGGCTTGATCGGCGGGGGGGCAGGGCGTAGACAGTTCAGACGCAAGGGAGGTCACAGGCCAATGAGCCAGATTAAGAGCAGCACGCAGAAAGATGCCTATGGGCTGATCCTGGATGCCATTGACGTGGGCGAATTCAAGCCCGGTGACCGCTTGGTGGAAAGCGATCTGGCGGAGCGCTTCGGGGTGTCGCGGACGCCGATCCGCGAGGCCCTGCAACGGCTGGAAACCCAGAGCCTGCTGGAACGCGATGGCCGCTCGCTGATTGTGGCCTCGCTGAACCACAACCAGATGGCGGAGCTCTATGTGGTGCGGCGCGAGCTGGAGGGGCTGGCGGCCTCGCTTGCGGCACGCCATGCCACCGAGGAAGAGGTCCAGGTGCTGCGCGACATGGTTGCGGCGGATGATGCGCTGGTCGATGATCCGGTGGCGCTGGCCAAGGCGAACCGGCGGTTTCACCAGCAGATCCATCTGGCCTCGCACAACCGCTATCTGGTGCAGCAGCTGGATCTGGTGCATCGCTCCATGGCCCTGATGGCGACAACCTCGCTGGCCGCGGAGGGGCGGGGCCGGATCGCGCAGGAGGAGCATCTGGCGATCGTTTCGGCCATTGCCAACCGCGACGAGGCCGCTGCCGGGCGGGCGCTGAAGGATCATATCTCGGTGGCCTTTACCACGCGGCTGAAGCAGGACGCAGGTGCGCGCGGCAACTGAGGCGCGCGCCGAGAGGCGGGCCTAGCCGCCCGAGGTGCCGCCGTGGTCGCCATGGGCGGTCTTGTCCCAGAAGAACGGCGCGACAAAGACCTCCCAAAGGGCCTTGTAGGCGGCAAGACATCCCATCAGGAAATAGATCGGCATCATAGGCGCCCAAAACGCCAGCCGGGGCCGCCCCGAGGCCCGGGCGCCGACAATCCAGACGCAGATATTGAGCGCCTCAAAGAGGATCAGGCTGGTTGCCGCGAGGATCAGCAGCGGCGGCGACAGCAGCGGCGCGCTGGGGTGCGGCAGGCCAAGCGCGATCAGCCAGAAGCTCCAGAGCACCGGCGCCAGCAGGAATTGCCCGATGGTGCCGAGGAAGAAGGCCTGAAAGCCCAGAAAGCGCGCGCAGCCCAAATCCGTGAACAGGCGCCGAGGGCGGCGCATGTGGACCATATAGGTCATCATGAACCCCTTCAGCCAGCGGGAGCGCTGTTTGATCCAGGGCAGGATCTGACTGTTGGCTTCCTCATAGGTGGCGGTTGGCAGCATCTCTGTGTGATAGCCGGCGCGGGCGAGGCGCACGCCGAGGTCCGCGTCCTCGGTGACGTTATGGGCATCCCAGGCGCCGAGGGAGTCCAGCGCGACGCGGCGCACAAACAGCGTGGTTCCGCCAAGCGGCACCACCAGCCGCAGCCCCGCGATCCCCTGCAACAGCACCCGGAACCAGCCGGCATATTCCAGCGTGAAACAGCGCGAGATCCAGTTGCGGTCCGGGTTATAGAAATCAAGCACACCTTGCAGACAGGCGACCCTGGGCTGGGCCTTGGCAAAGGCGGCGGCGACCCGTTCCAGCTGATCGGGTTCCGGTGCGTCCTCGGCGTCCCAGATCCCGATGATGTCGCCGTGACAGAAGTTGAGCGCATAGTTCATGGCGCGGGGTTTGGTGGTCAGCGGGCCGTCGCGTGGCACCTCGATCACCCGGAACCAATCCGGCAGATCGGCGCATTTAACCGCATGGCGGGTGACCTCGTCCTGTTCTTCCAACACCAGGAGAACCTCCATCCGGTGGCGCGGGTAGGTCAGCCGACACAGGCGGCGCAACAGGTGGCGACCGATTTCTGCCTCGCGATAGAGCGGCACCATCACGGAAATCAGCGGCAGCTCTTCTGGCGGGGTGGTGGGGGGATCCGGCGCGGTCTGGGGCAGGCGGGCCGCTGCCAGCAGGCCGGTGGCCCGCAGAAGCGTAAAGGCCAGCAGCGTGAGCAGGGTCAGCCCCGACAGCAGTGTTGTCATCAGCGCGGGGGCGCTCAGCAGGCCCAGCACGATCAGCATGAGCACAAACACCGCCGGGGCCTGCGCCCGCTTGTTGTCAAAGCTGCGGCAGCTCATCGCGGCGGGAACGCTGCGGGCGGCGCCCCGGGTCATCTGGGTTCGGAAATAGCGCGTCAGGCTGGCCTCGATGTGATCGGCGGGGGCGGGCACCGGGATCAGATCGTCGAGATGCTCTGACAGTCCCTTTTGAAGCGCGGGCAAGAGGCCGGGGTCGGCAAGGAGCACCATGGCGCTGCGGCCAAGTCGGTCGATCGGCATGGCCTGATGGCGCAGCCAGAAGGCAGGCGGGCGCACCGCCAGCAGGTCGGCGCGCGGCGCATGGGCGGCGGGGGTCCCCGCCGGGGCAACCCGCATCGCCTCCAGCCGGGCGATATTGTCGAGGTGTTGTTGGTGCAGGTCGGAAAGATCCGGGGAGTCGCGCAGGCGCCGCTCCCCGCGAGCGGGGTGCGGGCGACGATAGAGCACGCGGCTATGCCTGTGCAAATCCAATTGGTCTTTGCCCATAGCTCATGGCTAGCAGGGCATCGCGGCGAGACAAAGTTAATCATCCGTAAGAGCCGGGCTGGCCAGAGCAGCCAGATCGGCTCTTAAGGGTGTATCGTCAGGCGCTCTTGCGGGCGGCCATCGCGTCGGCGAAGCGTTCAAACAGGTAATAGCTGTCCTGCGGGCCGGGGCTGGCCTCGGGGTGCTGCTGCACCGAGAACACCGGACGGCCAGTCATGCGAATGCCGCAGTTGGAGCCGTCAAACAGCGATACATGGGTTTCTTCCACCCCGTCCGGCAGGCTTTGCGCATCAACCGCAAAGCCGTGGTTCATCGAGGTGATCTCGACCTTGCCGGTGGCGTTTTCCTTCACCGGGTGGTTGGCGCCATGGTGGCCGTGGTTCATCTTGACCGTTTTGCCGCCCAGGGCGAGCGCCAGCATTTGGTGACCGAGACAAATGCCAAAGACAGGCAAGTCGGTCTTCTCAAGGATGTCCTTGATCATCGGCACCGCATATTCGCCGGTCGCTGCCGGGTCGCCGGGACCATTGGAGAGGAACACGCCATCGGGCTCATGCGCCAGCACCTCGGCCGCGGTGGCGGTGGCAGGCAGCACGGTGACGTCGCAGCCCGCCGAGGCAAGACAGCGCAGAATGTTGCGTTTGGCGCCATAGTCGACCGCCACAACCTTGTGTTTGGGGGCCTCTTGCCGGCTGTAGCCCTCGGGCCAGGCCCACCGCATCTCGTCCCAGCGGTAGCTCTGGGTGCAGGAGACCTCCTTGGCGAGATCCATGCCCTCAAGCCCGGGCCAGGCGCGGGCCTCGGCGACCAGCTTTTCAAGGTCGAATACGCCGTCGGGGTTATGCTCCAGCGCCACATGCGGCGCGCCGAGCTGGCGGATCGCGCGGGTCAGGCGGCGGGTATCAATGCCGCCGATCGCGATCCGGCCGGTGCGGGTGAGCCAGGCTTTCAGCTCTTCGGTGGCGCGCCAGTTGGAGGCCAACGTGGGGTCCCATTTGACCACCATGCCGGCCGCCACCGGATCGCCGGTTTCGTCATCCTCGGGGGTGACGCCGGTATTGCCGATATGCGGGAAGGTGAAGGTGACGATCTGGCCGGCGTAGGAGGGATCGGTCATGATCTCCTGATAGCCGGTCATGGCGGTGTTGAAGCACAGTTCGGCCACGCATCGCCCGGTGGCGCCAAACCCGTGTCCATAGAACACGGTGCCATCAGCAAGGGCCAGACAAGCGGTGGGCTTCGGCGATGTGGTATCGACCATGACGCGACTCTCCATGCGGGCAAAATTCGCGCATAAATAGGGGCGCTGCGACATGGGGTCAAGCGCAGAACTCCGGCTTTTCGGGGCGGAAAAGGGGCCGGGGGCGCGGTGGATCGGGGATCTTGAAAATACCTGGCAATTTGATTAAGAGTTCGTGTTCTTGTTCCACATGGACGAAGAGAGCACATGGATACGCGAGACCGGGTCAATTCGGCCCTCAAGCAGGCAATGAAGGACAAGGCAACAGATCGCCTTTGTACGCTGCGCCTGATCAATGCCGCCATCAAGGACCGCGAGATTGCAGCGCGGGGTGACGGCGAAGAGGGTGGGATCGGCGATGATGAAATCCTGGCCATCCTTGGCAAAATGACCAAACAACGAAAGGAAAGCGCGCGCGCCTACGAGGAAGGCGGGCGGCTGGATCTGGCGGAGCGCGAGACAAGCGAGATCGCCATCATCGAGGAGTTCCTGCCCAAGCAATTGTCGGAGGATGAGATTTCGAACGCCGTCAAGACCGCGGTGAGCGAGACCGGTGCCGAATCGATCCGCGACATGGGCAAGGTGATGGGCGCGCTAAAGGCGAAATACACCGGCCAGATGGATTTTGGCAAAGTTGGCCCGATGGTGAAGGATCAGCTCTGTAGCGCTGGCGGCTGCTGAGGCTCCGGGCGCCAGCGCGCCCTGCCTGCGGCGCGGATATTTATGAAAAGATGAAAGACCCCCGGTGCTCTGGTCAGAGGCCGGGGTTTTTTATGCTTCGGTTGCGGGTGCGTTGGCCTGGGGCAGGGCCTGGCGCAGGTCGCTGTAGAGCTGTTTGCGCTCGTCCTCGGAGAGAAAGGCGCCGATCTCCACCTCGCGGCCGGCTCCGCGCAGGGTGATGTAATTTGGCACCGGCCCATCCTGCGCGTGTAGGGTGACCTGGGCCCAGTGGCGGTTGCAACGCCAGGTCTGTTCCCTTCCGCGCCCGTCGCGGCGAATCAGCTCGGCATCTTGCGGGCCGAGGCGCAGCATCTCCAGCACCTGGGCATTGCGGCGATTGCGATCCAGCGCGAATTTCATGCCCAGGACCGCCAGCAGCAGGAAGGGCAACAGCCCCCAGAACAGCGGCGTGCCGATCAGCGGCAGCAGCGGCAGGGTGATCAGCGCAGCGGTGACCGCCAGAAAGCGCACGTAGCCTTCGGGTGCGAGCGACTGATGCGGCCAGAGGTGCAGCTCGCCAGTGTGATCGCTGGGGGGATGGATCCAGTCATAGGGCATGCGGCGCATATTATCGGCGGCGCGTGGCTTGTCGAGGGGCTCTGCCGCCGCATGCCGCCGGGCGCTTTGGGGGAAAAGAAAACGCCCCAGAGCGGGGGCTCCGGGGCGCTTGAGAGGTCAGGTCAGGCAGAGGCGCTTAATGCGCGTGGCCCTTGTCCCAGTCTTCCTGCTTGGGAAGCTGCTCGAAGGTGTGCTCCGGCGGCGGGCAGGGCAGGGTCCATTCCAGCGTGTCTGCATATTCGTTCCAGTAGTTGTTCTGGGTGATGCGAGCGCCGCGCAGCAGCGAGTAGATCACCACGCCGAAGAACAGCAGGAACGATGCAAAGGAAAGGAACGCGCCGTAGGAGGAGATCTTGTTCCAGTAGGCAAAGCCTTCGGGGTAGTCGATGTAACGACGGGGCATGCCCTGACGACCCAGGAAGTGCTGCGGGAAGAAGGTCAGGTTGGCGCCGATGAAGAACATCCAGAAATGGATCTGGGCGCCCAGCTCGTTGTATTGCTTGCCCGTGATCTTGCCGAAGTAGAAGTAGATACCGGCAAAGATCGCAAACACCGCACCAAGCGACATCACGTAGTGGAAGTGTGCCACCACATAATAGGTGTCATGATAGGCGCGGTCGACGGCAGCCTGGGACAGAACCACACCGGTCACACCACCAACGGTGAACAGGAAGAGGAAGCCGAAGGCGAACATCATCGGGGCTTTGAACTCGATGGAGCCGCCCCACATGGTGGCGATCCAGGAGAACACCTTCACGCCGGTCGGAACCGCGATCACCATGGTGGCGAGCATGAAGTAGGCCTGTTGGTTGAGGCTCATGCCGACGGTGTACATGTGGTGCGCCCAAACGACGAAGCCCAGAACACCGATCGCGATGATCGCCCAGACCATCGGCAGGTAACCGAAGACCGGCTTGCGCGAGAAGGTGGCGATCACGTGGGAAATGATACCAAAGCCCGGCAGGATCACGATGTAGACTTCGGGGTGACCAAAGAACCACAGGATGTGCTGATAGAGGATCGGGTCACCGCCGCCAGCAGCATCAAAGAAGGTGAAGCCGAAGTTACGGTCCATCAGCAGCATGGTGATCGCGCCCGCCAGAACCGGCAGGGACAGCAGGATCAGCCAGGAGGTGACGAAGATCGACCAGCTGAACAGCGGCACCTTGAACAGGGTCATGCCGGGGGCACGCATGTTCAGGAAGGTGGTGATCATGTTGATCGCGCCGAGGATCGACGAGGCACCGGAGACGTGAACCGCAAAGATCGCGAGGTCGGTGGAATAGCCGCCTTCCTTGACCGAGAGCGGCGGGTAGAGAACCCAGCCGATGCCGGAGCCGAGCTGGTTGTCACCGCCGGGCGCCCAGACGGAGCAGACCGCCAGCAGCGTGCCGGCGACATACATCCAGAAGCTGAGGTTGTTCATCCGCGGGAACGCCATGTCCGGCGCACCGATTTGCAGCGGCATGAAGTAGTTGCCAAAGCCGCCAAACAGCGCCGGGATCACAACAAAGAACATCATCAGGATGCCATGTGCGGTGATCAGCACGTTCCAGAGGTGACCGTTGGGCGTACATTCGGCAGATGCATCCGCGAACAGACGTGCACCTTCAAGGCACATGTGCTGAACGCCGGGTTCCATCAGCTCTATCCGCATGAAAACGGTGAAAATGACGGATACCAAACCTGCGAGCGCCGAAACGATCAGGTAGAGAATACCGATATCCTTGTGGTTCGTGCTCATGAACCAGCGCTGGAAGAAACTGCGCTCGTCCTCGTGGCCGTGACCTTGAATGGCTGCGTCTGCCATTTGGGTGCCTCCTGTTAATACTCTTCAGGGTCCGCGCGGGGGATTCCCGGCGGCCTTGGTCTCAAATCGGTTTTAGAGTGGCATTCCACGCCCTTCAATGGCCGAGTTTGATCTGGATCAAGAATAATTGTCGCGCCCCCTTGAGTTTTTACGGGCATTTCCCAAAGCTGCGGCGGCTTGACCGCGCGGAACGGGGCTGCAACATCTGATCCAACCCTATGCGATTGGAGAACCCGAGCATGAGCGCCTATGAATCCGACAATATTTTCGCCAAGATCCTGCGCGGCGAGATTCCTGCGACCCGTGTTTATGAAGACGAAGAGACGCTGGCCTTTATGGACATCATGCCGCGGGCCGATGGCCATCTGCTGGTGATTCCCAAAACCCCCTGCCGCAATATGCTGGATGCCACTCCGGCGCAGCTGGAAACGGTTATCCGCACGGTGCAGAAACTGGCGGTGGCCAGCAAGGCGGCCTTTGGCGCGGACGGGGTGACGATCCAGCAATTCAACGAGGCCGCAGGCGGTCAGGAGGTGTTCCATCTGCATTTCCACGTGCTGCCGCGGCACGAGGGGCAGGCGCTGCGGGCGCCAGGCCAGATGGCCGACATGGAGGCGATTGCCGCCCACGCCGAAAAGATCAAAGCGGCGCTTTGAGCTGAGGGGGCAGCGCCGCGCCTGTCCTTGCGCTGGGAGTGTTTGCGCCGCCGGAATGGTGGGCTGATCAGCCAGGCCGGCACGGTGTCCCATCGCAGTGCTTTCTGTTCGACTTTTATGCGCGCCCGCTCTATGCGACACTGCGATGCGGCGCGTCGGCCCCGAGTAGGGTTTGACGCTGCCGCCCTGTTAGTTCATCGGGGCGGGCCTGCGCCGCCCCGCGCCACGCCCAAGCCAGTGGTTTCGGAGCCACAGAAAGGTTTTGCTGTGCAAACGCCCTATTACCTCATCGACAAATCCCGCCTGCTGCCCAATCTGGAAAAAATCGCCAGGCTGCGGGCCGAGTCCGGCGCCAAATGTCTGCTGGCGCTCAAGTGCTTTGCCACCTGGTCGGTCTTTGATTTCATGGCTGAGTATATGGATGGATCGACCTCGTCGTCCTTGTACGAGGTCCGCCTGGGGCGTGAGAAATTTCCGGGCGAAACCCATGCCTATTCGGTGGCCTATGCGGATCATGAAATCGAACAGGTTCTGGCCTGTTCCGACAAGATCATCTTCAACTCCTTTAGCCAGCTGACCCGATTTTCCGAGGTATCCAAAGGACATATCCGCGGGTTGCGGGTCAATCCGGGGGTGTCGACCTCGGGCTTTGATCTGGCCGATCCCGCGCGCCCGTTCAGCCGGCTTGGCGAGCATGACCCCGAGGCGATTGATGCCATCGCCGATCAGATCAGCGGGCTGATGTTCCACAACAACTGTGAAAATGACAGCTTTGAGCGTTTTGACGAGATGCTGACCCTGATCGAGGCGCGGTTCGGCACGGTCCTGCACAAGATGGAGTGGGTCAGCCTTGGGGGCGGTATCCACTTTACCGGGCCGGATTACCCGCTGGAACGTCTTGCCGCGCGGCTCAAGGCCTTTGCCGAGCGTTTCGGCGTGCAGGTCTATCTGGAGCCGGGCGAGGCCGCGATTACCGGGGCGGCGACCTTGGAGGTCACGGTTCTGGACACCATGCACAACGGCAAGAACCTGGCCATTGTTGATAGCTCGATCGAGGCCCATATGCTGGATCTCCTGATTTACCGCGAACCGGCCAAGGTCTCTCCGAACACCGGGGATGAGGCCTGGATGGTCTGCGGCAAATCCTGCCTTGCGGGCGATATCTTTGGCGAGTTTCGCTTTGATGCGCCGCTAAAACCGGGGGATCGGCTTTCGTTTCAGGACGCGGCAGGTTACACAATGGTCAAGAAAAACTGGTTTAACGGAGTGAAGATGCCCAGCATCGCCATTCGCGAACTGGATGGAACCACACGAATGGTGCGCGATTTCGACTATGATGATTTCGCCGCCGCACTTTCCTGATGACAAAGAGAAGAGGTCTCTTGGATAGATGAAACGCAATGTTCTTATCATTGGCGCGGGTGGCGTCGCACAGGTCGTAGCGCATAAATGCGCCCAAAATAACGATGTTCTGGGCGATCTGCATATTGCAAGCCGGACGGTCGCAAAATGTGAAGCGATTATCGAAAGCGTGCATGAAAAAGGCGCAATGAAGCAGGATGGCGTGTTTCAGGCGCATGCTGTTGACGGGATGGATTCGGCGGCCGTGGCTGCGCTGATTTCCTCCACCGGGGCGCAGATCGTCATCAATGTCGGCTCGCCCTTTGTGAATATGACGGTGCTGGAGGCCTGCATCCAGACCGGTGCTGCCTATATCGACACCGCCATCCACGAGGACCCGACCAAGATCTGCGAAACGCCGCCTTGGTATGCCAACTACGAGTGGAAGCGCCGCGATGATTGCGCCGCCGCCGGGGTCACGGCGATCCTGGGTGCGGGGTTCGATCCCGGCATGGTCAACGCCTTCGCCCGCTTTGCGGTGGATGAGTTCATGGACGAGGTGACCTCGATCGATATCGTCGATATCAACGCGGGCGATCACGGCAAATATTTCTCGACCAACTTTGACCCCGAGATCAATTTCCGCGAGTTCACCGGCACCGTCTACAGCTGGCAGCAGGGCGCCTGGCAAGAGAACAAGATGTTCGAAGTGGGCCGCGAATGGGATCTGCCGGTTGTCGGCAAGCAAAAGGCCTATATGTCCGGCCATGACGAGATCCACTCCCTCGCGGCCAATTTCCCGGAGGCCGACATCCGGTTCTGGATGGGTTTTGGCGATCACTACATCAACGTCTTTACGGTGCTGCAAAACCTTGGCCTTCTTTCGGAACAGCCCGTGACCACCGCCGAGGGTTTGGAAGTGGTGCCGCTCAAGGTGGTCAAGGCGGTTCTGCCGGATCCGTCGAGCCTGGCGCCCGGCTATACCGGCAAGACCTGCATTGGCGATCTGGTCAAGGGCACCAAGGACGGCAAAGAGGTCGAGGTCTTTGTCTATAACGTCGCCGATCACAAGGAAGCCTATGAAGAAGTCGGCAGCCAGGGCATTTCCTACACCGCCGGCGTGCCGCCGGTGGCTGTTGCGATGCTGATTGCCGATGGGACCTATGACAATGGCGTCATGTCGAATGTCGAAGAGCTGGATCCCAAGCCGCTGTTTGCGCTGCTCGACACCATCGGCCTGCCGACGCGCGTGAAAGACGCCAACGGCGACCGGGAGTGGAACCAGAGCTAAGCGCGGCGCAGCGGGGGTAAATCTGACCGCTGCTGTCGGGCAGCCTTGTGCTGTGACGCCACGGATCACTGATAGGAACGCCCCATCCTGAATACAGGATGGGGCGTTTTTTTGCGCCCGCCGACAAACCCGGGTTTGATCCCTCTTGTGAGGCCGGAGTGGAAATTATGCACTCGCCTGTCTGGTGGTTTGGGGCTTTGAGGGTTCTTAATTGCTGAGTAAAATCAATTATTAAGGCGAAATTTTCACCCTGGGTCGCTTTCCCTCTTGGCGAGGGCGCTATCGTTCTGCGAAAAGAATGCATAATTTTGCACTAATTTACAGACTGTTTGCGCCTCGCGGCGCGCGGCGGCCTCGTCACCCGCAGGGCCGCAAGGAGGGGGCGGAGGATTGGAAGGCGACATGCTAAACCCCGTGACTGACGTCAGCGATCCGTTGCAGCTGGCGCGCGTGCTGATCGTCGATGACGAGCCGGGCATGCGTCATTTCCTGATGAAAACCCTGCAACCCATCTGCCGCCATGTGGACGAGGTCGCGGACACCGATGCGGCAGAGGCGCTTTTGTCCTCGGGCCAGTATGACGTGATGCTGCTCGACAATATCATGCCCGGGCGGAAGGGGCTGGATTGGCTGCGGGAGCAGCGCGACAAGGGCGGCTATACCGATACCGTGCTGATCACCGCCTATGCGGACCTGCAAATCGCGATTGATGCGATGCGGGCAGGGGCCTCGGATCTGCTGATCAAGCCGTTTCGGGCGAACCAGGTGATCAGCGCGATCCGCAAATGTCTGGAAATGGCCCTGCTGAAGCGCGAAAATGCGCTGCTGAAACGAGAGCTGGACACGATGGTCAGTGGCGGCCGTCGGCGCGAGCTGACCGGTGGGTCCAACGTCATCGCCGAGGTGCGACAGCTCCTTGAACGGGTGGCGCCGCTGTCCACGCCGGTCCTGATCACCGGTCCTTCCGGGGCGGGCAAGGAGGTCGCGGCGCGCCACATCCACAGCCATTCGGGACGCGGCACGGCCCCCTTCGTGCCCATCCAATGCGGCGCAATCCCTGCGGATGTGATCGAATACGAACTCTTTGGCCATGGGGCCGGCAGTTTCCCCGGCGCACCGGGCGGGCGGGAAGGATTGCTGGCGCAGGCCTCGGGCGGCACGGTATTTCTGGACGACGTCAGCGAGCTCAGCGCCGGTGCGCAGACCGCCTTGCTGCGGGTGCTGGAGGATGGGGTGATCCGTCCCATCGGCACCGGGCGCGCGGTGCAGCTGGACCTGCGCTTTGTCATTGCCTCCACGCGTTCCCTGCAACGGGCGGTGGAGGAGGGGCGGTTCCGCGAGGATCTGCTGTTTCGGATCAATGTGGTGGAGGTGGCGGTGCCGCCGCTCCGGGATCGTGGCGCAGATGTGCTGGAGCTCGCCGAGCTGTTCCAGGGCGAAATCTCCGCCGCGCTCAACCTGCCCAAGGTCGCGATGTCGGCGGCGGTGCGCTCTGCGATGCTGCGGTATGACTGGCCCGGCAATATCCGCGAGCTGCATAATTTCATCGAGCGCGCGCTGATCTTTGGGCGTTTTCCGCTGGAGACCTTGGGCAAGGCGGCGCAAGCGGTCGATATCGCGCCGCTGGAGGAGATGGAAAAGCGTGAAATCCTGCGCGCGCTGGAGGCGCTGAGCGGCAATCGCTCCGCGGCGGCACGGCATCTGGGGGTGTCGCGCAAAACCATTGATCGCAAATGCGCGGCCTGGGGGATCTAGCCGGTGACGGGCGCGTCTGTGGCGATCTGTCAAACGTCACAGCGCGGCGAGCCGCGCGAGAGCGGCCTTTGCGTGCAGAAAATCCTCTGGCCGTTGATTTGGACAAAATGTCTCAAATGCCCAAGGTTGGCGCGGGCTGCGCCGGTCACAATGCGGCAGATTGCGCCGGTTTGTAATGATGTCCCCGGTGAAAATGTCCATTATACTATTGATTTAATTAACAAATATTTCTTGACGCGACAAGCGGTCAGCGGCTTTTTCTTGGTTCGCATGCGGTTGCATGCGTCGGCGGCCCACGGAGGGGGCTTTGCCGAAAATAACCAAGGGAGGATAAAATGAGTAACGCTTCACAGGGCGCGTTGGGCTTTTTGCACAAGAGCCATATCGTCGCCGAACCCGGGTATAATCGCTGGCGGGTGCCGCCGGCCTCCATCGCCATTCACCTCTGCATTGGCTCAGTCTATGCGTGGTCGGTGTTCAACCCGCCGCTGACCCGGGAGCTGGGCGTCGTGGCCTCCAGCGCGGATGACTGGAGCCTGAGCTCGGTCGTGTGGATCTTCTCCGTGGCGATCGTGTTTCTGGGCCTTGCCGCCGCCTTTGCGGGCAAATGGCTGGAAGAGGTCGGCCCGCGTATGGTTGGGGTCGTGGCGGCCATCCTCTGGGGGGGCGGGTTTATCATCGGCTCTTTCGGGATTTCCAGCCATCAGCTCTGGCTGGTCTATCTGGGTTATGGCGTGCTGGGGGGCTGCGGTCTGGGGCTTGGCTATGTCTCGCCGGTCTCGACGCTGATCCGCTGGTTCCCGGACCGGCGGGGCATGGCCACCGGCATGGCGATTCTGGGCCTTTGTGGCGGCGCGCTTGTTT
>NZ_JAATOX010000079.1 GCF_011806385.1 Phaeobacter sp. HF9A | reverse complement strand
CAAGCGTGAAACTGTCATCAAAGATGCGGATGAAGGGGCCGAGGGAGGCGGAGGCGTTATTGTCCTTGGCCTTGCCCAAGAGCAGGGCAGAGCGGCCCTCGAAATCGCGCAGGTTGACGTCATTGCCAAGGGTCGCGCCCCGGATCTCGCCACGGGAGTTGATCGCCAGCACCACCTCGGGTTCGGGGTTGTTCCACTGCGAGCGGGGATGCACGCCGATCTGCGCGCCGCAGCCGACGGCGGACATCGGCTGCGCCTTGGTAAAGATCTCGGCGTCGGGGCCGATGCCGACCTCAAGGTATTGCGACCAGAGCCCGGCCTTTTGCAGATGCGCCTTCACCTCTGCCGCCTTGTCAGAGCCAGGAATAAGACCGCGCAGGCTGCCACCGAGGAGGTCGGCGAGCTCCGCCCGGATCGTTTCGGCCTGGGTGGGATCGCCCTTGGCGCGTTCCTCGATCACCCGCTCGATCATGGAGCCGGCAAAGGTCACCCCCGCTGCCTTGACCGCCTGAAGGTCACACGGTGCCAGCAGCTGACCCAGGCGGCCGCAGCCGTCGCCCGCATCGAGGAAATCGTCAAGCGAGCCCAGCGACGGCCCGCCGTCGCGCAGCGCCCCGGTCAGGTCTTCGATTTCCAGCAGCGCCGACATGGTCGGGGCAATCTGGGTGATGTCCAGCACCGCGCCATCCCGGATCAACACCAGACAGGGCCCATCGGCCGCATTGGACCAGACCCGGCCCAGAAGAAGTGCGCCGTCTGCCTCGGGCAATATGTCCTGTGCGCTGAGCGCCACTGCCGTGTTCTTCGTCATCATCTTACCCTTGTTTCATCTTGATCGTTGCTCCCTTGCCCGCAGCCTCAACGCCTGTCAGCCGGTGTTTGTCGGGGTTATGGCGGGGTCGGGAAAGGTGGCGAGCCCCTGCCGCAGATGCGTGCGCATGAGGTATTGGAACGCAAGGTGATCTGCTGCCTCGACAGCCCGCAATACCGCCTCATGTTCCGTATAGGTTTCGCCTTCGATAATCCTGAGCGTCTTGCCGCGCTGCATGATCCGCAGGATCACCGGCTTCATAATGCCGTAGACATCCAGAATGGACCGGTTGCCGGTCAGCGAGATCAGCTTGATATGGAATTGAAAATCAAACTCCGACGCATCGACAATGCTGCCCGCCTGCACCATTTTCTGATTGAGTTCGCGCAGCTCGGCCAGATCCTCGGGCGTGGCCGCGTCAAAGATCGACAGGGCGATGCCGGTCTCGATCAATTCGCGAAAGCCCTGGATGTCGTCAAAGGTCTCGCGTGAAATCTCGCCGACGTTGAAGGCAAAGATATCAAGCGCGCGATTCATGCGCTGGTCGATGATCGTGGCGCCCACCTTGGGGCGCACATCGGCGATGCCATAAGCCTTGAGCATGCGCATCGCCTCGCGCACCGTGTTGCGGCTGATCTCGAACCGCTCGCATAGCTCGCGCTCGGTCGGCAGCTTGTCGCCCACGGTCAGCCCTTCGGCGTCGATCAGGGCGCGGATCTGGTCCACCACCTGATCAACGGCCGATCCGGCGCCTGTCTCTTCGGTTTCGTCGTCCACGTTATGCCTCTGCTTTCCTGTTCACATCCTCCCTCAGATCGCCCAGGTGGCGATCGGCGGTAAGAAGAGAATCGTCGCCAGCACGATTAGTTGCAGAACAATGAAGGGCAAGAGCGCGGTATAAATGTGCTTGAGCGTGATTTCCTTGGGGGCGACGCTCTTGAGATAGAAGGCGGCCGGGCCGAAAGGCGGCGTCAGATAGGACACCTGCATGTTCACCGCAAAGAGAATGCCGAACCAGACCGGGTCATAGCCCAGCTGCACCACGATCGGCACAAAGATCGGCAGGGTGAGCAGCGCAATCCCGATCCAGTCAAGGAACATGCCAAGCACCAGCAGGATCAGCATCATTACCATGACAATGACAACCGGCGCCGCGTCGATCCCGAGGATCGCCTGAGCCACAAAGCGGTTGCCGCCCATCAGGTTATAGACCCCCACAAGCACCGCCGCGGCGATACCGATCCAGATGATCATGCCGCAGGTCTCCAGCGTGTGGACAAGGCTGTCCTGCACCATCTTTACCGTCAGCTCGCGCCGCAGGATCGCAATGATCAGCACCGCCGACACCCCCATGGCTGCCGCTTCGGTGATCGAGGCAATGCCGCCATAGATCGAGCCAAGCACGACAAAGACGATAAACAGCGGGGCGGCGAGGGCACGCAGCGCAGAAAAGACGGATTCCTGCGCCGCTTCTTCCTTGGACATTGGCGGGCCGAGCTGCGGATTGCGCCAGCACAGGAACAAGACGTATGCCACATAGAAGCCAAGCAACAGCAGCGCCGGAGTGATCGCGGCAATGAACAGATCGGCGATCGAGGTATTGGCCACCAGGCCGTAGATGATCAGCACGATCGAGGGCGGCATCATCGTGCCGAGCGAGCCGCCCGCACAGACGACGCCGATCGACAGCTTGCGATCATAGCCAAGCCGTAGCATCTGCGGCAGCGCCAGGATGCCCAGCAACACGATCTCGCCGCCGATCACCCCCGACATCGCCGCCATCAGGATCGCAACGATCAGGGTCTGGACAGCAACGCCACCGGGCAGCCGCCCGGCCAGGATTCGCATCCCGTTAAAGAGCGATTTCGCAATGCCTGAACGGTCCAGAAGCGCCGCCATCAGGATGAACATGGGAATGGCGATGAGGGAATATTCGGTGATAAAGCCAAAAATCCGCGAGGTCACCAGCGGCAAGGCCATGGGGCCGAACCAGCCGAAGGTAAAGGTCAGCGCGACAAGCCCCGTCACCCAGGCCAGCGGCTGACCGGTTAGAAGCAGCAAAAAAATCGCACCGACAAGCAGGTAGGAGCCGTATTCAATACCAATTGCGCTGAGGTTCATGGTCATTTGCCCCCTTTGATCGCGGCAGTGTCGGAGGTGTCGCGCCGGAGGGCCGCGATCAGGTGAAGGCAGGTTTGCGCGAACATCATCGCCACACAGAGCATCACCAGAAGCTTTAGCAGGGCCGGGGTTGGCGGGTTCCACGAGGTGCCGGTGCCTTCGAGGTGCAGCTTGCCGGTGGGGGTGAACCAGGATTTGCTCACCATGATCCAGCTCGCATAGGTCAGCCCGGCAAAGAAGACGAGCGCGATCAGTGAGTTGACGATATCGAGCATGCGGCGGCGGCGCGGGGTGACGGCGTCATAGATCATCCGCACCCGGATGTGCTTGTCGCGCGCCAGGGCGACCGGGCCGCCGATCAGAAAGATCGCGGCAATCAGGAAGCTGGTGGTCTCATGTGCCCAGAAGGTCGGGCTGTCGAGCACATAGCGGGCAAAGACTTCGACCACTGTGATCAGGAAGGCCACGAAGATCGCCCAGGCCAGAACCTTGGTTGATCGGGAAATCCCCCGGTCCAGCCCGGTGCGAATGTCGTCATCCTCATGTTCGATGCTGTCTATGATGTCGCTCTGATCGGCCATTTGCGGCGCTCCTCCTGCCTGTCAGGCTGCCTGTCTGGATCGCGCCCGGCGGATGCATTGCCGGGCGCGGTCATGTGTCATTTTTCCTGAGGGATCAGAGCAGGTTACGGCCCTGGAGATAGGCGATCACTGCGTCGTAGTAGCGCTGTGTCATCTCGGTCTTGGGCGCCCAGTTTTGCCATTCCTGCTGCGCGATGCGACGGAACTTGGCGCGTTCGTCACCCGACCAGTTGATGATCTCGATCTTCGGGTTGGCGTTGACCTCTTCCACGGCGGCGGCGTCCAGTTCACGCACCGAATAGATGTGGTTGAAGGCGAACTGGCTGACCGAGACTTTCAGGATTTCTTGCAGGTCCTCGGGCAGGCCGTCCCAGATTGCCTTGTTCATCGACACGTCGATCATCAGCAGCGAGTGGAACCCGGGATAGAGCGGGTAGGGCGCGATGTCGTTCATGCCAAGCGCCTGGTTGGTGGCAAAGACGGTATTGTCCGCCGCATCCACCACGCCCTTGTCGAGCGCCGAGAAGATCTCGGAGCCGGGCAGCGATACGGGCGCGGCGCCAGCCTTGGAGAAGATCTCATAGACCATGCCCTCGGGCGCACGCATCTTCACGCCTTTCAGGTCCTCGACGGTGCGGATCGGCACGCGGGAGACGAAGGCCTCCGGTTCGGTTGCCGCGGCGCCGATGAATTGCACGCCGTAGGGTTCGACCAGCTCGGCATAAAGCTCATGGCCGCCGCCGCTTTCCATAAAGCCCAGCAGCTCGAACGGATCGCTCCAGGCGCCGACGAGATTGCCCATCATCGCAAAGGCGGGGTCCTTGCCTGCGAAATAGCTCGGGTCGGTCAGGTGGCCTTGCAGAATGCCCGCGCCCACCGCTTCGAGCGTGTCCGTATGCGGCACAACCGCGCCGATGGGCAGGATTTCGATCTCGATCCGGCCACCAGAGAGTGTGCCGACCTCTTCTGCCCATTTCTGCTTGTTGACGAAGCCCGGCTCGCCTGCGGTCTCCGATGTCTGGAACGTCCAGTTGTAATCTGCTGCCAGGGTCGCGCTGGCCAGGCCGATGGCCGACACCGTCACGGCCGCCATTCCGGCAAACCTCTTGATGAAATTCATAACTTCCTCCCTTTGGTCCAGGCCCGGTTCAACTCCTCCAGAGAACCGGGCGGGGCTATCCGCCCCTTTGGTTGGACAAATAAGGCATAGCCCTGTGGGAATATCAATATTCCTCAGGCGGGGCGGAGCCGGATTCCCTTCTATTTGCTGTACCAGTATGGGGATAAATGCCCATTTGTCGACTTATACAGCCGTGTATACCGATTTTGACGGAGATTTTTCCATATTGGTCCGACAAAATAGAGGCGAATCGAATCGGCCAGAGCATCGGTGATTTCTTATTTGTCACCCAGATCGGCGCCGCGTGCCCTGGCACAACACCTGACCTCGCAAAAGGAGCTCCTGCATGATGACCCTCAAAGACAAGGTGGCGCTGGTCACCGGCGGCAACGGCGGCATTGGGCTGGCCATGGCGGCGGCGCTTGCCGATGCGGGCGCGATGCTTGCAATTGTTGGTCGCAACCCGACCAAGACCGCCGAGGCGGCGACCGCTCTGACGCGCGAGGGCGTCGAGGCGCCGCTGGCGATTTCAGGCGATATGACCCGTGAGGACAGCATCGCAGAGACCCTGGCGCAGGTCGTTGCGCGCTTTGGTGGGCTCGACATTCTGATCAACAATGCCGGAACCAACGACCGCAAGCTGCCGCAGGACTACGCGCTGGCGGAATGGAACAGGCTGCTTGCAAGTAACCTGACCTCTGCTTTCATGGCGTCAACGGCGGCCCATCCGCTGATGGCGGCGCGCGGCGGCGGCAAGATCGTCAATATCGGATCCATCATGTCGGTGCTCGCCTCGCCCATGTCCGCCCCCTATGCCGCGGCTAAGGGCGGTTTGGTGCAATTGACCAAGTCACTGGCGACGGCCTGGGCGGTGGACAATATTCAGGTCAATGCGATCTTGCCGGGCTGGATCGACACCGATCTGACCGTCACGGCAAGAGAGCAGGTCGAGGGGTTGAATGATCGGGTCCTGTCGCGCACCCCGGCGGGGCGTTGGGGGCGACCGGCGGATCTGGGCGGCGCGGCGCTCTTCCTCTGCGCGCCGGCATCGGATTTTGTTACCGGGATCAGCCTGCCGGTCGATGGCGGTTTTCTCTGCGCGGCCTAGGCGCAGGAGAGGGGCGCCGTGTCCTGCGCCCGTTGGATGGCGGCGGCGATGAGGGAGGGGGCCTCGGGAAGCGCGCCAAGCACCGGCAGGGTGTCACCGCGATAGCCGGCCTCGGTCAGGGCCTCGGGGATGTCATTGCGCACATGGGCGCCGGTTTGGGCAAAGAAGGGCAGGCAGAGGCTGCGCCGTCCGAGCGGGCGGGCGGCATCGGCAATGCTGGGCGCCTGTTCGACATAGCCGGTGCAGAGCGGCCCATGGGGCCAGGCCGCGCGCAGTTTGCTGGCAAAGGCCTCGGTCGCTTCGGCGGCTTTGGGCCCCCGGGCAGAGCCATGGGCCGCGAGCAAGACCTCGGTCTCCTCCGCGGCCCACCCCCGGCGCGCGCATTCCGATTGCAGCGCTCTTGCGGTCATGTCCGGCAGCGCCGGATCCATGCCAAAGGGCAGGGCCATGCGAAAGCGGTGCCCCCTAAGACGCTCCGGCAGCACCCGCCCGGTGAACCAGCCGCGCGCCATGAAGAAGGGATAGACCACCGCGTCATCGCTCATGGCGCGTTCCAGAAACCCCGGCGAGGCGAGCGTCGCGGAGCGGATCTCCCAGTCAGGCAGATGGTCCTGCACCGCTGCCGCCACGGCGGCCAGGTGGATTTCCTGCGGTGGCGGTGCGGAGGGCTGGCCGTGCGCGGTCAGTATGGCGATACGGGGGGCATGAGTCATGGCCACAATGTAGGGGGTTGATCGCGGAACACCAGATGCGATGTCGCGCGGAGGCGCATATGATGGCGCGGGCAAAAATACCGCTTATGTGGTTGACGACAAAAAATCCTTCCCATAAACCACAGGACACGAAGCGGGTATGGTGAAATGGTATCATAAGAGCCTTCCAAGCTTAAGGTGCGGGTTCGATTCCCGCTACCCGCTCCAGTTTTCCCCAAAACGCAAATAGAGACTGATTTTCAATCAGTTGTATTCGCTTTCTGCGGCGTTAGACCTCAGGGCGATGGCCAGTGTGGCCTTGACCTGCCGGGGTGTGGACGCCATGACAGCTGCGGGACAAAAGCAGCGATCACGCCACGGGAGTCCGGGCGCGACTGGGCGAATAGTCAGAGCGAAACAGAGCGAACAAGGAGCTCTTATGGCACGACGCGCGGTGACAACCTCGGCAAGCAATGAAGAGCGGGAAACCTCGCGCAAGATTGGCGTGCTCAAGGCGCTCTGGCCGTTTATGCAGCCCTACAGGGGGATGATATTCGCGGCGCTGGCGGCGCTGACGCTGACCGCCGCTGTATCGCTCTCGCTGCCCTTGGCGGTGCGCCGGGTGGTGGATAACTTCCGCATCACCGATGCCGCGCTCCTGAACCAGTATTTTTCCGCCGCGATGGTGATGGCGGCGCTTTTGGCGCTGGGGACCGGGCTGCGCTATGCCTTGGTCACCAAGCTGGGCGAGCGGGTGGTGGCCGATATCCGCAAGGCGGTGTTTGATCGCATCATCGGCATGAGCCCGGCGTTTTTTGAACGCATCATGACCGGCGAGGTGCTGAGCCGGATCACCACCGACACCACCCTGATCCAGTCGGTTCTGGGCTCTTCGGCCTCGGTGGCGCTGCGCAATCTGCTGATCTTTGCCGGCGGGCTGGTGCTGATGCTCTTGACCTCGGCCAAGCTCACCTTGCTGGTGCTGCTGATCGTGCCCGCCGTGGTGCTGCCGATCCTGTTTCTGGGGCGTCGCCTGCGGGCGATTTCCAAGGAGAACCAGGATTGGATCGCGGCCTCCTCCGGCAACGCGGGCGAGGCTTTGGGCGCGGTGCAGACGGTGCAGGCCTTCACCCATGAGACCCTGAGCCGCCAGCAGTTCTCCGAGCTGACCGAAACCTCCTATGAGGTGTCCTGCCGTCGCATCCAGACCCGGGCCTGGCTGACGGTGATCGTGATCTTCCTGGTGTTTTCCGGTGTCGTGGGCGTGCTGTGGATCGGTGCGAACGACGTGCGCTTTGGCACCATGTCCGAAGGCGCGCTGGTGCAGTTTGTGATCTATTCGGTGATGGTTGCGGGCTCTGTCGCGGCGCTTTCTGAAATCTGGAGCGAGCTGCAACGGGCCGCAGGTGCCACCGAGCGGCTGGTGGAGCTGTTGCAGGCGCAAGACAGCGTGGTGGATCCGGCCAATGCGGAGCGCCTGCCATTGCCGGTGCGCGGCGAGCTCTGCTTTGACAGGGTGAGCTTTACCTACCCATCGCGGCCCGATGTCTCGGCGCTGGAGGAGGTGGAACTGACCATCCAGCCGGGCGAGACCGTGGCCTTTGTCGGCCCGTCGGGCGCGGGCAAGACCACCATCATTCAACTGATCCAGCGCTTTTATGATCCGAAATCCGGCGAAGTGCGGCTGGACGGGGTGCCGCTGACCCATCTGGCGCGGGATGAGTTCCGCCGCCATATCGCGATGGTGCCGCAGGACCCGATCATCTTTGCCGCCTCGGCGCGGGAAAACATCCGCTTTGGCCGCCCCGATGCCACCGACGCCGAGGTCGAAGCCGCCGCCATTGCCGCCGCCGCGCATGATTTCATCACCACTTTGCCGCAGGGCTATGACTCCTATGTCGGCGAGCGCGGCGTGATGCTTTCGGGTGGGCAGAAGCAGCGCATCGCGATCGCCCGGGCGATCCTGCGGGATGCGCCGGTGCTCTTGCTGGACGAGGCCACATCGGCGCTGGATGCCGAAAGCGAGCGTCTGGTCCAGGCCGCCTTTGAGGAGCTCAGCCGTGATCGCACCACCATCGTGGTGGCGCATCGTCTGGCCACCGTGAAAAAGGCGGACCGCATCGTGGTGATGGAAGAGGGCCGCATTGTCGCTGTCGGCAGCCATGATGAGCTGGTCGCAGAGGGCGGGCTTTATGCGCGTCTGGCGCGGCTTCAGTTCACCGATGGGGCCGCCGTGGCCTGATCCATCGATGTGATTTGGTCCCGCCTTGGCCCCGGCTGGCGCAGTGACGGGGCCGAAATAGCGCAGCGTCACAAGATGGCTTCCTCAACGTGAAGCAGTCAGGTTGCTTGCGCGTGCGCCAAATTCCCACCATCTTGGGTCTGAGGAGCAATCAAGATCCGTGCAGCGGACCAGGGGAGGAGACCTATGGCTTTTGCGACAACTGCGGATGTCACCGCGATTGAACAGGAATGCGCCTGGGCGGATCGGGATCTTCCCAAGACGCTCTATGGGCTGTTGTCGCGCACGGCAGGCCGGTTTCCCGACAATCCGGCGGTCAGCTATCAGATCTTTTCCGGGCCAAAGGACAAGGCTGAAACGCTCAACTGGCGGCAACTGAAGGACAAGACCTGCCAGGCCGCCAATCTGTTTCGCTCCCTTGGCGTGGGCGAACAGGACGTGGTCGCCTATGTGCTGCCCAACGCAAACGAGACGCTGATCACCATGCTGGGCGGCGCCGTGGCGGGGATCGTGAACCCGATCAACCCGCTGCTGGAGCCGGAGCAGATTGCCTCGATCCTGCGGGAAACCAAGGCCAAGGTCGTGGTGACGCTGAAACCCTTTCCCAAGACCGATGTGGCGCAAAAGGTGGCCGAGGCCGTCGCCCATGCGCCGAGCGTCAAGACCGTGTTGGAGGTTGATCTCAACCGCTATCTGACGCCGCCGAAATCCTGGATCGTGCCCTTCCTGCGCCCCAAGGTCGACAGATCCCACGCCCATGCGGATTACCTGTGTTTCCGCAAGGAGATGGCGAAACAGCCCACCGAGCTGCAATTTGCCGATAGCGATGGCGACCGGGTCGCCTGTTATTTCCATACCGGCGGCACCACCGGCATGCCCAAGGTGGCGCAACATACCTATCAGGGCATGATCTACAACGGCTGGGTCGGCCATACGCTGCTCTTTACCGAAGAGGACAATATCATGTGTCCTCTGCCGCTGTTTCACGTCTTCGCCTGCCATGTGATCGTGATGGCCGCCGTTGCCTCCGGCGCGCATGTGGTCTTCCCGACGCCGCAGGGCTATCGCGGCGAGGGGGTCTTTGACAATTTCTGGAAGCTCTGCGAGCGCTGGAAGATCTCCTTTATCATCACGGTGCCAACCGCGATTTCGGCCAAGATGCAGCGGCCGGTGGATGCGGATATCTCCTCGATCAAGACCGCGTTCTCCGGCTCTGCGCCGCTGCCGCTGGAGCTGTTCCGCCGCTTCGAGGCGGCCACCGGCGTCACATTGGTCGAGGGCTACGGGCTGACCGAGGCCACCTGCCTGGTGTCCTGCAACCCCGTTGAGGGCGAAAAGAAGGTCGGCTCCATCGGCATTCCTTTCCCCTATTCCCACGTCAAGATCGTCAAGGGCACGCCCGAGGGGCTTGTGGAATGCGGCGTCGATGAGATCGGAGAGATCTGTGTTTCCACCCCCGGCGTCTATCCGGGCCACACCTATACCGAGGCTGAGAAGAACATCGACCTTTATTATCAGGACAACTACCTGCGCACCGGCGATCTGGGGCGGATGGACGGCGACGGCTATCTCTGGATCACCGGGCGGGCCAAGGATCTGATCATTCGCGGCGGTCACAACATCGACCCGGCCGAGATCGAAGAGGTCTTGCTGGGCCATGAGGCGGTGGCCTTTGCCGGTGCCATCGGCCAGCCGGATGCCCATGCGGGCGAATTGCCCTGCGCCTTTGTCGAACTGGTCGCGGGCAAAACGGTCACCGAGGAGGAGCTGCTGGCCTATTGCAAGCTCCATATCCACGAGCGCGCTGCCATCCCCAAGCATATGACCATCCTGCCGGAGCTGCCGAAAACGGCGGTGGGCAAGGTCTTCAAACCCGATCTGCGCCGCCACGCGATCATCCGCGTTTACAATGGCGCGCTGGAAAAGGCCGGGCTGACGGCGCGGGTGAGCTCGGTGCTCGACGACAAGAAACGCGGGCTGGTGGCGCAGGTGAGCCTGCACGGCAGCGACGCGCAGGATGTGGCCGGAGTGCTTGGCGCCTTTACCCGCCCCTGGGAGGAAGCGCCGGCAGAGGCGGGCAAGTAACCGCCTTTCCAGCGCCGCCGCAACGACCGAAAGCACGCCAGCGCTGGCATGCTTTTTGTCATTTTTCCGTTTCCAAGGCGGCGCGACACTCCTAGGATCATCACGCGGCATCAGCCACGGTGAAAGATATGAACTACGAAAAACGGATCGACGAGGAAACCTGGGCCTTTATTCAGAAGGCGAGCAGCTTTTCCCCGGATGACGGCACCGAGCAGGGGATCGGGGCGCAGCGGGCGCAGTATAACGCCATGGCGGCGGCCTTTCGCCAGCCCCGATCAGATCTGATCGAGGTCACCGAACGCACCGTGGGGGCGCTCCATGTGTCGGTCCGTATCTACACGGCGGGCGATCCGACCCGCACGGTGATGTATTGCCACGGCGGCGGATTCGTTCTTGGCGATCTCAACAGTCACGATGACATCTGTTGCGAGATTTGCGAACAGACCGGCTATCGGGTGGTGGCGGTGGATTATCGACTGGCCCCGGAAGAGCAGCACCCGGCCCAGTTCAATGATGCCTGGTCGGTGCTGGAATGGATTGCCCAGACCTATGATGATGGCGGGGTTGTGCTTGCGGGCGACAGCGCCGGGGCGACGCTCTGTGCCTGTGTGGCGCATCATGCGCGCGGGCGGCTGGACGTGGTGATGGGGCAGGTGCTGATCTATCCCGCGCTGGGGGGCGATCCGAGCCTGCCATCCTATAGCGAACATGCCCAGGCGCCGATGCTGACCCGCGATGACATGGCGTTCTACAGTGATATCCGCACAGGGGGGGCCGCGCCGACGGCGGACCCGACCTATGCGCCGCTTCAGGACAGCGATTTTTCCGGCCTGCCGCCCACGGTGATGTTCTCCGCGGATTGTGATCCGATCCGTGACGATTGCGCCGCCTATCGCGATGCGATCAAAGCCGCCGGCGGTCAGGTTCATTGGGTGAACGAGACCGGGCTGGTGCATGGCTATCTGCGCGCCCGCCACAGCGTCCAGCGCGCCCGCGACAGTTTTGAGCGGATCACCCTCGCGATCGAAGGGCTGGGGCAGGAGATCTGGCCCTACGACGACGATTAAGCCTATGCTTGGCGCAAAAAGGGCGAGGCTTTCATCGTGTCTGCCAGTGGCGCGCCGAGGAGACTGAGGATTGTTGGCGCAAGCTGTAGCTGGTCAATCACATGGTCGGCGGACGGGCCGGTGGCGTCGCCAAAGTAATAAAGCGCCGTGTCCTGTTGCAGCGGATCATGGCCACCGTGATGGCCACGTGCGTCCTGTCCGTGGTCGGCGGTGACAATCACCTCATAGCCCATCTGACGCCAGCGCGGAATAAAGGGGGCGAGCATCTCATCCATGATGAAACAGGCCTGGTCCATTTCCTGGCAGTCGTGAAAGAACCGATGCCCCATACTGTCCAGCGTGCAGGTATGCAGCATGCCGTATTGCAGATCAAAGCGCTGGCAGAGGTTGGTCAGCGTGGCGAAGAGATCTACATCCGAGGGCGTCATCTGATTGCTGTGACCATAGCCCGTCATGGTGTGAAAGCGCCCGTGATTGATCGTAGTGCTTTCTGGTTCATCATATTCGATATCGCGCACCCGGTCGAAGGGCGCGCGATTGAAGAACTCAGACCAGAAGCTATGCGCCACGGCACCGGTGACGCCACCCGCCTTGCGCACCTGTGCAAAGACATCATCCTGCGTCAGGCGAAAGACATTTCCATTGCCGGTGCAGCCATGGTCCTGCGGGCTGACGCCGGTGTGGATCGAGGCATAGCAACTGGCGGAGATTGAGGGCAGCACCGCGCGATGTTTCCACATCTTGGCCTCGCCCGACTGGACCCAGCCTTCGAGATTGCCAAACAGGCGGCGGAAGTTGCGATAGGGCACGCCGTCAAGGATGATGAGCAGAAGTTTGCGATCCATTGGGCGATCCTAAACTGGGGTGGATTTGGTTCGGCAAGGACAGCCCCCGCCTGGGGGGCGGGCGGGGGCTGTCCGGCCTTCGGCCGAACGGGACATGTCTGTTCTTCCGTCATGAAAAAGCGCCCCATGATATGGGAGGCTTAGGTCTCGCAGCGCAGGGATATGCCCGAGCATCAGTTCCCCGCGCTTTCCATCTTGCGGTTTGCGATGACCTCTTCCAGCCAGCCCAGCCTCATTTCCGGCACCGAGCTCAGCAGCAGGTCGGTATAGTCATCAAAGGGCGGCGTCAGCACCTGCGTCTTGGAGCCATAGCGCTGCACCTTGCCCTTATACATCACCGCGATATTGTCCGAGATCGCCTTCACCGTCGCCAGATCATGGGTGATGAAAAGATAGGCCACATCCTCGATCTTTTGCAGATTCAGCAACAGCTTGAGGATGCCATCCGCCACCAGCGGATCCAGCGCCGATGTGACCTCGTCGCAGATGATCACCTTGGGTTTGGCGGCCAGCGCACGAGCGATGCAGACGCGCTGTTTTTGTCCGCCCGAGAGCTCCGCCGGGAAGCGGTCGATAAAGCTCTCGCCCAGTTCGATCTCATCCAGCAACTCGATGATCCGCTTGCGTTTTTCGGCACCGCGCAGGCCAAAGTAGAACTCCAGCGGGCGGCCGATGATGGTGCCCACGGTCTGGCGCGGGTTCATCGCCACATCCGCCATCTGAAAGATCATCTGCAATTCGCGCAGATCCTCGCGCGATCGGGTCTTGAAATCTTCCGTCAGGGTGCGACCGGCAAAGAAAATCTCGCCCTCGCTCGGCGGCAACAGGCCGGTGATCACCCGCGCCAGCGTCGATTTGCCGGAGCCGGATTCACCCACCACCGCCAGCGTCTGACCGGGGTAGAGATCCACATTGACGTTGTGCAGCACGTCGAACTTGGTGCCCTTGTAGCGCGCGGTGACATTGCGCACCGACAGCACCGCCTCCTCGGTGGGGGCTTTTTCCTCGTGGTTGATCGAACGCACCGAAACCAGCGCCTTGGTGTAGTCTTCCTGCGGATCGTTGATGATCTGATCGACCGAGCCATATTCGACCTTGTCGCCGTTGCGCAGCACCATGATATCGTCGCTTACCTGCGCCACGACGGCGAGGTCATGGGTGATATAAAGCGCCGCAACACCGGTGTCGCGAATGGCCTCCTTGATGGCCATCAGGACGTCGATCTGCGTGGTCACATCCAGCGCCGTGGTGGGCTCGTCAAAGACCACCAGATCCGGTTCAGGACAGAGCGCCAGCGCGGTCATGCAGCGCTGCAACTGCCCGCCCGAGACCTGGTGCGGATAGCGCGCGCCGATGTTTTCGGGATCGGGCAGGCCGAGCTTGTCAAACAGCGCCCTGGCGCGGGTCTCGGCTTCCCTGCGGGAGAATTTCCCCTGCTCGACCGCGGCCTCGATCACCTGTTCCATGATGGTCTTGGCGGGGTTGAAGGAGGCCGCGGCGGATTGCGACACATAGGTCACCTCGCCGCCGCGCAGCCTGCGAATATCGCTGAGCTTGCTTTTCAGGATATCGCGCCCGTTGATCCAGACTTCGCCGCCGGTGATTTCGACACCGCCGCGCCCGTAGGCCATGGACGACAGCCCAATGGTGGATTTCCCGGCCCCGGATTCACCGATCAGCCCCAGCACCTTGCCGCGTTCGAGATCAAAGCTGACCCCATGCACGATTTCGATATCCTTGGGCGGCTCGCCCGGAGCATAGACCGTTGCGCCGATTTTCAGGTCGCGGACCTTGAGGAGTGGTTCGCTCATCCCCGGCCTCCTTTCAGCGATGTGGTTCGGTTGAGGATCCAGTCCGCCACCAGGTTCACGGAGATTGCCAGCGTGGCGATGGCGGCAGCGGGCATCAGCGCCGCAGGGATGCCATAGACGATCCCGTCCTTGTTCTCCTTCACGATGCCGCCCCAGTCTGCTTCGGGCGGTTGTACGCCAAGGCCGAGGAAGGACAGGGTGGACACAAAGAGCACCATAAAGATAAAGCGCAGACCCATCTCGGACACGAGCGGCGAAAGTGCGTTTGGCAGGATCTCGCGGAAGATGATCCACATGGTTTTCTCACCGCGCAGGCGGGCGGCTTCGACGTAGTCCATGACCTCGATATCCACCGCGACAGCCCGGGCCAGCCGGAACACGCGGGTGGAATCCAAAAGCCCCATCACGATGATCAGCACCGGCAGCGTCACCGGCATCACCGAGAGCACAACCAGCGCAAAAATCAGCGTGGGAATGGACATCACCAGGTCGATAAAGCGCGACAGGACCTGATCCACCCAGCCGCCACTCACCGCCGCCGTCAGGCCAAGCACGGTGCCGGTGAGAAAGGAAATCGCGGTTGCTGCCGTGGCGATAAAGATCGTGGTACGTCCACCATAGATCATGCGGGTCAGCAGGTCGCGGCCAATGTTGTCGGTGCCCAGAAGATACTCCGAGGAGGAGGGCTCCCAGACGTCACCGACCACTTCGGCCATGCCGTAAGGGGCCAGCAGCGGAGCAAAGATCGCCGTGAGAAAGAACAGCGCCGTAAAGAACAGCCCGATGAGTGCAGAGATAGGAATATTCTTCATTTCGGATGCCTCAGGCGCGGGTTGGCGAGGATCGAGACGATATCTGCGACCATGTTCAGCCCGATATAGACGGCGGCAAAGATCAGACCGCAGGCCTGCACCACCGGCACATCCCGCTTGGAGACGTGATCGACCAGATATTGCCCCATGCCGGGATAGACAAAGACCACTTCGATCACCACGACACCAACCACCAGATAGGCAAGGTTGAGCATCACCACGTTGACAATGGGCGAGATGGAGTTCGGGAAGGCATGGCGCCAGATGATCTTGAACATCGTGAGGCCCTTGAGCTCGGCAGTCTCGATATAGGCCGATTGCATCACGTTCAGGATCGCGGCGCGGGTCATCCGCATCATCTGCGCCAGTACCACCAGCGTCAGCACGGTGACGGGCAGGGCGATGGAATTGAGCTTCTGACCCAGGCTCATGCTGTCATTGATCATCGCAACCGAGGGAAACCAGCGCAGTTTGACGGCCAGCAGATACATCAACACATAGCCGATGAGAAACTCGGGGATCGAAATCGAGGTCAGGGTAAAAGCGGAAATCAGTTTGTCGGGCCAGCGGTTTTGGTAGCGCACCGCCAGAAGGCCGAGGAAAATGGCCAGCGGCACAGAGATCGCGGCGGCCCAGAAGGCCAGGAACATGGTGTTCGACAGGCGTGATCCGATGGCGGTGGTGATATCCTGACCGGAGGTCAGCGCAGTGCCCAGATCGCCGTGCAAGGCGCCCCAGAGCCACTGGAAATAGCGGGTGACCGGCGGATCATTCAGCCCCAGGTCGGCGCGCAGATTGGCCAGCGCTTCGGGGGTGGCGGATTGCCCGAGGATGGATTGCGCCACATCTCCCGGCAGGATCATGGTGCCCGCGAAGATCAAGACGGAAACCATCAACAGCAAAAGCAGGCTCAGCGCAACGCGCTGAGCCACAAGTTTCAGGATGGGGGCCATCTTAGGCTTTGACCCACATTTTCATGGGCGCATAGAAGTTGTTCAGCTCAAAGCCCGCTTTTGCGTCGACCCAGCCGTCCACTTCGGTGCTGACACCGTCAATGAAGCTGTTGAACATCGGGCAGACCAAGCCACCTTCGTCGCGGACCATGGTGGACATATCCGCATACATCTGCGTCCGCTTGGCCTCATCCAGTTCTGCGCGTGCCGCATAGAGCAACTGGTCGAATTGCTCGTTGTTGAAACGGGTGTCGTTCCAGTCTGCGGTGGACAGATAGGCGGTTGAGAACATCGAATCCTGCGTCGGACGGCCACCCCAGTAGGAGGTACAGAAGGGCTGTTTGTTCCAGACCTCGGACCAGTAGCCATCGTTTGGCTCACGCTTGATTTCGAGGTTGATGCCGGCTGCCGAAAGCGATTGCTGGAACAGCGCTGCCGCATCCGGCGCACCCGGGAAGGAGTTATCGGAGGTCCGCAGCAAAATGGAGCCGTCATAGCCCGATTTCTGCATGTGGAACTTCGCCTTGTCGGGATCGTAGGTGCGCTGCTCCAGTTCAGTGAACAGCGGATAGGACGAGTTGATCGGCGTGTCGTTACCAATAGAGCCATAGCCGTTCAGGATCTTGTCGACCATTTCCTGACGGTTAATGCCGTATTTCAGCGCCATGCGCACATCGTTGTTGGCAAAGGGATCTTTGTCGCAATGGGCAATGAACACATAGTGACCCGGACCTGCGGTTTCACGCACGTCGATGGTCGGGGCACGGTCCACAAGGCGGGCAGTGCGCGGCGGAACGCGGTTGATCATATGCACCTGACCAGACTGCAGGGCAGCAACACGCGCGGTATCGTCGTTGATGACAATAAACTCGATGGTGTCGGCATGACCCAGCGAGTCGTCCCAGTAGTTGGGGTTCTTTTCCGCAACAAAGCGCACGCCGGGCTCGACCGATTTCAGGATGTAGGGGCCAGTACCGATCCCTGCCGCCGGATCGTCCTTGCCACCACCCGGCTGGATCAGCAGGTGGTAGTCGGTCAGCAAATAGGGCAGGTCTGCGTTGGGTTCGTCCAGTTCGATGATGAAATCAGACCCCTCGGCGCGCATGGATTTGATCCCGCGCATAATGCCGAGCGCGCCGGATTTACTTTCCTCACCGGAGTGACGCTCCATCGTGGCAAGCACGTCTTCGGCGGTCAGTTCCTTGCCGTTGGAGAAGGTCACACCCTGACGGATTTTGAAGGTCCAGACGCGGGCGTCGGCAGAGGCGTCATAGCTTTCGGCCAGACGGTGCCAGATGCCGCCCATCGGGTCGAGTTCGACCAGCGGCTCGCCCCAGAGACGGCCAATAGAGCTTGCGGTGGCATTCGCGGCCAGTGCCGGATCAAGGCTGTCAGCAGAGCTGCCGCCCTGAATACCAATCCGGATGGTGCCGCCCTTTTGCGGGCCGGCGGCCTTGGCGGCGCTGGCCAGCAGGGTATTGGCTCCAAGCGCGGTCACGCCAAGCGCGGCGGCACGGCCGAGGAATTCGCGGCGGCTCATCCGGCCCATGGCAGCCTGAAGCGCCAGATAGTTTAGCTGTTTGGTCATCGTGTGGTCTCCCTGTCGAGGTTCAAGTTGGCCCCGTTTTTTCTTGAATGGTGAATCAAGATTTGCCGATTTACGGCATCGGGGCAAGAAGTATTGCCAAAAACGTCATGCCATCGCGCTCTCGCGGCTTGGTCCGGCCTGGGGCATGCGCCCCATGGATGCAGCATTTGACATGCAAAAAAAACAACTGGTCGGTCATCCCGTCTTTTGAGGCTGATCCATGGTATCCAGCCAAATTGTAACAGGACCATCGTTCACCAGCGAAACTTTCAGATCCGTGCCAAAACGCCCCGTTTTCGCCGGCAAACCAGTGTCGCGCATTTTTTCACAAAAACAGTGATATAGGCGCTCTCCTTCATCTGCGGGCGCGGCGTTGGAAAAGCCGGGGCGGGTGCCGCTGCGGGTGTCGGCCCCGAGGGTGAACTGGCTGACCACCAGCACCGCGCCGCCGATATCCTTGACGGATCGATTCATCTTGCCGGCGTCATCGCGAAAGATGCGCAGCTTGGCGATTTTTTTCACCAGCTGGGCGGCCTCTGCCTCGCTGTCGCCTTTCATGGCGCAGACAAGGATCAGCAGGCCGGCACCGATCTCGCCGACGGTGCTGTGATCCACGCTGACTCGGGCTTCGCTCACTCGTTGCAAAAGGGCGCGCATGTCTAGCCCTTGTGCAACATAGGGCCGAGGCGGCCTGGCATGCGCGCAGCCGGGCGTCGGCGTGCAGGTTCGAAAGGCTGGTCTAACTCGCTCAGAGCGCTGTTGGACAAAATATCACTCCCCAAGGTTTGGCGCGAACATGACGGGCGCGTCGGGAAAAGGCAAGCAGGAGTCGGAAATAAGCCTTCGGCGTGATCTACGCTGCAAAGTGAGAGGCTCAAAAGCCGTTCGGAACGCGGATACTGGGCAGGTCAACGCCCTGCATGGACCCCTCCTGCTGCGCGGTGCCGACAAAATACGCAATGCCCCCCACCACGATCAGCGCCGCCAGCACAGCAAAGGCGATTTTCCAGACGGAATAGGGGCGTTCGCCCTGTACGCGCCCGGATTGCCCATTGATCACAAACCGATAGCTCTTGCCGCGATACTTATAGGCAGCCATCCAGACCGGCAGCAGGATATGCTTGAAGGTGACG
>NZ_JAATOX010000078.1 GCF_011806385.1 Phaeobacter sp. HF9A | reverse complement strand
AGCGACGGACGGCTGCGAGACCTCCGGCGAAGCCTGGGACGCGTGGAAAGCCTTCTTCGTGGCCGGTTTCCCGGTGCAGAAGATCGCCTTCCTGCCCGCAGGCACGCCGGACGACGTGGCGAAGACCTTCGCGGATGCCTTTGACGCGGTGCGCAACCGCGAAGATTTCGCCACCATCGCCTCCAAGCGCGTGGGCAAATATGAAGTCTTCGTCGGCGCTGGCGCCGAGAAGGCCACCAAGACCGGGACAACCGTGTCGCCGGAGGCAAAAGCCTACGTGCAAAACTGGTTGCAGGACTCCTACGGTGTATCGCTGAAATAAGCGATCCCGTGCGGCCCCCGCCTGATCGGCGCGGGGCCGCCCCCTGCCCCTCTTTTTCTTCCACAATTCAAAATCGAAAGCCGGTGCGATGGATATGTTCGCCACCGCCCTCCCTGCGCTTGGCCAGGCATGGGCCCTGATTCTGCAACCTGAAGTCCTGGGATACCTCGTTCTTGGCGTGGTGATGGGCCTGGCCGTGGGCGTGTTCCCGGGGCTTGGCGGCATCGCCGGGCTTTCACTGCTTTTGCCTTTCATGTTCGGCATGGACCCGGTTCTGGGTCTGGCGCTGATGGTGGGCATGGTGGCGGTGGTGCCGACCTCGGACACCTTTGCCTCCGTCTTGATGGGCATTCCCGGCTCCTCCGCCTCGCAGGCGACGGTGCTGGACGGCTTTCCCCTCGCCAAGAAGGGCCAGGCGGCGCGGGCGCTTTCGGCGGCCTTTACCTCCTCGCTGTTCGGCGGGCTGGTGGGTGCTGCCTTCCTGACCATGTTCATCGTGGTGGCGCGACCGCTGGTTCTGGCCTTTGGCCTGCCAGAGATGCTGATGATCTCGATCCTCGGCCTGTCCATGGTCGCCGTGCTTGCCGGGCGCGTTGCGCTCAAGGGGCTGGCCGCGGCGGGGCTTGGCATGCTGATCGGCACCATCGGCGAGGCCGACGCGGGCGGCAGCTTGCGTATGGCGAGCTATGATATCCCCTATCTCACCGACGGGCTGAAGCTGGTGATCGTGGGCCTTGGCATCTTTGCCGTGCCGGAGATCGTCTCGTTGCTGCGTCAGGACCGCTCTATCGCCAAGGACGCCACTCTGGGCGCGGGCTGGGGCGAAGGCGTGAAGGACTGGGTTGCCAACAAATGGCTCTCGGTGCGCTGTTCGCTGATCGGCGTTGTCGTCGGTGTGATCCCGGGGCTTGGTGGCTCGGTTGTTGATTGGATCGCCTATGGCCACGCGGTGCAAACCACCAAGGACAAATCCAATTTCGGCAAGGGCGAGATCCGCGGCGTGATCGGGCCGGAAAGCTCCAACAACGCCAAAGAGGGCGGCGGCCTTGTCCCCACCCTGCTGTTCGGCATTCCCGGCTCCGGCTCCATGGCGATCTTTATCGGCGCCATTGCGCTTCTGGGCTCCGGCGACATCGAGGTCGGCCCGTCGATGCTGCGCGACAATCTCGATATCACCTATTCCATCGTCTGGCTGCTGGCGCTGGCAAATGTGGTGGGTACGGTACTGTGCATCGCGGCCTCGGGTGGCATCGCCAAGCTGACGACGATCCGCTTTACCTATCTTGCGCCGTTCCTCTTCATGCTGATTTCCTTCGCGGCGTTCCAGTCGGGTCAGAACTTCGAAGACATCCTGGCGCTCTTCCTGATCGGGCTGATCGGTATCTTCCTGCGTCGCTTTGACTGGTCGCGCCCGGCCTTCCTGATCGGTTTTGTGCTGTCAAACCCGGTCGAGAAATTCTCCAACCAGGCGTTCCAGATTGCGTCCTTCCGCTTCCGCAAGTCCTTTGAGGACGGGATGGAGTATATCTTTTCGCCGATCGTGATCGTGCTGCTGATCGTCACCGTGATCTCGGTCGTGCTGGGGCTGCGTCAGGCGAAATCCATCATGGCCGAAGGCGACGTGCAGTCCGGCTCCAAACGGGCGCCGATCGTATTCCTGCTGGTGATCATGGCCTATGTCGTGGCCGCGCTGATCAATGCCAACATGATCCCCGACTACAACATGACCGACAAGATCGTGCCGCTTGTCATTGGGGGCATCACCTTGGCGGCGTTGTTGATCCTGCTGGTGCAGATGATCCTGCGCCCGGAAAACGACTCCATCTTTGCCGACAAGGAACTGGCCGGCGAGGATGCCGACGCGCCCTACGGGCTCTGGGGCACGCTGGCCTGGTTTATGGGGCTGATCATCGCGACCTATTTCCTGGGCTTCATCCTGGCGCTTCTGGGCTTCCTTGTGGCCTTCCTGCGGGTACGCGCCCAGACACCCTGGCCCAAGACGCTGATCCTGACCGCCGCTGGCATTGCGCTGATGTGCGTCATGGCCGGTGCGCTGAACCGCGATTTCCCCCCGGGCCTGTTGCAGCACGCTGTCGACCTGCCCTGGCCATTGAAATAATCCAACGGAGCGAATGACATGACACAGACAGGCATTCCCTACGTCTTTATGCGCGGCGGCACCTCGCGCGGGCCTTACTTCAACCGCAAGGACCTGCCCGAAGATCGCGAGACATTGGCCCAGGTGCTGATCGCTGCGGTGGGGTCGGGTCATCCCATCAACATCGACGGGATCGGCGGCGGCGTCGCGGTGACCACCAAGGTCGCCATGCTCTCGCCCTCCGAGGATGACTGGGCCGATGTGGACTACTTCTTTGCCCAGGTCTCGGTCGAGGATCGGCTGGTCGATTTCAAACCGACCTGCGGCAATATCCTCTCGGGCGTCGGTCCTGCCGCGATCGAGATGGGGCTGATCACCCCCACCGGGGATGAAACCGAGGTGAAGATCCGCGCCGTCAACACCGGAGCAAAGGTGCTGGCCCGGGTCCAGACGCCGGGTGGCGTTCTGCGCTATGATGGCGACGCAGAGATCGCCGGGGTGCCCGGCACGGCAGCCCCTATCGCGCTGAGCTTCATGGGCGTTGTCGGCTCCTCGACCGGGGCATTCCTGCCCACGGGCAACCTGCGCGACACCTTTGACGGGATCGAGGTCACCTGCATGGATGTCGCCATGCCGATGGCCATCGCCCGCGCCGCCGATTTCGGCCTGACCGGCCACGAGACGGTGCAGGAGCTGGACGATAACCGAGATTTCTTCGCCCGGATGGAGGCCGTCCGGCGGCAGGCCGGCGCGGCGATGGGCATGGGCGACGTCACCGACTCCGTGACGCCGAAATTCGGCCTGCTCGCGCCCGCCCGCAACGGCGGCACCATCGCGACGCGGTATTTCATGCCCTGGACGACGCATCCCTCGATGGCGGTTACCGGCTCGCAATGCCTGGCCTCCTGCGCGCTGACGCCGGGGACGGTTGCCGATGGGCTGCTTGAACGGCCCCCCTCCGGCCCCGCCAATGTGGTGCTGGAACATGCCTCCGGCACCATCGAAGTGCTGGTAGATTTTGAGATGGGCCAGGACTTCACGCTGAATTCCGCCGGGCTCCTGCGGACGGCGCGCAAACTTGCGGATGGGCTGATCTACGTGCCCTCCACCGTATGGAAGGGACAATAACATGCCTATGATGAACCTTCTGGTGGCCTTCAACGGCTCCGACGGATCGGTGGCGGCGCTGCGCTATGCGGCATCGCTGGCCAAGCGGTTCGATGCGCATGTGACCGCGATTCTGGCGCATAGCGGTCATGAGGTGATCGACAAACGCTCCCGCTGGATCCCGAAGGAGGCGCGCGCCCTGCTCGACGCCGCCAATACCGGCATCCTGCGCGAGATCGAGAACCGCTTCGAGGCGGAGCGCACCCGCCTGGGTCTGACCAATGGCTTGCAGCTAAAAGAGGTGACAGGCCGCGTCGATACGGTCTTGTCCGAAGCGGCGCGCCACTATGACATGCTGATCGTGGGCACCCGCTCGGACGCGGACGACGAACATGTCACGCTGCACCCGGATCGCATCGCGCTGCTGTCGGGGCGGCCGGTTATTGTGGTCCCGGCGGGATACGAGGCCGAAGCGACGCAGCACCACACAGCCCTGGCATGGGATGGCGGGCGCGCCGCCGCGCGGGCGCTCTCCGACAGTCTGCGCCTGCTCGAAGACAATGGCCGCGTCAGCGTGCTGACCGTCGGGCCACGCAACCCCTGGCCCATCGACGACCTGATGCTGCACCTGTCCCGTCACGGTGTCGAAGCCGTTCATGAGGATTGGCCAACGAGCCATCCGGTGGCTGATACGCTGCTTGCATGGTGCAAGAAACACGAGCCCTCGCTGCTGGTGCTTGGGGCCTATGAGCATTCGAAGTTCCGCGAAGACTTCCTCGGCGGCATGACCACCGACATCCTGTCGCGCACCACAATCCCTGTTCTGTTGTCTCACTAAGGAGCCGACGATGACCGATTTCGAGAAACTCGCCCGCGCGCGCCGCGATCTGGAAGACATCCGCAACGACCTCGCGCAGCGCATATCCGATAATGAATCGAACAAGGCCGACCTCGTGCTCCTGCACGACCGGGTGAGCCGCGCGATCAAGGCGCTGCACGGCAACACGTGAAAGACCGCGGCATGAAGGTCCATATCCTTGACGATTGGTTCGACACGCTGCGGGGCCTGCCCTGTTTCGACCTGCTGGCAGAGCATGACGTCACCGTCTGGACCGATCACGCCCCCGACGAGGCCACCCTGGCGACCCGTCTGGCCAAGGCAGACTGCGTTGTGCTGTTTCGCGAACGCAGCCGCATCACGCGCGGCCTGCTGGAGCGGCTGCCGAACCTGCGCCTGATCTCGCAACGCGGGGTCTGGCCGCATGTGGATGTGGAGGCCTGCACCGATGCGGGGGTCTTGCTCTGCTCCAATACCGGCGGCGATGGCGCCAATTACGCGGCGGCCGAGCTCACCTTTGCGCTGATCCTCGCCGCCATGCGCCAGCTGCCGCAGCAGATGGCCAGCGCCAAGGCGGGCCAATGGCAGATGGGCGTCGGCCGCACCCTGCGCGGACGACAGCTGGGCCTGTATGGCTATGGGCGCATCGGGCGCGTGGTGGCCGATTATGCGCGAGCCTTTGGTATGAATGTCACCTGGTGGGGCTCGGAAACGGGTCGCGCCCGCGCCCTGGCCGATGGCGAGACCGTCGCGCCCAGCCGCGCGGCCTTCTTTGCCGAAAGCGACGTGGTCTCCCTGCATCTGCGGCTGACGCCGGACACGCGCGGGATCATCAGTGCCGAGGATCTGGCCCAAATGGGCCCGACATCCGTTCTGGTGAACACCTCACGCGCAGGCCTGATCGCCCCCGGCGCGCTTCTGGACGGGCTCAACGCGGGCCGCCCCGGCATGGCCGCCATCGACGTCTTTGACAGCGAACCCATGACCAATGCCGCAGATCCGCTGCTGGCACATCCGAACCTGATTGCAACGCCGCATATCGGGTTTGTCACCGAGGATGAATTCGACAAGCAATTTGCCGACATCTTTGCCCAGATAAACGCCTATGCGGCAGGCGTGCCGATCCATATGGTCAACCCTTCGGTCTTTGCGCCCTCCGCCGACGGGCAATAATCCCTGCCACCACCGGCGCGCCGACGATCACGATCACGATGCGCGTCAGGTGGTGGGTGATGACAAAGCCGAGGTCGGCGCCGGTCACGATCGCCAGCACCGTCATCTCCGCCTGCCCGCCGGGCGCGAAGGCCAGGAAGGCCGGCACCGGATCCCCCAGCCCCAACGCCGTCACCAGCCCGGAAAACCCAGCGGCCAGCACCGCCAGCACCAGCACATAGGCGACGCCGGCGGCGACCACACGCGTCAGCTCGCGCCAGGTGACGCCCAGGAAATGCACCCCGATGCCGCAGCCGATAAAGAACTGCGCCGCCAGGATCGCCTCGGCGGGGGGGCGGAAATGCACGATACCCGCGAGCGACAGAATCGCCGTCACGATCATCGGCCCAAGGATCGACGCACCAAACAGGCCCAGACGCTCGCCCCCCTTCCAGCCGATCAGCGCGGCGGCGACCATGATCAACAGCTCATGCCAGGGCAAATCGGCCACCGGTGCGCCGATGGGGTTGGAGAGCGCCGCCCCGTAGAAATGGCTGAGGATAAAGGGCGCAAGGGTCACGATAATCAGAACCCGCGTCGCGTGTATCAGCGAGAGCGCGCGCGGATTGCCGCCCGCCTCGGTGCCGAAGATCACCATATCCTGAAGCCCGCCCGGCATCGCCGCATAATAGGCGGTGGGCGCGTCAAAGCCCCAGATCCTGCGAAAGAACGGCACGCCGACAAGGGCGATCAGCGCGATAAAGATCGGGATCAGCGCAACCGACTGCGCCATGCGCGGCAGATGCGCCACCACCTCTGGCGTGATTGATGCGCCCACCGCAACACCAAGGATGGTGCGCGCCGCGACCGAGACCTGCCCGAAACCTTTCAGCGGCAGATGCGCCAGCGCCCCCGCGAGGCAAAAGGCCATCGGGCCAAACAGAAACGGCAGCGGCAGATCCAGGGACCAGAACAGCACAGTCCCTGTCGCCGCCAGCCCGAAGGTCAGCGCACGCCGCGCCTGAGGGTGGGAAAGATGTTTGCGCAAACCGACCTCCTGCATGTCTTGACGTCCAATGTGTACGCTTGTATCCACTCGGATACAATATCAAACCAGAGGTCCCACGATCATGGATGACGACGCCACCCCCCAGGGCAACGGCGCATACCTGCGCCTGCTGAGCGAATTGCGCGAAGGGCGGCTGAACCCCGGCGACCGGCTGCGCGAAACCGAACTGGCCGAGCGGCTCGGCGTGTCCCGCACCCCGGTGCGCGAGGCCATCCGCCAGTTGGAGGCTGACGGCATCGTCACCCATGTGCCGCGTCAGGGCGCCACGATCCGCAGGCTGGATTATGCCGAGGTCATGGAGCTTTACGAGATGCGCGCGGTGCTCGAAGGCACCGCCGCGCGGCTGGCCGCCCGGGCCGCCTCCGACATCGAGATCGAAGAGCTCTTTGACATGAACCAGCAGATGGCCACGCTGGGCACGGCACCAGAGGCCTTCATTCTGAACCGCCAATTCCACGCCGCCCTGCTGGATGCGGCCAAGAACCGTTTTCTCGCCCGGTCGATCCATGCGCTGCAAAAGGCGCTGATGATTCTCGGCCCGACCACGCTGACCGAACCCAACCGCGCCGAGAAGGCTGTCGAGGAACATTTCGGCATTCTTGACGCGATCAAGGCGCGGGATGGATCGCTCGCCGAAGCGGCCATGCGCGCCCACATCGAGGCCGCCCAGCGCGTGCGGGTGCGCGACCTGCGCGCCAGCAGCCACAAAACCCCCAGCTACGACGGAGATCTGTTGTGACCCCTCCCGATATCGCCATCATCGGCGGCGGCAACGCGGCGCTTTGCGCGGCGATCACCGCCGCGGAGGCCGGCGCCCGCGTCTTGATCCTTGAGACCGCGCCAAAGCCCTATCGCGGCGGCAATTCCCGCCACACCCGCAATTTTCGCTGCATGCATCACGGCCCGCTCGGCCCGCTTGTGGACAGCTACACCGAGGAAGAATACCTCGCCGACCTGATGAAGGTCACCGGCGGCAAGACCGACGAGGGGCTGGCACGGCTGGCCATTCGCACGTCCGAGGAATGTCTGCCCTGGATGCAGGAGCACGGCGTGCGGTTTCAGCCGTCGCTGTCGGGCACGCTGTCGCTGGCGCGCACGAACGCCTTCTTCCTTGGCGGCGGCAAGAGCCTCGTGAACGCCTATTACCGCACCGCCGAGGCTCTCGGCGTGCAGGTGGAATACGAGGCCGCTGTCACCCATCTGGAACTCGACGATGATCACGTGACCCGCATCGACTATACCCAAAACGGCAAGACCCACAGCATCACGCCGAAATCCGTGGTCGTCGCATCCGGCGGGTTTCAGGCCGATACCGACTGGCTGGCCCGCGCCTGGGGGCCGGCGGCAAAGAACTTCCTCATCCGCGGCACGCCCTATAATCGCGGCATCGTGCTCGCCGATCTGCTGGACCAGGGCATCGAACAGGTGGGTGACCCCACGCAATGCCACGCCGTCGCCATCGACGGGCGCGCGCCGAAATTCGACGGCGGCATTGTCACGCGGCTTGACTGCGTGCCTTTCTCGATCGTGGTCAACAAGGACGCCCAGCGCTTTTATGACGAGGGCGAGGACGTCTGGCCCAAGCGCTATGCCATCTGGGGCCGCCTTGTTGCGGCGCAACCCGATCAGGTGGGATATGTGATTATCGACGCCAAGTCACTGGAATTGTTCATGCCTTCGGTCTTTCCCCCGATCAAGGCCGACACGCTGGAGGAACTGGCCGAGAAGATGGGCCTGCCCGCCGAGGCGCTGGTGCAGACCGTGACCGAGTTCAACAATGCCTGCGGCGACACCTCGGGCTTTCATCCGACCGAGCTGGACGGCGTCAGCACCACCGGGCTCACGCCGCCGAAAACCAACTGGGCGCGGCCGATCACCGAACCGCCCTTCTATGGCTACAGTTTGCGCACCGGCGTGACCTTTACCTATCTCGGGCTGAAGGTCGACGAGCGCGCGCAATGTTCGATCGGCAACCGCCCGGTCGCGAACCTCTGGGCGGCGGGCGAAACCATGGCCGGGTCGATCCTTGGCCAGGGCTATCTTGCCGGATTTGGCATGACCATCGGAACCGTCTTTGGACGCATCGCAGGCAAGGAGGCCGCCGCCCATGCAAATGCAAACTGATCTGCTGCAAGAGGCCCGCCGTCAGGCGGAGATCTGCAACGCCTGCCGTTACTGCGAGGGCTATTGTTCCGTCTTCCCCGCCCTGCACGCCGAGCGCGCCTTCAGCGAGGGCGACCTGACGCAGCTTGCGAACCTCTGTCACAACTGCCGGGGCTGCTATTACGCCTGCCAATATACCGCCTCGCATGAGTTCGAGCTGAACCTGCCGCAGGCGCTGGCGAATGTGCGGCAAGACAGCTGGGAGGAGCTCGCCTTCCCCCGTGCCGCAGGTAAGGCATTCCAGAAGAACGGCGTTCTGATCGCTGTTGCCACCGTGATCGGCTTTGCGCTGCTGTTCTGGGCGATGCGCGCCCTGGCCTCGGCGGGGGGAGAGGGGTTTTATGCGGTGCTGTCGCACAACGCCATGGTCGCAATCTTCCTGCCCGCCTTCCTGTTTCCGCTGGTCAGCATCGCCGTGAGCCTGCGTCGCTACTGGCACCATGTCGACGCCGCCCCCTTCCGGCCCGCGCATCTGGTCGCCGCGCTGCGCCAGGCCGCGAATATGAAGAACCTCAAGGGCGGGCACGGCGACGGCTGCAACTTCGAGGATGAGGACCGGTTCACCCATGCCCGCCGTGCGGTGCATCAGGCGGTGATGTATGGGTTCTTGCTGTGCTTTGCCGCCACCAGCGTCGCGACGGTGATGCATTACGGTTTTGGCATGCACGCCCCCTATGGGATTTTCTCGCTGCCCAAGCTGCTCGGCCTCTCCGGCGGGGTGCTACTGGTGGTGGGCTGCTTCGAGATGATCCGGCTGAAGCTGCGCTCGGATCGCGCGCTCGGCGCGGCGGGGGCCTTTGGCGGCGAAGTTGCCTTTATCGGGCTTCTCGGGTTTGTGGGCCTCAGCGGGCTGGCGCTCTATGCGCTGGGACAAACCGCGCTGCTGCCCGCCGCGCTGGCGATCCATCTTGGGGCGGTGCTTGCGTTTTTCCTGCTCACGCCCTTCACCAAGATGGCGCATGGCTTCTACCGGCTGGCGGCGTTGACGGCGGATGCCGGGCGCCGCAGCTAGCCACAGCGCCCATCGGTTGAGATCACAAAGGCCCCCCTCGCGTCACCGCTTGTCGGGGGCCTTTCTGCCGATGTATTTCGCGGCCTCGTCGCCCTCGGCCTCGCTTGCATCGGCCACACCAATCAGTACCCCCAGACGGCGCGGCTCGGTGCGGATCGCCTTGAAAACAGCATTTGGCAGGGTGGTGCGGGCAGCGGGCCGCCGGGCCCATGCGTTCAGTTTTTCGTACATATCTGCGATGATCCCGGCGTGCTCCGCGCTGTCGCCCAGATCGGTCAGCTCATCCGGGTCTACTTGCAGATCAAACAGCATGGGGCGGTGACCGCTTTGAAAATGGATCATTTTCCAGCGTTGATCGGCGACCATGAAGATGCGCGATTGATCGGTGTTCAGCTTCAGACCTTCGGCCAGCGGCGTGGCGGAATAGTCGTATTCGCAGATGCAAAAGTCGCGCGCCGGCGCAGGCCCGCCGCGCAGCAGCGGCAACAGCGAATGCCCCTCCAGGATATGGTCCAGCGCAGCGGAATCGCCGCCCGCCACATCGACAAAGGTGGGTGCCAGGTCGATACATTCCACCAGCGCATCCGAGGTGGTGCCCCGGGTGGCATCGGCCTGTTCGGAGGGGTCATAGATGATCATCGGCACCTTGACCGAGGCGTCGTGAAAAAAGGTCTTCTCGCCCAGCCAGTGATCGCCCAGGAAATCCCCGTGATCGGAGGTGATGACGATCAGCGTGTCCTCCATCCGGCCCGTCTCTTCCAGCCAGTCAAACAGCACGCCCATCTGATCGTCGCATTGCTTGATCAGCCCCATATAGGCGGTCAGCACCTTGTCGCGGATGTCATCGCGAGCAAAGGCATGGCCCACGGGGGCGTTCTGAAACCCCTTGAACACCGGGTGATCCGTCTGCCGTTCCGCCTCGCTGCGCACCGGCGGCAGGAAATCGGCGGGGCCATACATGCTGGCATAGGGTTCAGGCACGATATAGGGCCAATGCGGCTTGATATAGCTCAGATGGCAGCACCAGGGTTGATCGCCCTGCGCCTTGATGAACTCGATCCCGCGGCGGGTCAGATAGGGGGTTTCGCTGTCTTCCTCGCGGATATTGGCGGGGCTGTCAGAGTTTTCCAGGAACCAGCCCGAGAGCACATTTCCATCGTCGTCGATGCCGGAGTTGGCATAGTCGTGCCAGGGGTTATCGCTTTCATAGCCCTTTTCGCGCAGGTAGTCGTTGTATTTGAGCGCCCCGCCCGGATCGTAGAACCCATCCGGCCCCTCGGGGCGCATACCGTCGTCGCGCTCCCAGATGTCAAAGCCGCATTCAGCCACACGCGCGCCGATCACGCTGTCAGGTTCAAGCCCCAGCCGCCGCATGCCCTCGGCGTCGGCGGCCATATGGGTCTTGCCCACCAGCCAGCAGCCCATGCCCAGATCGCGCAGATGGTCGCCCATGGTGCGCTCGCCCACCTTGAGCGGCACATTGTTCCAGGACGCGCCATGGCTGTGAACATAGCGCCCGGTATAGGTCGACATGCGCGAGGGACCACAGAGCGGAGATTGAATGCGGGCATTGTCAAACCGCACGCCGCGCGCCGCGATCCGGTCGATATTGGGAGTTTTCAGATGCGGATGGCCATAGCAGCTCAGGTAATCCCAGCGCAGCTGGTCAAACATGATGAACAGGATGTTCTTGGGTGTGGCCATGGATCGGTCCCTTTCTGTGGCACGCGGCTTGGGGGCGGTAGAGGGGTATCGCTCCCCCCTGCCCCATGTTCAAGACTGGCCGCGGCGGTGACGCCGCGACCTTGATCGCATAGGGTACCGGCGCGATGTTAGCGCCCCATCAAGGTGGGCACCAATGTGGCGATCGACGGGAAGGCCAGAACCAGCCCGAGCAACACCAGCATCGCGAACACAAAGGGGATCACCCCGCGGAAGATGGTCCAGACACTGATGCCGGTGGTCGCGGCCTTTACCACAAAGACGTTGATCCCCACCGGCGGCGTGATCAGCCCCAGCTCGATCGCGATCACCGCGACAATGCCGAACCAGACCATATCCACGCCCATCGGTTTCAGGATCGCGGCCACCACGGGCACCGTCAGCGTCAGCATGGCGATACTGTCAAACACGCAGCCCAGCGCCAGATAAACGGCGACGATGCACAGCACGACCTGAATGGCGCTGAGGTCATAGGTCGCCAGCAGATCCGTCAGGGCGCGGGTCATCCCGGCCAGGTTGACGAAGTTCGAAAACACCAGCGCACCAATGGCGACGATAAAGATCATGCCGGTGGTGATGCCGGTCTCGACCAGGCTTTCCCAAAGGCTGCGCCATGTCAGACGCTTGCGCAGCACCGCAAAGAGCGCGGCGAAGAACACGCCGATCCCGGCGGCCTCGGTGGCGGTGAAGACGCCCAGGTAGATCCCGCCGATGATCACGGCAAAAATCACCACAATGCCCCAGACCTTGCCCAGCAGACGCAGCCGCTCGCGCATGGGCACGCGCTCGGCGCTTGGACCGGCGGTCGGGTCGATCATGGTGGTCATGCCGATCACGAAGAAGAACAACAGCGTCAGGATCAGCCCCGGCAGGATCCCCGCCATGAAGAGATCGGCAATGTCGGTTTCAGCCAGAATGCCATAGAGCACCATCGGCACCGAGGGCGGGATCAGAATGCCCAGCGTGCCACCAGCGGCAATCGAGCCGGTCGACAGCGAATCCCGATAGCCAAAGCGGCGCATCGAGGGCATCGCCACGCGAGAGATCGTCGCGGCCGTCGCGATGGAAGAGCCACAGACCGCGGCAAAACCGGCGCAGGCGGCAACCGTGCCCATGGCCAAGCCGCCCCGGCGATGACCGAGAAAGGCATTCGCCGCATCATAGAGATCCTGGCTCAGCTGGCTGCGGTGAATAAAGGCGCCCATCAGCACAAAGAGCGGGATCACCGTCATGCCGTAATTGGTGGAGACATCAAACATCTGCTGTCCGGCCATGGAAAAGGCCGCGTTGACGGCGCGGGCGTTATACTCCAACCCGCCATCGCCCCACCAGATCAGCGCCTGGCCGACCATTTCGGCCCGGGCGATGGCAAATCCGGCCACACCAACCACAATCAGCGCAAATCCAAGCGGCACGCCGACAAAGGCGATCGCCAGCAGAACCGCGAATCCAATCAGCGATAGGGTCATTCAATCGTCTCCTCGGGTTTGCGTCCTGACGGTTGTTTGCCGCTGATGGCCTGCACCACCAGCACGGCTGAGACTGCAACCGCCAGCCAGGCCAGAACGGTCATCGCATAGGCCACCGGGGCGAGAGGAATCCCCAACGAACCCGAGAGCGCAGTGCCATGCGACAGGTGGTTGGCCTGCACCCCCATGCGCCAGGCCAGAAAGGCCAGCACCAGCGTGCTGATGAACAGCATGATCACCCGCTGCACCCGCTGTGTACGCGGCCCCAACCGATCGGTCAGCATGGAGATGGTCAGATGGCCCTCGGCCTGTGTGGTCAGCGGCAATGCCGCAAAGACCGACAGGGCCATCAGGTATTGGACGATTTCATAGCCGCCCGGCAACGGGGCGCTGAAGAAATAGCGCCCCACAACATCAATCGCGGTGATCAGCGCCATTGCCAGAAGAAAGGTCGCCATGACCGCTTCCAACACGCGCTCCACCCAGCTCCAGGCGGTTCTGAACATGCCCCGCTCTCCCCTCACCTCAGTTGCCAGCTGCGATCAGGGCGACTTGCTCGCGGTAGTAGGCAAGCGCGGCGGCGCCATCGATTCCGGTCGCATCGGCCGCGTCGATCCAGCTTTGATAGATCGGGCTCCAGGCCTCCGCGAGCGCGGCGATCAGCTCGTCCGATGCCTCGTGGATCTCGCCGCCAGCCTCCAGGAACGCTTCGCGGTACTGATCGTCGATATCATCCGTCGCCGCCAGGCGCTGTGCCAGGGCCTCGCCAGAGAGCTTGTGGATGGTCGCCTGATCCTCGGGGGAAATGGTGTCCCAGATCTCGTCGCTGACGTAAAAGGCAAAGGCCGGCGAGTAGAAATCATTGGGCAGCACGGTGACGGATTTGGTGAATTGCAAGACGTTGAAGTTCGACACCGAAGGGTAGTTGATGCAGCAATAGGCATCGACCACGCCGCCGGAGATCACCTCATACATGCGCACCGCAGGCCCGGGCGAAACCACGGCCCCCAATTCCGTCAACGCGCGCGAGGCATAGCCGGGCAAGGCCCAGAATTTGGCGCCCTCAAAATCCGAGATATTCTCGAACACCCTGTCGTTCATCGAATAAAATCCGCCCGGCGCCACGGTCAGCAGCGCCAGCAACTCGACGCCTTCCACTTTTTCGACGTCAGAAAAGTAGGTCTCATAGGTACGCCAGGAGGCGATCGAACCCGCCGTGGCGCTGGCGTTCACCGAGGGCAGCATGGAAATCTGCAACAGCGGGTTGGAGCCTTCCAGGAAGCCCGTCATGATAAAGCCGCCATCCGCAATGCCCTGCTGCACCATGGTCAACTGTTCCGGCGGCGGCGCCAGGGAGGCCTCGGGGATCTGAAAATTCACCCGGCCTTCGGTCTGGGCCTCGATGTCCTGAAGCCAGGGATGGATGACATCGGTATAGAGCGTATCGCTGGGCCCAAGGAAATTATTGAACAGAATGGTGGTGTCGGCCTGCGCCGAAAGCGGGGTCACCAACAGCGCTGCCGCCACGAGTTGAGGGAATTTAAGCACCTTGTCTTCCTTTCAGTGTCTCATGCGCCGCAGCGCGGGTCGGGTGGGGTGGATGCGAGGAGCGCCGCCATCAGGCGAAGCCCGGCGGCGGCACAAAGCCGCCAAAAACCGCGTCGCACAGCGCGGTGAAACGGATGGTGGTGCGGTCTGCGTATTCCGCACCGATGGCCTGGACGCCGGCGGGCAAGCCGCGCACCGGATCGGGCAAGGGGCGCACGGTCGCGGGCAGATGCCCCAGCGTCGCGATGCCCGGCCAATAGAGGTTTTCCATATAGGGGCGCGTCTCGCCGCCAACGTCGAGAACCCGCGACATTTGCGGCACCGGCCCGTGACCGTCCTCGGTCTGATGCGGAAAGGCGACGGTCATGCTGACCGGGCAGAGAAGAATGTCGAAATCATTAAACCAGGCGTTCCAGGCGTGCCGCAGTTTGGCCTGGCGTTCGACCATTTCAGCGACTTCGGCGAAACTGGAGCGGGTTGCCCGCGCCACCCGGTCAGGCAGGCTGCCCTTGGGGTGCTGGGCTGCGGCGGCAGCATAGGCATCCAGCTCGGCCTCGGGCACGCCGGATCCGATGGTTGCAAACAGCAGCGCGATATAAAGATCATCATTGCCGATCAGGGGGGCCGGTGTCTTGTCGAGATAGGTCACCTGCACGCCCTGCCCCGCCAGCACCGCCGCATAGGCTTCGATCGCCTCGGCATAGGCGGGATCGACCGGGTTGCCGCCGGTCCAGACGGCGACGCGATAGTCCGAGAGTGTCTCGTGGCGCGCCTTGGGCAGGTTCAGAACCCAGCCGCTGTCGGGCGCGCCGCCAGCCAGCAGATCAAGCCCCAGCTCCAGATCGGCACCAGACCGCCCCATCGGGCCACTGACCGACAGCGGCGATGTCGCCAGGGCGTTCAGCGGCGGCACCTGGCCAGTGCCGGGAATGATCTCAAAGGTGGGCTTGTGTCCCCAAACCCGGCAGAAATGCGAAGGGATGCGGATCGAGCCGCCAATGTCGCTGCCCAGCTCCAACGCGGTGAACCCCGCCACCAGCGCCGCAGCCGCACCGCCGGAAGAGCCGCCAACCGTGCGGGAGGTATCCCAGGGATTGCGGCAGACGCCGTGCAGAGGGTTATAGCTCTGGTGGTCGGAGGCGGCGACAGGGACATTGGTCTTGCCCCAGATCACCGCGCCGGCGTTCCGCAGCCGCGAGACCGCCTCTGCATCCTCGGCCGAGACGTGATCCTTCAGCTCCGGCATCCCGGCGGTGGTGTGGAAGTCCTTGACCTCATAGGTTTCCTTGATGGTCATGGGCAGGCCCGCAAGCGGGCTGCGCGTGGCAGCCGCATCCGCCGCCCGGGCCGCCTCGCGCGCGGCATCTGCCCGGATCTCGACCACCGAATTCACCTCCCCATCGAGCCGGGCACGGCGCTCCAGGCTGTGGTCCAGCAGTTCGAGCGCGCCGATCCTGCGGTCTTTTAGCGCCGCGACGGTCTCGACTGCTGTCCACAGATGAGGGGCTTTTTGGAGGAATTCAGTCATTGAGAAGCCTTGTTATTGAACAGTTGAACAGATTTCGGGAGGGCGGCAGACCACAGCCGCGCAGCATCGCCAGGGTGCGCAACGCGGGTATTGAGTCCAGCCTGCACGCCCGCGAGCGGGATGTTTCGGCGTGTCCTATGCAAATCGTCATGGCACGCCCCCCTCCCCTTGCGGCAATGTCACCAGTGGTGATATTAGGAGCAAGCGATTTGTTCTTGTCAAGCGTCATGACTGCGCCAGGCCGCCTTGTCGTCCGGCACAGCTTGTGAATCCGGGCCAGCGCATGCTAAAAAAGGACTGCCTCTTATGTCGGGAAGAATGCGACCGTGAACCAGCAAGAGCCCCCCAAGACGCCCAAGACGTCGCGCAAAAACGGGTATCATCACAAAGACTTGCGCAATGCCTTGCTGGAAACGGCGCTGACGCTGATCGACCAGCGCGATGGCCCCCATTTCTCGCTGCGCGAATTGGAACGGGTGCTTGGCGTCTCGCACGCCTCGGCCTATCGCCACTTTGCCGACAAGGCTGCCTTGCTGGACGCGCTGACAGCAGAAGGATTCGCAAGGCTCGCCAGCTGCCAGAAGGAAGAGCTGCAAAAAGCGGGGCCCGATCCGATGGAGCGCCTCAAGGCGCTTGGCGTCGCCTACATTCGCTTTGCCCTCGACAACAAGGGGTTCTTTTCGCTGATGTTCTCCGAGCGCGGTGACGAGAACCCAGAGCGCAGCAGCCGGATCCGGCACAACGAGCAGGCGCTGGCGACGTTGCTGGGCTGTATTGTCGATTGCCAAACCTCTGGCCTGATCGCCGATGGCGACCCAAAGCGCATTGCCGGCTATGTCATCCTCGCCACCCATGGGCTTGCGGTCTACCGCACCCAGGGTCACCACCCCATGGGAGACGGCAATGACGCGGCATTCTTTCCCGATATCGACGCGGTCAACGACATGACCATCGCGCCGCTGATGCTCAAGCGCCCAAGCGCCGAGGAAATGTCACAGCGCTGGTTCGCCCGACGCGCCCCCAAAACGCCAGCCAAGGCAGACAGCGCGCCCGAAAGCTGATCGCAGCGCGCGCCCAGTTGCCGCCCGCCTCTCGAAGCGGGCGTTTCGTGGCAGTGATCGCCCCACCGCCCAAGCTGCGCGCCGAAACCGCCCCATCCCGGCGGTCCTCCTGCCAGAAGCCCAATAAACCTTCGCGAAAAGACGAGCCATTGGCCGAGCGATTCTTGGCGTTGACGTCGTTAATCGCAACGTAAGGTCTTGGCGTTATATTTATGGTGACGTCGGAAGCTATAGGGAAACCGGAATGCGTGTCGTCGCCATGATTATGTTGATACTGGGGCCTTTGATTGCAGCACCCGTGCTGGCTATTACAGGTCGCCCGATCCAAGCAGCAACCACTTTTCTTGTTGTCGGACCTATGAACGGTTTGCCTGACATCTTGAAACGCGCCGGTGGCCGCCAGATCGGACCAACACGCGCTCCCATGGCCCTGCTTGCAGTTGCCGACGATCACACCAGCGGGTTTCCCGAACGGTTGAAGGCTGAAGGGGCCTGGCTGGTTCTCGACGGCACGATCGCAGCGCAACTTTGTGGAGTATAAAATGGAAGACACCATACCATCCTTGGAAGTTGCGCAAGCACGAGGTTTGCGCCTGATTGGCTATCTCAACATTCTGATGACGCCCGTTCCGGCGCTCGGCGCGTGGTTGGTGGGCCTGTCCCCTTGGCCCTACCTCGCAATATCCCTGGCAATTGCCGCCGTCACCATCGGCCTTCAGCTTCGCGGTGGCGGGCTGGCACGCATGGCTGTGGCGCTCGGCGTGATGGGTCAATTGCCGTTGCTGACGGCAGCCCTGGCCGGACACTCATGGCAGCTGGACACACACCTGATTTATTTTGCCGTGCTTGCTGTTCTTGTGATCCTACAGGACAAGCGGGCACTTCTGGCTGCGTCAGGGATTGTCATTGTCCATCACGCTGTGTTGACGTTCTTTCTGCCGACGCTGATTTATCCCAGTAGCGGCTTGCTCATAGACTTGGCGCGCCTGGCCCTTCACGGCACCGTCTGGGTGGCTGAAACCGCCGGTCTGTTCTACCTGCTGCACGTGCAACTCAGCCAACGGGAGCAGATCGAGCAAGAGGCCGAAAGACTGTCCGAAGCATTGACCAGCTCGCAAGACCTGCAACATAGTTTGGCCGAGAAGGAAGCAGAACAGCTCAATGTCATGGCGCAGCTTAGCGCGGCTTTGACCAAACTGGCAAAGGGCAACCTCTCGACGCGGATCAAGGCAGAGTTTCCAGAGCAATTCGAGCCGCTGCGCAACGAATTCAACAGTGCAGTCAACTCGCTGTCGGCGGCCATGGCCAGCGTCCAGGAAAACGCAAATTCAATCAAGACAGACACAAGCAGCATTGCCTCGGCCTCCGACAAACTTGCAAAACGGACCGAGGAACAGGCGAACGCTCTGGGCAGTGTGGCCTCGCGTATCGACAACTTCAGCGAAGTCATGGCCGCCGCCTCAGACGGCGCGCAGCAGGTGGCTTTGACGACAGCCGGAACCAGAGACGATGCGGAAAACGGCATGAAAGTGGTCGATAATGCGCTGGAAGCGATGGAAGAGATCAAGAGCAGCTCCGACCGGATCCTTTCAGTTGTCGATTTGATCGAGGATGTAGCGTCGCAGACCAACCTTCTGGCGCTCAATGCCGGGGTGGAGGCCGCCCGTGCGGGATCAGCCGGTCAAGGCTTCGCCGTTGTTGCATCAGAGGTTCGCGCCCTTGCCGGCCGGTCCTCGGAAGCGGCGCAAGAAATCAGTACCCTGATAAACGATAGTGCCCGCCAGATTAATAACGGTGCGGAACTGGTCGACAACGCCGGCGCCGTCCTGCGCAGCGTTCTCGAAGCGGTGCGCAAGGCCTCAGATTCCATGCAACAGATCGCATCTACGGTCGGAACCCAGGCCCAGGGCATCGCCGATCTGAAACACACGATGGGTGAGCTTGACCAACTTACGCAGCAGAACGCAGCCATGTTTGAAGAGACCTCCGCCGCAACCACAGCCTTGACGGCCGCGACTGATTTGCTCAGCGACGTTGTGGCAGAATTCAAAAATGCGGCAGACCAGGATGACCCACCGCAGCGTCTCGGCCGAGTCGCATAACGTGTGGCCGGAATGGGCATGAAACGTCGTATTTTCTCGGGGAAAAGCAGGTCGCTCTTCGCGCAAGATTTCCCCGAGATCAGTGTCAATCGGCAAGCAATCTTTACCCCCTATCGGCATCCAACAATGACCCCCTTGGAGAGCTCGGGTAGCTGGCCCGATGCGGTGTAGCCCTCACACAGCGCAGCCGTATCGGGCCAGCGGGTTCTCGGTCATTCA
>NZ_JAATOX010000077.1 GCF_011806385.1 Phaeobacter sp. HF9A | reverse complement strand
GAGTTCGGAGAGCTTGGGATCGAGCACCGTGTCATAACGGCAGTAGCGACCGAGATCCTGCGCCCTGGCCGCCAGCTCGGGACGGTGCAGCCAAACCGCCAGCGGACCACGGACCCCGCCGCGCGGACCGCTGGCGATGGCGTCGTGAATCTCTTGCTGCCGGGCATTGTAGGTTGCGGGGTCGGGTGCGGGCAGACGTTGATCGGGCCAGCGGCTCATTCTTGTGTCCTTTCGGTTTTTGTCCAGCACGGGTGATTGCGGGCGAAATCCTGTAACCACCTGTCCAGTTCGGGGTGCGTTTCTCGCCATTCGAGAGGCCGCCGCCAGTTCAGATAACCAAGCGCAGCGGCGAGGGTGATCTGGACCAGCTCCGCGCGCGCCGGATCCGGCAGATCGCTTTCAAAGGCAGCAAGGGCGCGCGTGATCTTGCCCTTCTGATGGGCCAACCAGCGTTCAGAGGTCTGGTCCGGCGTGCGAAAGCGGTCTTCATAGGTTGCCAAAAGCGCCGCGTCGGTGATCCCGTCCGCCAGCCGCGCCCGGGTCAGGACCCGAAATCGTTCGAGCCCATCACGAGGCATCAGCCGTCCGCCCCCTGCCAGCGCATCGAGCATCTCGAGGATGACGTGACTGTCGAAAAACGCCTCCTTCCCGATCAGGAGGCAGGGCATTTTTCCCAGCGGGTTCTGTAGGCGCAGACCATCGGTTTCGGCCATCGTGTCCGCAGGTTCCAGCCGGACCCGCCCGCCCAGTCCGAGGGCGACCAGCGCCATTCGGACTTTGCGTCCGAATGGCGAGGTCTCGGTGCTGCGCAGGATGATTTCAACCGTCGGATCGTCCCAAACCGTGCGCAGATCCGTCATTGCATACGCTCCGGCAGGAAGAGCGCGATTTGCGGAAAGGCGCAGAGCAACACCAGCATCACCAGGCCCGCGATCACGAAGGGCAGCAGGCCGCGGAACACGTCCTCCAACTGGACCCGCCCATTCGAGGCCGATTGCACCACGAAGCAGTTGATCCCCACCGGAGGCGTAACCGCGCCGATTTCCACCAGCAGCACCACGAAAATGCCGAACCAGACCGGATCGAACCCCAGGTTCATCATGACCGGATGGGTGATCGGCAATGTGATTGCCAGCAGCGCGGGCGCGTCCATCAGCATGCCGAGGGCAAGATAGATCAGCGCGACCAGCGCGACGATGATCCAGCGGTTGACCTCGAGTCCTGTCAGAAACCCGCCGACACTGTTGGTGACCCCCGAAAGCGCGAGGAACTTTGAAAAGACCAGTGCACACATCAGGATGGCAAAGATCATCGCGGTTGTCCGCATGGTCTCCATCAGCGTGTCCTTCAGGGCAATGCCCTTGACCCCGCGATGCCGGATGAGCGCCAGCATCAGCGTCAGCATCGCGCCGATCCCGCCCGCTTCCGTCGGGGTGAAGATGCCAAGGTAAAGGCCCGAGACGATGGCCACGATGATCAGCACCAGCGGGCCCGCCATACGCAGCGATGCCACCTTTTCGCGCAGCGAATACGTCGTGGTCTCCATCGGCGCGAGCTCGGGATTCATCCGCACCCGCACCCAGATTGCCAAACAGAGGATCAGTGCAAAGAGGATGCCCGGGATGAAGCCTGCGATCAGAAGCGCGCCGATGGAACTGTCGGTGAGGATGCCATAAACGACGACCAGCGCGGAGGGCGGGATCATGACCGCAAGCGTGCCGGCAATGGCGATCGACGCGGAGGCAAGACTTTTGTCATAGCCGCGGTTCAGCATCTGCGGCAGCGCGAGTTTGGTAAAGACGGTCGCGGTGCCGACCGACGACCCCGATGCCGCACCAAAGGCGGCGGCACCCAGCGTCGTCGAAATCGCCAGCCCGCCACGCAACCCGCCGAGCCATTTCGATGCAGCTTCGAACAGGTCTTCGCCCAGCCCTGCCCGCATGGCGAAAAAGCCCATCAGCAGGAACAGCGGAATGACCGAAAAGTGGAATGAATGCGTGGTGTCGAAAAACACGGTCGAGAGCAACGCCGTGGCAGCGTGGAACCCGACCAGCGCGGCAAGGCCAAGCGCCCCGACGAGGCCAAGGACCACCATCACATTGATGCCCAGCAGAATCCCGGCAAATAGACCCAGCGTCCCTATAAGACCGATAACCAGATTGCTCATTCGATTTCCTCCGGTTCGGCATCGGGCAGCGTGCCGCCAAGCGCGGCCAAAACCGCGTCAATCACGAATTGAATGGTGAGAAGCGCCATACCAAGGGCGATCACACCCTTGATCGGCCACAGCGGGTAGCGGATCGAGCCACGCTCGATTTCGCCGATGGCAATGGATTTCAGGGTCAGCTTCCAGCCTGCATAGGCTGCCCAGGCAAACAAACCGGCCCCGGCCAGCATGGCCAGAACGACCGCGGCGCGGCGCAGTCCGTCCGGCAGGCTTCGGGTCAGCAGCACGACCTTGATGTGCCCGCCTTCGTATTGGGTCATGGCAAGCGACAGGAACACGATGACCGGCAGCGCGCCCTCGGTCAGTTCCAGCGTACCCGCAACAGGCATATTGAACAGGTATCGCAGCAGCACATTTGCAACGACCAGACCCATAACGGCCAAAAGAGTGATGCCAGCCAGCAGCCCACATAGGTGCAGCACGCGGCCGAAGCCGGCGCGAACCTTCATTGTATATTGCATCGGAAGTCTCCTGCGACATTGGCACGAGCCAGGCCCGTGCCAATATTCGACGTTCAGAATGTCAGCTTGGCGACGATGTCATCGACCGGAACATCCAGGGCCTTGGCCTTTTCGATCCATTCGTTGCGGACCGCCTGGACTTTCTCATCGGCGACCAGAGCTTCAAGCTCGCCCGCCGGAAAGTCGATGACCTCCACGCCCAGATCACCCTTCCAGATTTCGCGCACGCGCGCGTCATCCTCATCCAGCATGCGGCTGTATTCCACCAGGTAATCATGCCCGAGCTGATCGACCACGGAGCGCGTTTCCTCGTCCATCGCGTTGTAGCTATCGAGATTCATCGCGATGATATGGCCGAACGAGGCGCCAAAGGGCACTTCGATGTAATATTTGGCCACCTCGTCATATTTCCAACCGCGCGCCAATGCGGGTCCGATCGGCGTACAGTCGATCACGGAACGCTGAAGGGCCTCATAGGAATCGGAGGTCGAAATCGACACCGGCGTTGCCCCCATCGCCTCGATCAGCGCGGGGTAGGCAAAGCCGTAAGAGCGGATCCGCAAACCGGCCATATCATTGATCGAACGGACCGGTTTGGTGCAGAGCAGGCCATAGCTTTCAAGGGGTCGAAAACCGACAGCGTGCAGATTCTGCTCCGCAAGCTCCTGACTGAACTGCGGGTAGTCCTTGTGCCAGGCTTCCATCGCTTCCCCCACGCCCTGTGTCTTCATCGGTTGTGGGATGTAGAAACCAACGGCGTTGTTCAGCGGCAGAAGGTCCGGAAAATAGGGCGTGATCACGTCGCCGAAATCGCCCACGCCTGCTGCCAGTGCCTCGGGGATCTCACGTCCCTTAGCAACGGAACCGCCCCAGAAGATTTCAATTTCATGCTTGCCGTCGGTACGCTCTGCGAACTGGTCGGCAAACCACTGTGTTGTGATCGCCTGTGCATCACCCGCGCCTTGTGGCTTGTAGGTGATCCATTTGTAAGTGTCGGCACATGCGGCGCTTGCCAGAGCAGTCGCCACAACTGTCGCGGATATCAGGGGTCTCATGCAGTCTCCTCCCATCTCAGCGATTCCTCCAATCGCTGTACCGGGAAAAGACTGCCAGAACGAAAGTCATGCGAAAAATGCCATCTCAACATGACTTTCATACCGTGAAGGTATGGAAGGCACCTAGTGCCAAATATTGCCTTCTACCAGCTCCCCGACGATATCCGCGATGACCGCCTCAACGGCTTTGATCGCCATATTTTGCCGCTGGTCGAACTTGATTGCGGTGCAAAGCCGCCACTGGACTTCCGGTTCGACAATCGGTGCCGCGACCAACGTGCCCAGGTGAAACTCGGTGAGAACACCTCCGAACGTCAAAAGCGTGAAGCCATGCCCATCCCGGACCAGTGCCTTCAGATGCCAGACGCCATCGACCCGTTGCGTAACATTGAGCTCGCAACCGATCTGTTCCGCGTGTTGATCAGCCAGCAATCTCAGGTAGTTGGCACGAGATGGCATGATCAGGGGCAGCGCTGCGGCTTCTGCAAGCGTGTAGAAGGGTTTGTCTAGCGATCCCGTCTGCCCGATCAGATGAAGTTTTTCTATCAACAGTTCCTGGCTGGAGATATCCGCGCGATCCGGCGGGTTGTGCATGACAGCGAGACTGATCTGACCCGTGAGCAGCCAGTCCTCCAACTCGCGACTGAACCCTTCCTTGAAGCGCAGCTCAATGTCTGGAAACCGCTCTTTGACACGACGCAATAAAGGCGGCGCGATGAATTCGCCCGGGGTCGGGGGCATGCCGACAACAACAGTGCCGGCCGGCCGTTCAGAACTGGCGGTTACGTCATGAAAGGGTTGGGCGAGTTGCCCAAAGAGCGTGTAGGCACGATCCAGGAGAATTTTGCCCGCAGGTGTTACTTCGACCCCTCTGACCGAACGCTCAAAGAGCGCGAGGTTCAACTCTCGTTCGAGATTGGCGATTTTCCGGCTGAGCGCCGGTTGCGCAATGTTGAGGCGACTGGCTGCGCGGGTGATATTCCGCTCTTCAGCGACAGTGATAAAACACCTCAATGTGCGAATGTCTGGTTCCCAGTCTGGCAAAGCTATCTGTCCGTTCATCTTTTGCGATCAGGGGTTCATCGAACGCATAGGTGTCACCTTCGAACTCACATTCTGCCACTGTACAACAAAAGAGTCAGAAAAAAGGGAACCCAGGTGCCAGGCGCAGAAATCTCGCGACAGCTCTGCTTTCGGAGGTCTTTGTAGAGCCTTTTCAAAAATTCCAAAGGCCCCGGCAGGCTGAGCATGCAGAAGCCGACCGGGAACAGCAGCGCGCCAATCAGCGGATTGCCTGTGTTGACCGTGACGGTGACCGCAAACCCGGCGGCCAGGGCCAGGATCGCACCGGCCATATAGGCCCGGATCAGCGTGTCTTTGGTGGACAGGTTGGCCTTGTTGGCCCCTGTGTCGACCATCGCATCGGCGAGTTCATGCGGTTTGAGATAAGACATCTGGCGCTCCTCAGTTTTGCGTCGGACGGACAGGGTCCGGCATTTCCAGCACCGGGCGGTAACTGCCCGGATCGGCCTCTGGTACCGGGTCCTTGCCGGTTCGACGCGCACTGCCGCGCGACAACAGGATGAGCAGCGCCGGGGTTACGGTGAATTCAACCAGCAGGCCGAGAAAGATCGTGGCCGTGGTGACAAAGCCGAAGGTGGCCAGGCTTTGTACAGTGCCGGTTGTGTAGACGATGAAAGCCACCACCAGGATCAGGGTCTGTATGCCCATCACCTTGCCCGCGCTTTGGAAAGTGCCGTGCAGGGCGGTGTCCAGATCCACGCCCTGCTTGCGGCGGTCCAGGAAGTTGCGAGCGAAATGGATGGTATCGTCATCAAGGATACCCAGGGCGATTGCGCCGATCAGGATGGTGAAAGGGTCCAGGATTATTCCCATATGTCCCATGAACCCCAGGACCAGCAGCACACAGCAGACGTTGATCGCCGCCATGGCCAAGCCGATCACCACGGAACGGACGATCAGTACCATCACCAGCGCCACAACCGCAGTTGCCATCAGGAAGGAGGAAATCTGGGTTTCGGTCAGGAACGTACTGATTTCGAGCCACATCGGCACCACGCCGGTGACCACCACTGTTGCATCCGGGTAACCCGCCTCCGCCATCACGGCGGTGGCCTCGGCCTCGATGGTTTCGATCAGCGGGGTATAGGCGCTGTAGGCGCGCGACGGCACCAGAAAGGTCAGTCGGGCCTCGTCGAAGCCGGGACTCGCAACCCGCTCCATCTCATCATGGCCGGAGCTTTCGAACAGCAGGATCAGCTGGGCGATGGTATTGCGGCTATGCGGGATGCTGTAGCTGCCCAGGGTCTGTTCCGAAAGTTCCTTGACCACATCGGCCAGAGTGTAGGCTTTGACCGGTACGTCCTGATCCACCGCCGCCAGCGCCTGTTGCGCGATGGTGTTCACGGCGCGCAGGGCGGCGGGGTCTTTCAGCGCATCGGTTTTGCCGAGCGAGATCAGAACCTCAATGGCATTGGAGACGGGGATGGCTGCATTGGCGGCCTGATGGGCCTGAAACAGTTCCGAGTCCTTTTTGAAGGTGCCCAGATAGTAGTAATCCGTTTCCAGTTTGCTGACCCCGGCGATGGCAACGGCCACCAGCGCTGCAAAGACGAGCGCAATCAGCCGCGGTGCGCTGATGGCGAAGTTTGCCAGTGCGGCCAGTACGGTGCTGTGTGCCGCCCGGCCCGGCTGCTCCCGGATGCGGTGGCCCCACAGATTGGCCAGCAGCGGGAACAGGATCAGGGTGAAGAGGCAGGCTGCCATCAGGCCGATGCCAAGAGACAGGCCCACGTCCCGCACCGGCAGCACCCGCGAGCCGGAGAACGCAAACAGCGCGCCTGCGGTGGTGATGTTGGCCAGCAGCGCCGGACCTCCGGCCTGTTCCATGGTGTCCAGGATTGCCTTCTGAACCGGCTCGCCCTTGCGCCGGGCAGTGGTGAAATCCGACAGCTGATACGCCGCGGTTCCCAGCCCGACCGAAATGAGAAAAGAGGGCACGATCGGCGTAAGCAGACCGGCGTCCGCCCCCCACAGCCCCATCGCGCCAAGGCCGCAGGCAATGGACAGGCAGGCGATCAGCGGCGGCAACACCAGAGCCAGCCGGTGACGGAAGGCCGCAAAGAAGCCAGCCATCACGAGCACGAAGGTGATGCTGCCGAAAATGCCGCTTTCCATGCCGACAATGCGTTGCACGTCCGCGTCAAGGATCGGTGCACCGATGGCGATGCCGTTCCAGGCGGCATACTCCGGCTGTGCAAGCACGGCGCGCACAGCTTGGGTGAAGCCCTCTTTGTCGGCGTTGGAGAACGTGCTGACGGTTTCCACCAGAACACCAAACTGCGTGCCGCGGTCATTGACGAACAGCCCGCGATAATAGGGGTGCGCGGGTGCCTTTTCCAGCCGTTCGGCCACCTCGGCCGGCGACAAGCCGGAGTGCAGATAGTCGCCCACATCAAGGATGTCGTCGCCGCCTGTGATTGAGCGGACGTTATGCAGCGCCGTGACCCGGTCGACGCCGTCGATGTCCTCCAGCTTGGCGGCAAAGCCTTCGAGATCCTGAACGAAAGCGGGATTGACCGATGGCGGGGTCACCACGATGAAGGAAAATTCGTCGGACTGATATTTGTCCTTGAAGGCGTACCAGTCTTCGATGACGTCTGCCCCCTCCAGAAAGAAGCTTTCTGGAGAGGTGTCAAAGCCAAGGCGGGCCAGACCGCTCATGAGGGTGGCGGAGACGGCCAGTATCAAGACGATGGCCAAGAGGCGCTGTGCCAGAACGAAGGACGCTAAGCCCCGCATGAACCTGGCGAGAAGGGATTTTGAATGTGTCATGGATCTTAGTGCATCCTGATGGAGTCAAGGTTGATTTTGTCCTGGACCATGTCCGAGAGGGCGAAGCGCTGCACCTTGCCGTTGCCGGTGCGCGGCAGTTCATCGAGGAAGAAGATCTTGTGCGGGATCTGAGCCTTGGCGAGTTTCCCGCGAATGGCGTCCTTCAAGGCCTGTTCAAGCTCTGGCCCGGCGGTGGCGCCTGCGGCAGGCACCACAAAGGCATAGGGCCGCACCAAAGGTTCGGGATGTTCGCGCAGGACCACGGCGCATTCGGCGACCAGGGGATGGGCGTTGAGGAAGTTCTGGGTTTCCGCGGGGGAGACCCAGACGCCGCCGACCTTGGTCAGGTCCGTGGCCCGGCCCAGGTAGTGGAAGCGGCCGTCATCATCCATGCGCAGGATGTCGTCGGTCCGGTACCAGCCGTCCTGAAACGCCTTGGCGCTGGCCTCCGGGTTGCCAAGATAACCTGCGGCCACCGAGTTGCCGCGCACCCAGGCCACCCCGGCTTCGCCGGTGCGGGTAACTTGGCCATGGGTATTGCGGATTTCGATGCTGAAGCCCGGAACGATGGTGCCGATGCTTCTGCCGCCGGGTTCGTCCCGGGGGGTCGCAAGCGCAAAGGACATGATCTCGGTGGCGCCCAGACCGTCCTGAATGCTGATGCCGCTGATCTGCTCCCAGGCGTCATCGACAAATGGCGAGCGGGCCTCGCCGGCGGCAATGCAGCAGCGCAGCGAGGACAGGTCACGCTGCGGCTGTTTGACAAGGATACTGTAGACGGTCGGCACCGAAAACAGCACGGTGGCCTTTTGCTGTTCGATCTGATCCAGAATGGCGGCAGGATCGAACCGGCCATTGCCCAGCAGCAGGGCAGCCCCGTGGTAAAGTGCGGTCATCGACACCGAAAATCCATAGGAATAGCTCAGCTTGGAGGTGACGATCACATTGTCCTTTGGCGACAGCCCGGCGTTGTGGCGGCCATAGTTCTCCGCCATGTTGACCAGGTCGAGGATCGAGTGTGGCACGGCCTTGGGGGTGCCGGTAGAGCCGGAGGTGAAGATCACCACGGCCTCTGTTCCGGCGGCAGCGCGCTGTCCAGTGTGACAGGCACGGCGCCGATGCGCCACAGGCCCGCAACCGCAGCGATATGGGCAAAATTGCCGGCCCCCGCCACAAATACCCGGTCGCCGCGGCTGCCCGACGTGGTCGAAAAGATCGAAGCCGCGCAGAAGCCCTGGGTCGCGGCGATCCACGGCAATGCCCTGGGCGGCGGGTTTGAAATTGCGATGGGCTGCCGCTTTCGCATCGCATGCGGCAGCGCGCAGCTCGGTCTGCCGGAGGTCAACCTCGGGATCATCCCCGGCGCCTCCGGCACGGTGCGCACGCCGCGCCTTGCGGGCATCGAGGCGGCGGTAGACCTGGCAACCAGCGGCAAGCCCATCTCTGCCGCCCGTGCCCTGGATGCCGGACTGCTGGACCTTGTGGTTGGCACCGATCTGGAGGCAGCCGCTATCGACTTTGCCAGACAGGCGCTGGACACCGAACTGCCGCAGCCTGCCGCGAGGCGGGGCTGAAGATCATCTTGATCGAGCGCGATAACGAGGCCGTCGCACGGGGTCTGCGAAACATCGACAGCATCTTTGCCGGTGGCGTGAAGGCCGCCCCGCAACCGAACTTGTCGTGCGCACCGCCTCCGAGGTCGGCAACTACGACTACCTGATCGACTACCGCTTCATGCAGAACGGCCAGATGGAGATCAAGATCGGCGCCACCGGCCTTGACGGTGTAAAGGGCGTTGACGCGACCTCGATGGACAGCCCCTCGGCCGAGGCGGATACGGAATACGGCACGCTCATCGCCCCCAATCTGGTGGCGGCGAACCATGATCACTTCTTCAACTTCCGTCTCGATTTCGACATCGACCAGCCGAAGAACCGGTTCATGACCATGGACATCGTCCCGGCCGAGGTGCCCGACGATCTGCCGCGCCGGTCGATGTGGAAGGTCGAACACAGCATGCCGAAGACGGAAGGCGAGGCGATCTATCAGGTCTCGTCCTTCAAGCCGCGCTACTTCATGTTGCAGGACCCGGATCGCAAGGGACCGTTGGGACATAAGCCCGGCTACATGATCCACCACGGCAGCGTCGCCTACAGCCCGTTTGACTTTGTCAACGACCCGCCGATGATCCGCAACGCCTTCATCGAGAATACGGTGTGGAACACGGTCTACAATCCTGACGAACGCTACGCAGGCGGCAAGTTCGCCATGCAGAGCGACGGCACAGACACTCTGGCACAATGGGTGAAGGAAGATGCGCCGCTTCAGAACCAGGACATCGTGACCTGGTTCACCGCCGGCTTCCACCACGTCCCGCGCGTCGAGGACTGGCCGGTCATGTCGACGGAATGGAAGACCGTGCACATCATGCCGCACAACTTTTTCCCGATGAACCCGGCCATCACGATCCGCGACCCCCAGTAGGGGCGTGAACACAACAAGGACGAGCGACCAAAGTCGCTCGTCCCATTTTTCTGACATGCTGTTGAACCGATTGGGGTCTGATGCCGGAGCGTGCAGAATCCTATGGTTTATGACGGCGAGCGCGAAGTAAGGTTTGGGATTGATCGTGAACAGCCATAAAAAGCTGAGCTTGGCTGTGACAGCAGCAAGACCCGCAGCGGTGGCGAGTGTGGCGCAGCGCCCCTTTGTTCGGCTGACACTGACCAGGCTGCTGATGCAACTCGTCGAAAATGCTAGGTCCACCAGAGAACCGCACAGCCAATATGAAATTCACGGACCTGACAAAAAAGTAAGAACTTGGAAATTGTCAGGTAAAGCGGAACCCGGATAGCTGTTGAAGCGTTCCGGATCGAGGCAGATCCCAAAAAAGAAAGACCGATCCAATGAATGACCGACTGAAGAGCTTTCTCGATATCTGCAAACGGGCGGTCATTCCAATCAGCGCCGGGTGTCTTGGCCTGATCGCGATAGTCATCGGTTGGGTCTGGGTCGCGGTGCTTCTCGCGTGTGTCGTCGCCTTGGGCCTTTACGATGCGTTCCAGTCGCATTGGACGATCACCCGCAACTATCCTGTCGCGGGCCGGATCAGGTGGCTGGGGTACAAACTGCGCCCCTATCTTCACAGCTACATCGTCGAGGATGATCTGGGCGGCACGCCCTTTTCCCTTGCGGCGCGGCGCCTCGTGCATGCCCGCGCCGAAGGCATGACCGACACTCAGCCCTTCGGCACCGAGCGCAACACGGATGAAGACACCTATCACTGGGTCGGCCATTCGATTGCGCCCGCCAAAAACCCGGAAAAATCGCCCCGCGTGACCGTCGGCTCGGATCAGTGCAAACAGCCCTATTCGGCCTCTGTCCTGAACATTTCCGCGATGAGCTTTGGCGCGCTCTCGGCCAATGCCGTGCGCGCACTGAACCTTGGCGCCAGGAAGGGCGGGTTCTACCACGACACCGGCGAAGGCGGTCTGTCGCCCTACCACCTTGAGCACGGTGGCGACATCGTGTGGGAACTGGGGTCCGGCTATTTCGGAGCGCGGGACAAGGACGGCAACTTCGACCCCGCGAAATTCGCCGAGACGGCGCAGCGCGACGAGGTCAAGATGACCGAAATCAAGCTCAGCCAAGGGGCCAAACCCGGCCACGGCGGCCTTCTGCCCGCCGCGAAAGTGACCGAGGAGATCGCCAGGATCCGCCAGGTGCCGGCCCATCAGGATTGTCTCTCGCCGCGCGGCCATTCGGCCTTTTCGACGCCGATCGAGATGCTGGAATTCGCCGCCCAAATGCGCGAGTTGTCAGGCGGCAAGCCCGTGGGTCTCAAGCTGTGCATCGGCCAGCCGCACGAACCCTTCGCCATCATGAAGGCCATCCTCAAAACCGGCATTCACCCCGATTTCATTGTCGTGGACGGCGGCGAAGGCGGCACCGGGGCGGCGCCGCTGGAACTGTCGGACTGGGTCGGGATGCCCTTGTCCGAAGGTCTGATCCTGATGCGCAACGCGCTGGTGGGCGCAGGCGTCAAATCGCAGATTCGCCTGGCGGCCAGCGGCAAGGTCTATTCCGGCATGGGGCTGGCGCGCAGCATGGCACAGGGGGCTGACTGGTGTAACGCCGCGCGGGCCTTCATGTTCTCGGTCGGCTGTATCCAGGCGCAACGCTGCCATATGGGCAATTGCCCGACCGGCGTGACTTCACAAGACCCGGCACGGCAACGTGGGCTGGTTCCCGAAGTCCAAGGCGAACGCGCCGCCCGGTTCCATGAGAAGACGGTCGATGCGTTGATGGAGATCACGGCCTCTGCGGGGTTCGAGCATCCCAGCGCACTAGAACCCCATCACCTCATACACCGCAACGGCCCCGAAAAGGCGCTGCCCATGGATCAGGTGCACTCCTTCCTGCCCAAAGGCGCGTTGCTCGACGCACCCGACGACACGATCTACGCCGATTTCTGGCGCGCCGCGCAGGCCGAGAGCTTCCGCCCCGCCATCGACCTCGCCCGCGCCCGGGCCAGCTGACAACCTCATATCGCAAGGACAGATCACATGACCAAAGTTTCCGAAATCGTCGTGGACGCCCTGCTTGAGGCCGGTGCAAAGCGCTGCTGGGGCATCGTTGGCGATACCATCAACCACCTTACCGATGCCGTGCGCCGATCCGATCTTGAATGGGTGCATGTGCGCCACGAAGAGGTGGGCGGGCTGGCGGCGGGCGGCGAGGCCTATTTCACCGGTGAGCTGGCGGTTTGCGCGGGCACCTGCGGGCCAGGCACGCTGCACTTTGTCAACGGCATGTTCGAAAGCCATCGCAACGGCGCGCCGGTCCTGCTGATCGCCACGGATGTGACCCGCGCCGAGACCGGCCTTGGCTTTCCGCAAGAGCTGGACCAGCGCAAGATCTACGAGCAATACAGCGTATTCTGCGAATATATCTCGCACCCAGATCAGGCGCGCCGGATCGTTGTCCAGGCCGCACAGGCGGCGTTGACCAAAGGCGGCGTTGCCGTCGTCATCGTCAATGGCGACATGTTCGAGGAAGAGACCAAGGACGCGTTGCCGTGGTCCGTTCACCGCCCCAAATCGCGCCTGCGCCCTGTGGACGCGGAGCTTGACGCGCTGGCCGCAAAGCTCAACGCCGCCGGAACCGTCACGCTCTATGCGGGGATCGGCGCGCGCGACGCCAAGCCCCAGCTTGTGGCGCTGGCCGAAAAGCTGGCCGCGCCCATCGCACACACCAGCCGCGCCAAAGAGTTCATCGAACCGGACAATGCCTACAACATCGGCATGATCGGTATCCTGGGCAACAAGGCCGGGGTCGAGGCGGTGGACGCCGCCGATGTGATGCTCTGCCTCGGCACCGATTTCGCCTATACGCAGTTCTATCCCGGCCCGGACAAAGTCGTTCAGATCGACCACGACCCCACCCATATCGGACGCCGCGCGCCGGTGGGCATGGGCCTGGTCGGCGACGTGGGTCCGACCATCGACGCCTTGCTGGACCGGCTGGATCAGAAGACCGACACATCGCACCTGGAGACAGCCCGCAAGCAATGGCAGGCCGACCTTGACGGTTACAAGGACGAGGCGAAGGAGAGCGACCCGACGTTGATCCACCCGCAATTCGTCACCCATATGCTTGACCGGCTGGCGGCGGACGACGCGATCTTCACCGCCGATGGCGGCTCGGCCATGGTCTGGATGCTGCGGCACATGACGGCCAAGGGAGGGCGCAAGTTCCTCGCCAGCATGCTGCACGGCACTATGGCCAATGCCTATCCGCAGGCCATGGGGGCCGCCGCCGCCTACCCGGGCCGTCAGGTCATCTCGATGAGCGGCGACGGCGGGATGACCATGCTGATGGGCGATTTGCTGACGCTCAAGCAAGAGAAACTGCCGGTCAAGATCCTGATCTTCAACAATGGCTCGCTCGGCTTTGTCGAGATGGAGCAGCGCGTTGAGGGTCTGCTTGACAGCTACACCCATCTGGAGAATCCCGATTTCGCCATGTTGGCACAGGTCTGTGGGCTCAAGGGCTGGCGGGTCGAGACCGCGAATGACCTAGAAGGCGCGATGATCGAATGGTTGGCCGCGGACGGCCCTGCCATCCTCGACGTGCGCACCAATGAGATGGAACTTGTCATGCCGCCAAAGATTGAGGCCGGTCAGGTGGCCTCTACGGCGCTGTTCGGGATCAAGGCGGTTCTGAACGGGCGCACACGCGAAGTGATCTCGCTGCTGCGCGACAATTTTCTGCGCTGATCCTTGCGTCAAACTCGCCCATGCGGCGCGAAGCTCTTCTTTCGCGCCGCATACCGGAATGGCGCTGCCCTGGTGATGGCGCCCCGCCACCCGGTCCAAGACGCAGCTGGCGTTCAGCGGATCGCCCTCTGCGATGGACCGGCTCCCCCAGAGAAATCGCCAAGTTTACAAATGTTTAAACTGCGCGAAAGGCAGACCAAAGATCCACTCTCCAGTTAGATGACAGCAGAGCAGGACGCCACGGCTTTGCCCAAAACGTTGTCCTGCCAGCCATCAAGGCAGCCCGGCGCGCCAATGGAGAGTGAAATTCATGACACAGACGAAACACCACATGGTCGTCCCCGGACTGGCCCCTGACGCCACGCAGATCGGCGACCACGTCGCCCGGAAGCTGCGCACATCTTCTTTCTTAGCACCCTGCGCAATCGCGTGACTGTGCTCGTAAATCGGACATGGTTCACATTTCTTGGGCGCACCGCAGCGCGTGTCACATTGCCCAAGAGGGCGAACCCCCAAAACCCTGAACCCGACCCACCTGAGCAGAGTTGACCCCGCGTCGCGCAGCGCGCGCCCGTCTGCATGCCGAAAACCCTTTGTTCCATTCCCAAAAGGACCATCAATATGACCACCCTTGCCAAGCTGCTTGTAGAAACTCTCGCCTCCGCCGGCGTGACGCGGATCTGGGGCGTGACCGGCGACAGCCTCAACGCCATCGACGGGGCGCTGCGCGAAAACGGAAAAATCGAATTCATGCATGTCCGCAACGAAGAGGCCGGCGCATTTGCAACCGGCGCGGAGGCAGCAGTCACCGGCGATCTGGCGGTCTGCGCGGGCAGTTGCGGGCCGGGCAACCTGCACCTGATCAACGGGCTTTATGACTGCTACCGCAACCGGGTGCCGGTGCTGGCCATCGCCTCGCACATCCCCTCGACCGAGATCGGGCTGGGCTACTTTCAGGAAACCCATCCGACGAAAATCTTCGAGGAATGCAGCGAGTTTTGCGAACTCGTCACCTCGCCCGAGCAGATGCCCGGCGTGTTGCATCGCGCGCTGCGCACCGCCATCGGGCGCAACACCGTCGCGGTCATCGTGATCCCCGGCGATGTGTCCATGCTGGAATTCGACGGCGACACGCCCGCCTTCGTGCCGCCCTCGCCGGTGCGCCGGGTGCCGGGTGACAGCGATGTCGCGGCGGCGGCAGAGCTTTTGAACGGCTCGCAGAACGTCACGATCCTTGCAGGCGCGGGCACCGCAGGCGCGCATGACGAGGTCGTCGCGCTGGCCGAGGCGCTGCAAGCGCCGATCGTGCATGCCTTTCGGGGCAAGGAATTCATGGAGTGGGACAACCCGTTTGACGTGGGCATGACGGGGCTGATCGGCTTTTCCTCGGGCTATCACGCGCTCAAGGAATGCGACACGCTGCTGATGCTCGGCACCGATTTCCCCTATCGCAACTTCTACCCCAAGGGCGCAAAGGTCATTCAGGTCGACCGGGATCCCGGCGCGCTTGGCAAACGTGTTGCCCTGACCATGGGGATCGAGGCGGACGTGGTGGAATTCGCCCGCATGATCACCCCGCAGATCGACGCCGGACGCCCGCATGATTTTCTGGACAAGGCGCGCAGGCACTACGTCAACGCGCGCCGCGATCTCGATGATCTGGCGACCCCGGCCAAGTCCGGCAAGCCGTTGCACCCGCAATATGTCTATTCCGTCGTCAACGAAGTGGCGGCTGAGGATGCGGTGTTTACCGTCGATGTCGGCACGCCCGCGATCTGGTCCGCGCGCTATCTCAAGACCAATGGCAAGCGCAGGATCATCGGCTCGTTCAACCATGGCTCCATGGCCAATGCGATGCCGCAGGCGCTTGGCGCGCAGGCCGCATTTCCGGAGCGGCAGGTGGTGTCGATGTCGGGCGACGGCGGCGTGGCGATGCTGTTCGGCGAATTGCTGACCGCCGTGCAGCTGAACCTGCCCGTCAAGATCGTGGTGCTGAACAATGGCACGCTCGGTTTCGTGGAGCTGGAACAGAAGACCGGAGGCTATCTGCCTGAAAACGTTGCGTTGAAGAACCCCAACGTCGCGGAGGTCGCGCGCGCCATCGGGATGTTCGGGGTTCGTGTCGAGGACTCCGGCGAGCTGAAAGGCGCGCTGGAAGAGGCCTTTGCCCATGACGGCCCCGCCCTGATCGACGTGGTCTCGAACCGCTACGAGCTGGCCATGCCTCCGGCCATCGAAGCCAAGCAAGGCGTCGGTTTCAGCCTCTACGGCATGCGCGCGATCCTGAACGGGCGCGGCGACGAAATTCTGGAACTGGCCAAAAGCAACCTGTTTCGGTGACGGGAGCGGCTTTCACTTGAAACCTTACATTTCTTTGAGGTCCGGAACCGGCTGACGACAAGAACCCGTTGCAATGTCTTTGCCATGAAGACGGCGCAGAACGGGGGTCGATTTGGCCTGACGTGGGGAGGAACCTGCGGGCGGTGCTGCGCGGATTGCAACGCCGAATACAGGAAAGAACCTATGGCCAAGACCACTCTCCCAACCGCACAGTCCGGTGCGACCATGACCCATTATCGCTGGGTCATGGTCGCGCTGTTGTTTGCCATTGTCGTGATCAACTACATCGACAGAGCGGCGATTTCCTATGCCATCGACCCGATCGCCAAAGATCTGTCACTCACGTCCAGCCAGAAGGGTCTGATCCTCGGCGCGTTTGGCGTGGGCTACATGTTCACCACCTTTATCGGCGGCGTTCTCACCGACCGCTTCGGTCCGCGCATCATCCTGACCGTCGCGGTCATCCTCTGGGCCGTGTCGAGCGCGCTGACCGCTGTGGGCTCCAGCTTCTTCCTGCTTTTGGCGCTGCGCGCCTTTCTGGGCCTTTCCGAAGGGCCGATGTTTCCGGGCCTGACCGGCGCGGTCGCCCATTGGCTCTCGCCCAAGGAACGCGCCCGGGCGCTTGGGTTCTCGCTGGCGGCGGTGCCGCTGGCCCTGGCCATCGGCGGCCCCATCGTCAGCGGCATCCTCTCCTTCACCGACTGGCGTTCGCTCTACTGGATCCTCGGTGCAGCAAGCCTTGTGTGGTTCCCGCTCTGGTTCTGGATGTTTCGCAACCGGCCCGAGGACTCGACCCATGTGAACCAGGCCGAGCTGGCACATATCCGGCAGCAGGAAGGCGAAGACATCGACGCGGCGCGCGGCGAAGGCAACGTCGTGCCAGCCCGTTCGGACAATGCGACCGAGACCACATGGAAGCGGCTCTTCACCAACCGGACGCTGCTGTCCAACTACTGGGCGTTCTTCGTCTTCGGCTACTTCCTGTTCTTCTTCATGACCTGGCTGCCGGGCTTTCTGGAACAGAAATTCTCGGTCCCCGTGGCAAGTGCCGGTTGGTTCTCCTTTGTGCCCTGGGCGGTGGCCGGTGTCGTGCTGCTGGTCCTTGGCAATCTGTCTGATCGGATGCTGGAGAAAACCCACAGCCTTCGGATCGCGCGCAGCTGGTTCATCATCATCACCCAGCTCATCGCCGCTGTGGTGATCCTGCCCGCGGCCTTCACCTCGACCCTGTGGGTGGCGTTGGCGCTGATCACCGTGTCGCTTGCCGCCTCCATGGGCGCGAACGCGGTCTACTACGCGGTCAACGTGGACATTGCGCCCGACCGCTCCGCCACGGCGCTGGGGCTGATGAACTTCTTCTTCGCCATTTCCGGCTTTGCCGCGCCCGTCATCACCGGCTGGGTGGTCGGCAACAGCGGCAGCTTCACCCGGGCGTTCTTCATCCTCGCGGCGCTTGCGGGCTCCTCGGTGGTGCTGACGTTCCTCTTCCACCGGCCCGACCGCGACGCGATCGACCATCCCTACCCGGACGCGCGCTGACACCGCGCCGGAGCAAACGGCGGGGGGCGCGAACATCCCCCGCACCACAGATCCCGCTAGACCGAAAGAGCCAATACATGACCTCCTCCCGCAATCATCCCCTGCTGACCGTCCTGAACGATCCCATCCAGGACAAAGGCACCGCCTACACGGAAAAAGAGCGCGATGCGCTTGGCATCACCGGCCTTCTGCCGGCCCATGTGGACACGTTGGAGATGCAGCTGTCGCGGGTCATGACCCACCTCGACGCCAAGCAGACCGACCTGGAACGCTACATCTATCTGATCTCGCTCTGCGACCGGAACGAGACGCTGTATTTCGCCGTGCTGATGAGCGACCCGGAGCGTTTCATTCCCATCGTCTACAACCCGACCATCGCCGAAGCCTGCCTCGACTATGGTCAGATCTTCCGCCGTCCGCGTGGCATGTATCTGACCAAACACATGAAAGGCCGGCTGAAGGAGGTTCTCTCGAACTGGCCGACGCGCGATATCCGCTTCATCTGCATCACCTCGGGCGGGCGCATCCTGGGGCTGGGTGACATCGGCGCGAACGGTACGCCGATCCCGATTGGCAAGCTGCACCTCTACACCGCCTGCGCCGGTGTGCCGCCGGATGCGCTTTTGCCGATCCACATGGACATCGGCACGACCAACCAGAAGCTGCGCGACGATCCGCTCTACCCCGGCCTGCACGAGGACGTGGCCAGCAGCGACGAGATTGACGCCCTCATGGACGAGTTCATGCAGGCTGCGAACGAAGTGTTTCCCGGCGTCTGCATCCATTTCGAGGACTGGAAAGGCACCGACGCGCTGCGGTTGTTCGACCGCTACAAGGACAATTACCTGATCTACAACGACGACATCCAGGGCACCGCAAGCGTGACCATCGCGGGGCTGATCACCGCGCTTCAGATCAAGGGCGAGGCGCTGAAAGACCAGCGCGTGTTGTTCGCCGGGGCCGGTTCCGCCGCCATCGGCATCGCCAACATGATCGTCGAAGCGATGAAGACCGAGGGTCTTTCCGACGCAGAGGCACATGACGCGATTGCCCTGTTCGATGCGGGCGGTCTGCTGACCAAAACGCGCGATGACCTGAATGTCTACCAGACCCCCTATGCCAAGGATCTCAAGGACGAAACCGACCTTGAGCGCGCGGTCACGGCCTGCAAACCGACGGTCCTGATCGGCGTGAGCACCGTCGGCGGTCTCTTTACCGAAGGCGTCGTGAAAGCGATGGCCAGCCAGTGCGCGCGCCCGGTGATCTTTCCGCTGTCCAACCCCACAGCCAACGCGGAATGCACGCCCAAGGACGCCTATACATGGACCGATGGCAGGGCGTTGGTGGCCTGCGGCGTGCAGTTTCCGGATGTCGAGTTCAACGGCCAGACCTTCCACCCCGGCCAGGCGAACAACTTCTACGTATTCCCGGCCCTCGGGCTGGCGGTCTACGCGACCAAGGCAAAGACCATCGACGACAAGATGTTCATCGCGGCGGCAAGGGGCTGTGCGGAGCAGGTCAGCGAAACCGACCGCCAGCAGGGGATGCTGTTTCCCCGGCAACGGAATATGCTCGATACCGAAACCCGCGTCGCCATCGCCATTGCGCGTGACATCTTTGATCGCGGGCTCGCTGGCGTCGAGGAACCCCAAGACCTCGCGGCCCTGATCCAGGGCCAGATCTACCAGCCCGTTTATCACGACGAGTCGGAGTAACGTCGCGCCACGTCTGAAACCCTGCCGCGCCGGCGTCCGTCAGGGTTTCGGCGCGCTCTCGGTCAGTTCCG